>NZ_DASUNI010000219.1:0-17863 GCF_036277215.1 Microbacterium sp. | reverse complement strand
AGGTCGTCGAAGATGATCAGGACGTGCTTGCCGTCGTACATCCAGTGCTGGCCGATGGCCGAGCCGGTGTACGGGGCGAGGTATTTGAATCCGGCGGGGTCGGATGCCGGAGCCGCCACGATCGTCGTGTACTCCATGGCGCCGGCGTCCTCCAGGGCGCCCTTCACCGCGGCGATGGTGGAGCCCTTCTGGCCGATGGCGACGTAGATGCAGCGCACCTGCTTCTTAGGGTCGCCCGACGCCCAGTTCTCGCGCTGGTTGATGATCGTGTCGAGCGCAATGGCGGTCTTGCCGGTCTGACGGTCGCCGATGACGAGCTGCCGCTGGCCGCGGCCGATCGGGATCATCGCGTCGATCGCCTTGATGCCCGTCTGCATGGGCTCGTGCACGCTCTTGCGGGACATGACGCCGGGAGCCTGAAGCTCGAGCGCGCGACGCCCCTCCGTCGCGACCGGTCCGAGGCCGTCGATCGGGTTGCCGAGCGGGTCGACGACGCGACCGAGGTAGCCGTCGCCGACGGCGACCGAGAGCACCTCGCCGGTGCGGGTGACCTCCTGGCCGGCCTCGATGCCGGAGAACTCGCCGAGGACGACGACACCGACTTCGTGCTCGTCCAGGTTCAGGGCCAGACCGGAGGTGCCGTCGGCGAACCGCACGAGCTCGTTGGCCATGACGCCCGGGAGACCCTCGAGGTGGGCGATGCCGTCGGCGGCGTCGACGACGGTGCCGACCTCGGTCGCGGCCGCGCCGGTGGGCTCGTACGCGGCGGCGAAGTCCTTCAGCGCGTCACGGATGACATCGGGGCTGATCGTTAGTTCTGCCATTGTGTTCCTTCGTTTCGAGGGGCCTGAGCCCCAAAAGCTTCCGCCCGGGCGGGAAATCTCGTGTTAGCCGGCGAGACGTTCGCGCAGCTCGGTGAGCCGCGCCGCGACGCTCGCATCGATGACGTCATCGGCGATCTGCACGCGCAGGCCTCCGACGACCGAGGGGTCGATGACCGAATTGAGTCCGACCCGCTTGCCGTATCGCCGCGTGAGGACAGCGCTCAGTCGCTCGGTCTGGGCGGCGCTGAGCGGCCGGGCCGTGATGACCGTGGCGACGATGCTGTCCCGCTGACCGGCGACGAGGTCCATTGCGTGCGAGACCAGCTCGCGGACGCGACGCTCCCGCGGCTGCTGGACGAGCGAGGACACGATGAGCGTCGTCGCGGCGCTGGCACGGCCGCGCAGCAGGGTCTCGATGAGCGAGCCCTTCGCCGATTCGTCACCGAGTCGGCTGCCGAGCGCGAGCTCGAGCTCGGGGTTCTCGGCGATGGTGCGCGACACCCGGAACAGCTCGCCCTCGACATCGACACCGGGCGCCGAGATGGCGGCGGCACGCACCGCCAGCTCTTCGATCCCGTCGATGAGCTGCCCGGCGTTCGACCACCGCTGCCCCACGGCCGTGGTCAGGATGGAGACGGTCGTTCTGCCGAACGTCGGCCCGAACACGTCGGAGACGACTCGCGTCCGGGCGGCGGGTGCCGCGGCGGGGTCGGCGAGCGCACCGCTCAGCTGCGGCGAGTCGCCCACGATCCGCGCCGCAGCGAACAGCTCGCGAGCGGTCTCGAGGTCGACGCCCGACGCGGCGTCGAGCGCCTTCGTCGTCGCCGCCAGGGCCTGAGTGGATGCGCTTCCCACTAGCTGGTCGCCTTCTCGGACGCCTCGAGCTCGGCGAGGAATCGATCGACCACTGCCTGGGCCTTGGCGTCTTCGGTCAGCGTCTCTCCGATCACGCCACCGGCGAGATCGAGTGCGAGGCTGCCGACGTCCGAGCGCAGCGACGAAAGCGCCGATAGCCGCTCCATCTCGATCTGCGCGTGCGCGTTCGAGGTGATGCGCGCGGCCTCCGAGGATGCCTGCTCGCGGAGCTCCGCGATGATCGCGCTGCCGTCGGCGCGCGCCTGCTCGCGGATGCGGCCGGCCTCGGCCCGCGCGTCGGCGAGCTGAGCCGTGTACTTCTCGAGGGCGGCCTGAGCCTCGGCCTGAGCTGCCTCGGCGGAGGCGATGCTGCCCTCGATTGCCTGGCTGCGGGCGTCCAGCGCCTCGTTCAGGCGCGGAAGGATCTTCCACATGAACAGGGCGAGGATGATGACGAACGCCAACGTGCCCCAGACCAGGTCCGGCAGCGTGGGGAGGAGCGGGTTGATCTCCCCTTCGTGGCCTTCGGCGAATGCGCTGAGCATCCGGACTCCTTTAGTCAGCAACGCCTGGTTACGGCGCGGGGAACGGGATGAAGGCGACCGCGATCGCGATGAACGCGAGCGCCTCGGTCAGCGCGATACCGAGGAACATGAGGCCGCTGAGGCGACCCTGCAGCTCGGGCTGGCGCGCAACCGACTCGATGGTCTTGCCGACGATGATGCCGACGCCGATACCGGAGCCGATAGCGGCGAGTCCGAAGGCGAGGGGTGCGAGCTGTCCGACGACGTTCACAGGGGTTTCCTTTCGAAGGGGGTTTGACGGGGTTCAGCCGAGGACGCGTCAGTGTCCGTCGGCAAGCGACATCTGGATGTAGATGGCGGTGAGAATCGTGAAGACGTATGCCTGGAGCACGGCGACGAACAGCTCCAGCAGCGTGAAGGCGATGCCGAACGCGAACGTGCCGATGCCGAGGAGGCCGATCAGCTGACCGTTGGCGAGCACGGTGAAGAAGAAGAAGTGCGTCGCCGTGAAGCAGAGCACCAGCAGCATGTGACCGGCGACCATGTTCATCAGAAGTCGGAGGGCCAGTGTGATCGGGCGCAGGATGAAGGTCGAGAGGAACTCGAGTGGAATCAGCAGGATGTGCAGCGGCCACGGAACACCGGGGATGACGAGCGAGTTCTTCAGGAAGCCGAAGCCGTGCTTGCGGAATCCGGCATACACGAACATGACATATGCCACGACGGCGAGGATCAGCGGCAGGCCGATCACGGCGGTGCTGGCGATCTGCAGACCCGGGATGATTCCGGTGAGGTTCATCCCGATGATCAGGAAGAAGAACGTCATCAGGACGGGCATGAACCGCTTGCCGTCCTTCTCGCCGAGCGTGTCGAACACGATCGAGTTGCGGACGAAGCCGAGCATGTACTCGAGTGCCGCCTGCCCGCGCGAAGGAACGAGCTGCATACGGCGGGTGCCGAGCCACAGGAAGATGACGAGCGCGAAGACCACGAGCAGTCGGATCAGCATGACCCGGTTCAGCTCGAACGGGGTGCCGACGAAGAGCAGCCCCGGGGGGACGAATTCACCGATCGAGGGACCTACGAAACCACCGTCTGATCCGTCGGCCATGACGAGCGACATTGCGGGGATGAGCATTGCGGTGTTCAGGAGATTCTCCGGCGTCGGGCGTCCGAGACGTGGCGATCAGGGGGAGCGTGTTCGTTCAGCCTAGCAAAAGGATCACTCCGGCGACGACACCGTCCGGGGCTGCAGCGGCGCCTCGACGGCGATCCGCGGCGCGGTCTCAGCGGTCTGCCCCGGGCGCGTCCTCGTCCACGGACTGCGGGAGCTCGACATCCCCGACATACGGCACGCGAGCCCGCTGGAAGGCGATCACGTCGAACACGAGCGAGCCGACGACGGCGATGATCACCGTCACGAAGAACACCGTCGGGTCGAGCCACGGCTGCGAGCGCAGCCAGATCGAGAGCACCACGAACAGGACGAGCTTGAGCACCCAGGAACCCAGCACGATAGCGAAGAAGACGGGCGATCCCGGGTCGTCCTTCGTCGCGCGGATCGCGACCTGGATGCTGATCGCGGTCAGGGCGAGGAACACCAGCCACATCGCTGCGCCGAGCAGGCCGCTCACCATTCCGGGAACACCGGAGACCAGGTAGCCGACGACTGCTCCCCCGACGGCCAAGGCGGCGATGACGATCGCAGGCCACTTCAGACTCGACAGGACGGTGAAACTGCGCGGGGCGGGCTGGGCACTCATCGAGCGGCCTCCAGAGTCGGGACGTCGTCGCTCGGGGCGAGAACGGCGGGCTTTCGCCGCCAGGTGGGCAGCAGGGTGACGACCAGGCACGCGGCGGCTCCGACGACGCCGAAAGCGACGCCGATCCAGTACTGGCCGATCCAGTTCTCGCGCGCGCCGATGTACATGAGCAGGACGGCGAGGCTGAACACCGCGGTCCAGGCATAGAAGATCAGCACCGCGTCGCGGTCGGTGTGCCCCATGTCCAGCATCCGGTGGTGTAGGTGTTTTCGGTCGGGCGAGAACGGCGACTTGCCCGCGCTCATGCGCCGCACCACAGCCAACCCGAAGTCCAGGAGCGGAAGCAGCACGACCACGACCGGCAGCAGGATCGGGATGAACGCACCGAGCAGCTGCGAGCGTCCGAACGCTTCCGGATCCAGGACCGCCGGTTCGAGCTGTCCGGTGATCGCGATCGCCGAGCACGCCATGAGCAGCCCCAGCATGAGCGCCCCGGAGTCGCCCATGAACAGCTTCGCGGGGCTCCAGTTCAGGGGCAGGAAACCGATGCATGCGCCGATGAGGACGGCCGCGATGAATGAGGCCAGGTTGAAGTACGTGCTGGAGCCGGTGTCGCGGACGAGGATGTACGAGTAGACGAAGAAGACGCCGTTCGCGATGAGGCAGACGCCGGCGACGAGTCCGTCGAGACCGTCGATGAAGTTGACGGCGTTCATCACGACCACGATCGAGAAGACGGTGAGGGTGAAGCTGACCCAGCTGGAGCCGATGATCAGCCCGCCGATCGGCAGGGAGAAGATCTGCAGCTGCCCGAACCACGCGATGATGCCCGCGGCGAGGAACTGCGCGCCGAGCTTGATCATCCAGTCGAGGTCCCACAGATCGTCCGCGACGCCGACCACGACGATCAGGAGCGTCGCGGCCAGGATCGCGTAGACCGGCGCGGGGTTCGCCCAGAAGATCGCGAAATACGGATGCTGGGACGACACCGCGAAGGCGGCGACGACACCCAGGAACATCGCCACGCCGCCGAGGCGAGGCGTGGGCGTCTTGTGCACATCCCTCTCCCGGATGCCGGGATACAGCTTGTATTTGAGGCTCAACCGCCAGACCGCCCACGACAGCGACAGCGTCACGGCCGCCGTGAACAGGATCGTGAAGACGTACTGCTTCACGCGGTGTCCTCACCCCCGGCTCGTCCGCCCGCGGGCTCCGGCTCCGCATCCGGCTCGGCCTCTCGCCGCGGGTCGGGCTCGAGCAGGTCGCCGAGCACTCCGCGGAGCGCCGCCCGGTCGATGGCACCGTCGCGCAGCACGCGCACGAGCGGCATCTCTCCGATCACAAGACTCGTCGCGTCGATGATGGTCGATGCGACGCCTGTCGCGGACGGTCCTCCGTCCAGATAGACCGCGACGCTGTCGCCGAGCATGCTCTGGGCGTCGGAGGCCGTGATCGCCGCGGTCCTGCCGGTGAGGTTGGCGCTCGAGACGGCGAGCGGACCGGTCTCCTCGAGCAGCTCGAGAGCGAGGTGGTTGGCCGGCATGCGCACGGCGACGGTGCCGTGCGTGTCGCCGAGGTCCCATGACAGGGACGGCTGCGACGGCAGCACGATCGTCAGCCCGCCGGGCCAGAACGCCTCGACCAGCCGCTCGACGGCTTCGGGAACCTCGGCCACCAGCGCGCGCAGAGTCGCCACGCCCGCGACCAGGACGGGCGGGGGCGACTGGCGTCCCCTTCCCTTCGCGTCGAGCAGCCCCTGGACCGCGCGAGCGCTGAAGGCATCGGCGGCGACGCCGTAGACCGTGTCGGTGGGAAGGACGACGAGTTCACCGCGGCCGATCGCCTGGCGCGCCTGGCGCATACCGGCGAGCAGCTGCGCCTCGTCGCGGCAGTCGAATACAGGGGACATGTCCTTCCCAGTGTATCCGGAGGCCCTTTCGGGCCCGACGTGATCAGGGCGCGATCGCAGTGGTCGCGCGGTCGCGCAGCGTCAGGTCGGGGTGGGTCGACGCCGCGCGCCAGCCGTCCGCGGCGAGCAGGGTCCGCACCGCCTCGCCCTGCCACTCCCCGTGCTCGATCACGATCAGACCACCGGGATGCGCGAGCCGCAGACCCGTTCTGCTGACGACGCGCACGACGTCCAGGCCGTCGTCGCCGCCGTAGAGCGCCGCGGGCGGATCGAAGAACCGGACCTCGGGATCGCGGGGGACCGCTGCGGCGGGAACGTAGGGCGGGTTCGATGCGACGACCGAGACCTGACCGTCGAGCTCAGGGAACGCCCGCGCGAGATCGATGAACGCCAGCTCGGCGTTGTCGGCCCCGACGAGCTCGAAGTTCTCGCGCGTCCACACGTAGGCGTCGACCGAGTTCTCGGCGGCGAAGACGCGAGAGTGCGGCACCTCGGTCGCCAGAGCGAGCGCGATCGCCCCGCTCCCGGTGCCCAGATCGACCGCGATCGGAGCCGGCGAGGCCGCGGCCGCAAGCGCATCGATCGCGAGCTGAGCGACCATCTCGGTCTCCGGCCGGGGCACGAAGACGCCCGGGCCGACGCGCAGCTCGAGGTGCCGGAACGGTGCCGTGCCGGTGAGATGCTGAAGGGGCTCCCGCGTCGCCCGCCGTCGGACGAGGTCGGCGAGCAGCTCGGCATCCGCCGCCTCGAGCGTGTCGCCTCGGATCGCAGCCGCCTGGACCGCACCGCGGCCCACGCGCAGCACGTGCGCTGCCAGCAGCTCCGCGTCGACCTGCGCGTCGGGCACCCCGACCTGCGCGAGTCGGTCGGCGGCGCGGCGGAGCGCATCCGCGAGCGGTACGGCGGAGGGGGGATGTTCAGACATGAGCGGCACCCAGCATACGTGCGACGCCCCCCGCGTCGACGCAAGCGCCGTCGTCACAGAAGGACTCACGCGGAACGGCTCCCCTAGGCTTGTTCCCGCACCCGACGACCTCGCGAAAGGCCCGACATGCCCGGCATCCACCCCGACATCACCTCTGCCTTCGGCGACACTCCCCTGGTCCGCCTCAATCGCGTTGCGGAGGGCGTCGGCGCCACCGTTCTGGCGAAGCTCGAGTTCTACAACCCGGCAGCCAGCGTCAAGGATCGCCTGGGTATCGCGATCGTCGATGCCGCCGAGGCGTCGGGCGAGCTCTCGCCCGGCGGCACGATCGTCGAGGCGACGAGCGGCAACACGGGCATCGCCCTGGCGATGGTCGGGGCGGCACGCGGCTACAAGGTGATCCTCGCCATGCCGTCCTCCATGTCGACCGAGCGCCGGCTCCTGCTGAAGGCATACGGCGCCGAGCTCATCCTCACCGACCCCGCCGGCGGCATGAAGGGCGCCATCGCGAAGGCCGAAGAGATCCTCGCCGAGACCCCGGGCGCGATCCTCGCCCGTCAGTTCGAGAACCGGGCGAACGTGGAGATCCACCGCAAGACCACCGCCGAGGAGATCATCCGCGACACCGACGGCAAGGTCGACTACTTCGTCGCCGGCATCGGCACGGGCGGCACCATCACGGGTGTCGGGCAGGTCCTCAAGGAGCGGGTGCCCGAGGCGAAGGTCATCGCAGTCGAGCCGGCGGACTCGCCGCTGCTCACCAAGGGCACGCCCGGGCCGCACAAGATCCAGGGCATCGGACCCAACTTCGTCCCCGCGATCCTCGACAGGAGCGTGATCGACGAGGTCATCGACGTCGAGTTCCCCGACGCCATCGAGACGGCGCGCGCCGTCGGCACCCAGGACGGCATCCTCGTGGGCATCTCCTCGGGTGCGGCCATCTGGGCCGCCCTCCAGGTCGCCGCGCGGCCCGAGGCCGCCGGGAAGAACATCGTCGTGGTGGTTCCCTCGTTCGGCGAGCGCTACCTCTCCACCGCGCTCTACGAGCACCTCCGCGAGGACTGAGCGAGCCCTCGAGAAAGCCGTTCCGTGCCCCGGATCCACTCCGACATCACCTCCGCCTTCGGCGACACACCGCTGGTGCGCCTCAACGCGCTTCCCGACGGTCTCGGCGGGGAGGTGCTCGCCAAGCTCGAGTTCTACAACCCGGGATCGAGCGTCAAGGACCGTCTCGGCTTCGCCCTGGTCGAAGCAGCCGAGGCGTCCGGCGAGCTGCTGCCGGGCGGAACGATCGTCGAGTCGACGAGCGGCAACACCGGCATCTCGCTCGCCCTGATCGGGGCGGCGCGAGGATACAAGGTCATCCTCACCATGCCCGCGTCGATGTCGAAGGAGCGGCGCCTCCTGCTGAAGGCCTACGGCGCCGAGCTCGTGCTCACCGACCCGTACAAGGGCATGACCGAGGCGGTGGCGACCGCGGAGCGCATCGTCGCGGAGACCCCCGGCGCGATCCTCGCCCGACAGTTCGAGAGTCCCGCCAACGCCGCGATCCATCGGCGGACGACGGCGGAGGAGATCTGGCGCGACACCGACGGGAACGTGGACTTCTTCGTCGCCGGCTCGGGCACAGGCGGGACGATCACCGGTGTCGGACAGGTGCTCAAGGAGCGCAACCCCGACGTGCGCATCGTGCTGGTCGAGCCGAAGGACTCCCCCGTCCTGACCGAGGGCCGCGCGGGCGGGCATCGGATCCAGGGCATCGGCCCGAACTTCGTGCCGGCGGTGCTCGACCGCTCGGTCGTCGATGAGATCTTCGACGTCGAGTTCGATGATGCGATCGAGGTGGCACGTGACCTCGCGACGCGCGAGGGCATCCTGGCGGGGATGTCCGCCGGCGCTGCCGTATGGGCTGCGCTGCAGATCGCCGCGCGTCCCGAAGCGAAGGGAAAGCGCATCGTCGTGATCATTCCGGACGCAGGTGAGCGCTACCTGTCCACCGCCCTCTACGAGCATCTCCGTGAACCCGAGCAGGTGCCGTCGTGAGCGAGCGCATCGGGGCGTTCGCACGCGTCCGGGAAGACATCGCCGCGGCGAAGCTGCGCGACCCGGCGGCGCGGAGCGGCCTCGAGATCGCCCTGCTCTATCCCGGTCTGCACGCCGTGTGGGGCCACCGCCTGTGGCACGCACTGTGGGTCCGGCGGCTGCGCTTCCTGGCCCGGCTCGGATCGCAGGTCACACGCTGGCTCACCGGAATCGAGATCCATCCGGGTGCGACGATCGGCCGCCGCTTCTTCATCGATCACGGCATGGGGGTCGTGATCGGTGAGACGGCCGAGATCGGCGACGACGTCATGCTGTACCACGGCGTGACGCTCGGCGGCCGTCAGCGCGAAGGCGGCAAGCGGCATCCGACGATCGGCGACGGCGTCGCGGTGGGCGCCGGTGCGAAGGTCCTCGGACCCATCTCCATCGGGGAGGGATCCGTCATCGGCGCCAACGCCGTCGTGACGAAGGACGCCCCGGCCGACAGCATCCTGGTGGGGGTTCCGGCCACGCCGCGAGTCAAGCGCGAGGGCATCGACACGCGCGCCTTGCTGACCGTGCCCGACTACAGCATTTGAGGGCGCTCAGCCGGCGCGGCGCTGGGCGACGTCCTTCTTGAGGAAGACCATCGGCAGCAGCCACGTCGCCAGCGCCGTGATGATCCACACGATGACCGGTGCGAGCAGCCATGCCAGGGGCTCGGAGATCCCGATTCCCGCGTTCGGGATCAGCACCACGATCACGATCGCGATGAAGGTGGAGATGATCCCGATCCCGCCCAGGAGCGGCGCTGCGTGCCGCCGCGTCAGCTTGAACACCAACGGCGCGAGCACGCTCTGGATGACGGCGAAGATCAGCACGGCGAGCACGAAGCCCCACCAGTCGCTCCAGTCGATGTGGAATCCCGGCAGGAGAAGGTCCGCGACGATGAGACCCAGCGCCGCCGAGAAGACGAAGATCGCCGCGCGGATGAGGAACGTGATCACGGTGCCGAGCGTAGCGTTCGGTGCGCTGTTCGGAAGTCAGCGGGTTGCGTGCCCCGTTCGAACGAGCCAGTCGTCCAGCACGGCGGCGACGATCTCGGGGCGTTCGTGGATCAGGGCGTGCCCGGCGTCGGCCACCGCCGCGAAGGTTCCGCGCGGGTGCAGGTCGATCAGCGAGCGCTGCGCCCGCCATCCGACGAGCGCGTCGTCGCGGCCGACGAGGATGGCCGCCGGTCCCTCGAACGGCCGGGCGTCCGGGTCCGGATCCATCGCATCGTCGGTCATGATGCTCTCCACGACCGCCCCGTCGTAACGATCCAGCGCCGGGCGGACGAAGCGCCGATAGCGCTCGAGGGTGGCTGCGGTGCGCACCTGGAAGTATCCGAGGAACGCGCTGCGGTCGTCGGGGTCCAAGGCGTCGGCGGATCCGTCGTCTTCGACGATCCGCTCCGGTGCCGGCGTCATGTCGCGGGCATAGGGCGAGACGAGGGCGATGCCCGCGACCCGTTCGGGATGCCGCGCCGCGACGCCACGGGCCAGATGGGCGCCGAACGAATGCCCGATCACGACGAAGCTCTCGGCGTCGATCTCGGCCGCGATCAGCGCATCGAGGGCGTTCAGCACATCGCCGGTGCTGGTGGCCGACGTCTGCTGCGATGCACCCATGCCCGGCAGGTCCGGGTGCAGTCCCCGCATTCCGCGTCGCGCAAGCAGGGGCTGGAATACCGGCAGGGATTCGTCGCGCGTCGAGTAAGCGCCGTGCAGCACGAGCGCCGCGGGGCCCGACCCCTCCACGACGTAGTCCAGGCGGACTCCGCCGGCATCGGTGATCTCACTCATGACGCCTCCGGATCTCGACGCCGATGAGCCTAGGGCAGGTCGTGCCGGCTGTGCACGCCGCCGGTGGCGTCAGGCGTCGGCGCCGAGAGAGGCGAGACGCTCTTCCTCGTCGGCCGAGATGCACGACTGGATGATCGGGTCGAGCGCGCCGTCCATCACCTGGTCGAGGTTGTAGGCCTTGTAGCCGGTGCGGTGGTCGGCGATCCGGTTCTCGGGGAAGTTGTAGGTTCGGATGCGCTCGGAACGGTCCATGCCGCGGATCTGCGATCTCCGCGCATCGGATGCCGCGGCATCGAGCTCTTCCTGCTGCTTCGCGAGGATCCGCGCACGCAGCACCCGCATGCCCGCCTCACGGTTCTGCAGCTGCGACTTCTCGTTCTGCATCGACACGACGATGCCGGTCGGCAGGTGGGTGATCCGCACCGCGGAGTCGGTGGTGTTGACCGACTGACCGCCCGGGCCGGACGATCGGAAGACGTCGATCTTCAGGTCGTTTGGATTGATCTCGACCTCGTCCGGCTCGTCCACTTCGGGGAAGACGAGCACCCCCGTCGTCGACGTGTGGATGCGGCCCTGCGACTCGGTGGCGGGCACGCGCTGCACGCGGTGGACGCCGCCCTCGTACTTCAGCGACGCCCAGACGCCCTGCGCGGGGTCGGTCGAGGACCCCTTGATCGCGACCTGGACGTCCTTGTAGCCGCCGAGGTCGGACTCGTTGCGCTCCAGCAGTTCGGTCTTCCACCCGCGGGATGCCGCGTACTGCAGGTACATGCGCAGGAGATCGGCGGCGAAGAGCGCACTCTCGGCGCCGCCCTCCCCGCCCTTGATCTCCATGATGACGTCACGCGCGTCGTCGGGGTCGCGCGGGATCAGCAGACGCCGGAGCTTCTCCTGCGTCTCTTCGACGCGCTCTTCGAGCGAGGGCACCTCGGCGGCGAACGCCGCGTCCTCCTTCGCGAACTCCTGCGCGGCCTCGAGGTCTCCGGTGGCCAGCACCCAGGCGTCATATGCGGCGACGATCCGGGACAGCTCGGCGTAGCGACGGTTGACGCGCTTCGAGCGCGCCGCGTCGGCGTGCAAGGCCGGGTCGGAGAGTTCCTCCTGGACGGCCTGATGCTCCTCGATGAGGGTCTTCACCGATTCGAACATGGACTACTCCGAACGCCGTGCGCCGCGCTTCGACGAGCTCAGCGGATGCTGTTCTCGTGACCGTGGCTGTGACCGCCGCCCGTCGGCGTGGGGATCGACTTCTGCATCTGCACGAGGAACTCGACGTTGGACTGCGTCTCCTTGAGCTTGCCGAGGACGACCTCGAGCGCCTGCTGCGGGTCGAGACCCGCGAGTGCGCGACGCAGCTTCCACGTGATCTTGACCTCGTCGGGCGAGAGCAGCATCTCTTCGCGGCGAGTGCTCGATGCGTTTACGTCGACGGCCGGGAAGATGCGCTTGTCGGCGAGCTGACGCGAGAGTCGCAGCTCGCTGTTGCCCGTTCCCTTGAACTCCTCGAAGATGACCTCGTCCATCTTGGAACCGGTCTCCACGAGCGCGGTGGCGAGGATCGTGAGCGAGCCGCCGTTCTCGATGTTGCGCGCTGCGCCGAAGAATCGCTTCGGCGGGTACAGGGCCGAAGCGTCGACACCGCCGGTGAGCACGCGACCCGACGTGGGCGCCGAGATGTTGTAGGCGCGACCGAGGCGGGTGATCGAGTCCAGCAGGACGACGACGTCTCGACCCAGCTCGACGAGGCGCTTGGCGCGCTCGATCGCCAGCTCCGCAACGGTGGTGTGGTCCTCTGCGGGTCGGTCGAACGTCGAGGCGATGACCTCGCCGCGGACGGTCCGCTGCATGTCGGTGACCTCTTCCGGACGCTCGTCGACGAGAACGACCATGAGGTGGACCTCGGGGTTGTTCGTCGCGATCGCGTTCGCGATCTGCTGCAGGACGATCGTCTTGCCCGCCTTGGGCGGCGCGACGATGAGTCCCCGCTGGCCCTTGCCGATCGGCGCGACCAGGTCGATGATGCGCTGCGTGAGCTTCTCGGGGGCGGTCTCCAGGCGCAGACGCTCCTGAGGGTAGAGCGGCGTGAGCTTGCCGAACTCGACGCGCTCTGCGGCGTCGTCGACGGACAGACCGTTGACCGCGTCGACCTTGACCAGCGCGTTGTACTTCTGGCGGCTGGACTGCTCGCCTTCACGCGGCTGCTTGATCGCGCCGACGACGGCATCGCCCTTGCGAAGGTTGTACTTCTTCACCTGGCCGAGCGAGACGTAGACGTCGCTCGGACCGGGGAGGTAGCCCGTGGTGCGGACGAAGGCGTAGTTGTCGAGCACATCGAGGATGCCGGCGATCGGCACCAGGACGTCGTCCTCGCCGATCTCGGTGTCGAACTCATCGGCTCCGGCGGGACCGCGGCGCTTGTTGCGCTGACGGTTGCGGCCGGCCGCCTGACCGCCCTCATCATCGTCCTCGGACGGCTGAGCCTGCGGCTGGGCGTTGGACGTGGCCTGACCGTTCTGCGCGCTCTGTCCGCCCTGTGCGTTCTGGCCGCCCTGGGCGTTCTGGTTGCCCTGACCGCCCTGGGCATTGCGATTGCGGTTGCGGTTGCGGCTCCGGCTGCGTCCGCGCGCCGGCGTCTCATCGGCAGTGCCTTCGCGTGCATCGCCGGATTCGACGGCGTCGCCCGCCTCGGCCTGGGTTCCGGCATCGGATGAGGCGGAGTCCGCCTCGGGGCCCGCCTCAGCAGGCGATTCGACGGAAGTCTCGGAGGTGGTCTCGGCGACCGGCTCGAGGTCGGCGGTGGCCTCGGCCGCCACCTCGAGGTCGGCGGTGGCCTCGGTGGGCGCCTCGGCATCGGCGGGCGCCTCGGCCGGCGCCTCGACGGCGGGCGCGGGGACATCCGTGCTCTTCGCGCGACGCGGTGCGCGCTTGCGCGGCGCGGTCGCCGGCGCGGGCTCGACGGGCGCCTCGACGGCCGCGGGCGTGGCGTCGACCGGCGCGTCAGCGGGCGCCTCGGCGGCGACCTCAGCGTCGGCGGCGGGCTCCGCGTCAGGGGCCGCTTCCGGCTCGGGCTCGACGGCGGGCGCCGCCTCAGCGGCGGGTTCGCTCTCAGCAGGCTCCGCCTCGGCAGCGGGCTCGACGTCAGCCGCAGGCGCGGCCTCGGCAAGCTCGGGCTGGGTCTCGGCGGCGGGCTCGGAGCCGGCTTCGCTGGTGGATTCGGCGACGTCGTCTGCCGTGGTGTCGGCGTACTCCGCGGTTTCGGGCGCTTCCGTGCGCTCGTCCTCGGTGGGCTCGACGGACTGGATCTCGGAGATGGACTCCACGAGTTCTCCCTTTGCAACGTGTGGATGATCATGTCTGCACGAGACGCACGCCACAAACGGACGTCTACCCGCGCCGCGCTTCAACAGGCTTGAGAACCGGTGAAGGCAGGGGGTCGTGCAGGGTTTCGCAGATTGCGATCGGAGGCCAGATTCACGTAGCTACGTGGAACCCTCCGTTACGTCCCTCACTGTACCACCCTTGAAGTCGACGGCGAGCATCAGCGCCTCCCACGGAGTGTCCGTCGCGCGTGCCGCGAGCGCTGCCGCTTCCAGGCGCCGACCGGGCCCGTCGGCCAGCACGAGAACGCTCGGCCCAGCCCCCGAGACCACCCCGGCGAAGCCGCCCTCGCGCAGCGACCGAACAAGGCGATCGGTCTGGGGCATCGCCTGAGCCCGATAGTTCTGGTGCAGCTTGTCCTCGGTGGCCGCGAGCAGCAGCTCGGGGCTCTGCATCAGGGCCGCGATCAGCAGAGCCGAACGCGAGACGTTGAAGACGGCATCCTCCCGGGGCACGTGGAGGGGCTGCAGGCTCCGCGCGACGCTCGTGGACATGGTGGACTCGGGCACGAACACCAGCGGGGACACGCCGCGGTGCACGAGCAGCTTCTTGTGCTGCGGACCCGATTCGTCGACCCACGCGATCGTGAGTCCGCCGAAGAGCGCCGGAGCCACGTTGTCGGGATGACCCTCCAGCTCCGTGGCCAGTCGCAGCAGGGTGTCCGGCCCGAGCTCGACGTCCCCCTGGAGGAGTCCCTTCGCGGCGAGCAGGCCCGAGACGACGGCGGCTCCGGACGAGCCGAGCCCGCGACCGTGCGGGATGACGTTTCGTGCCTCGAGCCGCAGACCCGGCATCCGTCGCCCGGCCGATTCGAAGGCGTACGCGATCGCGCGCACGACGAGGTTCGACGCATCCCGGGGAACGGCATCGGCCCCCTCCCCCGTCACGACGACCTCGAGACCGTCGCCGGGCAGCGTCGTCACGACGAGCTCGTCGTAGACGCTCAGCGCGAGCCCCAGCGTGTCGAAGCCGGGCCCGAGATTCGCGCTCGTCGCGGGGACGCGGACCGCGACGGCGCGGCCACGAACGGGCCCCGCGGCTTGGTTCACGCGTGCGCCCCCGCGGCCCCGGTCGGCACCAGCCCGAGGACGGACGCGACATCCGACGTGGTCGCATCGACGACGGTCGGCTCGACCTGCGTCCCGTCGGCGTTGCGCAGTGCCCACTGCGGGTCCTTCAGGCCGTGCCCGGTGACCGTGAGCACGACGCGCGCGCCCTTGGGCACCACACCGGCCTCGACGCGATCGAGCAGACCCGCGACGCTGATCGCGGACGCGGGCTCGACGAAGATGCCCACCTCACCGGCGAGCAGCTTCTGCGCGGCGAGGATGCGTTCGTCGTCGATCGCGCCGAAATAGCCGTCCGTCGCCTCGCGCGCCTGCAGCGCGAGATCCCACGAGGCGGGGTTGCCGATGCGGATCGCGCTCGCGACCGTCTCGGGGTTCTTGACGATCTCGCCGCGCACCAGCGGCGCGCTGCCCTCGGCCTGGAAGCCGAACATCCGCGGCACCCGGGTGGAGACGCCGCCGTCCGCCTCCTCGCGGTATCCGCGCGAGTAAGCCGTGTAATTGCCGGCATTGCCGACGGGGATGAAGTGGAAGTCCGGGGCGTCCCCGAGCGTCTCGACGACCTCGTACGCCGCCGTCTTCTGTCCCTCGATGCGGTCGGGGTTGACCGAGTTGACCAGGTGCACCGGGTAGTGGTCGGCCAGTTCGCGGGCGATCTCGAGGCAGTCGTCGAAGTTCCCACGGATCTGGATGAGCTGGCCGTTGTGGGCCACCGCCTGGCTGAGCTTGCCCATCGCGATCTTGCCCTCGGGCACCAGGACAGCCGCGGTGATCCCGGCGTGGGCGGCGTACGCCGCCGCCGACGCGGACGTGTTGCCGGTCGATGCGCAGATGATCGCCTTCGCGCCGTGCTCGATGGCGCGCGAGACCGCGACGGTCATGCC
Source organism: Microbacterium sp. (assembly GCF_036277215.1). Lineage (GTDB taxonomy): Bacteria > Actinomycetota > Actinomycetes > Actinomycetales > Microbacteriaceae > Microbacterium. The sequence goes on along the minus strand of NZ_DASUNI010000219.1, from coordinate 1,868 downwards.
GCGGTCCTTGAACGAGCCGGTCGGGTTCATGCCCTCGAACTTGACCCACACGTCGGTGCCGGTGCGGCGCGAGAGCGCGGGTGCGGGCAGCAGCGGGGTGCCGCCTTCGCCCAGGGTGATGACGGTCGAGGCGTCGGTCACCCCCAGACGGTCGGCGTATTCGCGGAGGACTCCGCGCCAGACGTGTGCCATGTCAATCTCCTTCTACGCGCAGCACCGAGACGACCCGCTCGACGACGCCGCTGGCGGCGAGTCGATCCACGGTGTCGCTGAGGTCCTGCTCCAGGGCTTTGTGGGTTCCGATGACCAGGCGCGCGACCGGCACGCCGAGTTCCGCGTCCTCGATGACGGTCTGCTCCACGGTCGCGATCGAGACCCGACCCTCGCTCAGGATGCCGGCGACCGTCGCCAGCACGCCGGGCTGGTCGTCGACCTCGAGGGTGATCTGGTACCGCGTCGTGACGCGTCCGATCGGGACGATGGGGAGGTTCGCGCGCGTGGACTCCCCCACGCCGACCCCGCCCGCGATGTGGCGGCGAGCGGCCGAGACGACGTCGCCCAGCACGGCGGAGGCCGTCTGAACCCCGCCCGCGCCCGCGCCGTAGAACATCAGGTTGCCCGCCGCCTCCGCCTCGACGAACACGGCGTTGTTCGCGCCGTGCACGCTGGCCAGCGGATGATCGCGATGGACCAGGGCTGGGTAGACGCGCACCGAGATCGACTCGGATGCCGCGGCATCCGTCTCTGCGGTGAGCCGCTCGCACACGGCGAGCAGCTTCACGACGTAGCCGGCGTGCCGGGCGGAGTCGATGACCGCCTTGCCTATCGAGGTGATTCCCTCGCGGTGCACCGCGTCCAGCGGAACGGTCGTGTGGAAGGCGAGGCTGGCGAGGATCGCGGCCTTCTGCGCGGCGTCGTATCCCTCGACGTCTGCGGTCGGGTCGGCCTCGGCATAGCCGAGGGCCTGCGCCTGCGCCAGGACATCGCCGAAGTCGGCGCCTTCGGTGTCCATGCGGTCGAGGATGTAGTTCGTCGTCCCGTTGACGATGCCCATGATGCGCTTCACGCGGTCGCCGGCCAGCGAATCGCGCAGCGGGCGGATGATCGGGATCGCCCCCGCGGCCGCGGCCTCGTAGTAGACCTGCGCGCCGACCTGGTCGGCCGCGTCGAAGATCTCCGGCCCGTGGGTGGCCAGGAGCGCCTTGTTGGCCGTGACGACGTCGGCGCCGGAGTTGATCGCCTGCAGCAGGTATGTCTTCGCGGGTTCGATGCCGCCCATCAGCTCGATGACGATGTCGGCCCCGATGATCAGGGACTCGGCATCGGTGGTGAACAGCTCGCGCGGCAGGTCGGTCTCTCGCGGCGCGTCGAGGTCGCGCACGGCGATCCCGACGAGCTCCAGCGCCGCGCCGGCGCGATCGGCGAGCTCGTCGCCGTGCTTGAGCAGCAGTGCCGCCACCTGCGAGCCCACGGCTCCGGCCCCCAGCAGAGCCACCCTCAGTCGGCGGTAGTCGATCACTTCGACTCGCTTCGCTCGCTCAGTACAGGCACGTTCGACTCTGCGTTTCGTTTCGCCTGCGGCTCGCTCATCGACCGCCGCTCGCTCCGTACCGGCATACCGGCTCCCTCATCCAGGCCGGCGTCGTGCGCCAGCAGATCTTCGATGCTCACGCCGCGCACGATCACGCGGGCGGATCCGTCGCGCACCGCCACGACCGGCGGACGGAGCACGTAGTTGTAGTTGCTCGCGAGCGAGAAGCAGTAGGCGCCGGTGGCGGGCACTGCGAGCAGATCGCCGGGCACGATGTCGCCGGGCAGGTACTCCGCGTCGACGACGATGTCTCCCGATTCGCAGTGCTTTCCCACGA
>NZ_DASUNI010000218.1:0-2389 GCF_036277215.1 Microbacterium sp. | reverse complement strand
CCGGCGAGGCTGGAGATGAGCGAGAACCCGACGATCAGGAAGATCCCGATCAACAGCACGTAGAAGAGCGGGTTGCGGGTGATCTTCTTGAAATCCATGGTGCGGGCGGCGCCCGTTCCCTTTCGTCGACGAGCCGTCGGCACGAGGGCGGAATGCTCGGCAAACGGTGGAATCAGGGTATCGCGGGCTGTCTATGACCAGTCTGTGCATTCGCCGACGGCGTAAGTCGGCCGCGAAACCGGTTTCCGGTAGCGAGCGCAGCGCCCGTGACGAGACCCGCCGGACGCGTCAGGCGTAGACGTGCGGAGCGAGGATCGCGACGTCCCGCAGATTGCGGTACCTCTCCGCATAATCGAGGCCGTACCCCACGACGAACTCGTTCGGGATGTCGAAGCCGACGTACCGGCACTCGACGTGCACCTTCGCGGCATCCGGTTTGCGCAGCAGTGTGAACACATCGACCGATGCCGCGCCGCGCGACGCGAAGTTCTCCAGCAGCCAGCTCAAGGTCAGGCCAGAGTCGATGATGTCCTCGACGATCAGCACGTGCCGACCGTGGAGGTCCTCGTCGAGGTCCTTGCGGATCTGCACGACGCCGCTCGACCGAGTGCCCGCACCGTAGGAGGAGACCGCCATCCAGTCGATCGGGACGACGGTGGAAAGTGCGCGGGAGAAGTCGGCCATCACCATGATCGCGCCCTTGAGGACGCCGACCAGGAGGAGATCCTTGCCCTCGTAGTCCGCGGCGACCTGTTCCGCGATCTCGTCGAGCTTCTGGAGGATCTGCTCCTCTGTCACGAGCACCCGGGTGATGTCACTTGAAATGTCGGCCGCGCGCATGGGAATGAGCATAGGCGCGTGAGGTGCGGGGCGGAGGCCGACTGTGGCCCACCGCCGGCGCGGACAATAGGCTGGCGGGCGTGGGCATTCGGCCCGCCCGACAAGGGGGTCCGCGACATGGCTGGACTGGACGACGTCCTCAAGGCACTGCCGATCGATCAGATCGCCTCGCAGCTGGGCGTCGAACCCGACGAGGCGCGACGGGCCGTCGAAGAGGGCGGCGAGACGATCCTGAGCGGTCTGCAGCGCAACGCGCAGACGCCGGAGGGCGCGGCGGCTCTCGAGAAGGCCCTCGGCAAGCACGCCGGCGCGGTCCCGCGCGGCACGGTCGACCTGAAGGCGGTCGACACCACGGATGGCGAGAAGATCCTCGGGCACATCTTCGGCGGGCAGCAGCAGGCGGTCGCCCAGAAGCTGACGGAGGAGCCGCGGACGGCGGGGATCGACTTCGGCAAGCTCCTTCCGATCCTGGCGCCGATCATCATGGGACTGATCGCGAATCAGACCAAGAGCAAGGCTCCGACCCAGGACGCGCAGGCGCAGGGCGGCGGCGGGCTGGGCGATCTGATCGGCGGCCTGCTCGGCGGCGGCTCGGGATCGGGCAGCGGATCGCCCGGCGGGATCGACATCGGCGGCCTGATCGGCGGGCTCCTGGGCGGCAAGAAGTAGCTGTTGCGGCCGCAGGTTCAGGATGCCGTGAACTCGATGCGTCCGCCGACCCGTCGTGCGCGGCATCCGGGCAGGTCGATCGGCCCCTGACCCGACCACTCGGTGACGAGGCGGGCGACCTCGAGCGTCTGGGTGCGCGTCAGACTGGCGCCGAACTCCGAGGCGACGACGTGGCGGAGGATGCGGTGCCGCAGCGCCGCCGGGTTGGCGGCGAGCGCCGCCGCCGACACCGAGATTCCGGCCTCGGCGTGCTCGACGATGTCTTCGATGGTCTCGTCGATCATCTCGTCGAACGCCTCGGCGTCCTCCCGCAGCTGCGCCGCGGTCCGCGCGAGTGCCGCGGCGATTCCGGGGCCGAGCTCGGCCTCGAGCACGGGCAGGACGTTCTCGCGGACCCGCACGCGCGCGAAGCGGGGGTCGACGTTGTGCGGGTCGCGCCAGGGCTCGAGACCCGCCGCCGCGCAGGCGGCCAGGGTCGTCGCGCGGCGCACGTCCAGCAGCGGGCGCAGCAGCGACACACCCGGAGCGAGCTCGGTGACGGGGGCCATGCCCTGAAGGCTGGTCGCCCCCGAGCCGCGGGCGAGGCCCAGCAGCACGGTCTCCGCCTGGTCGTCGAGCGTGTGCCCGACGAGCACGGCGGCCGCGCCGAGGTCGGAGGCGGCATCCGCCAGCGCCTGGTAGCGGGCGGCGCGCGCGGCGGCTTCCGGCCCGTTCTCTTCGCCGACCTGCACGCGCACGATCCGGGTCTCGATGCCGAGCGCCTCCGCCTGCTTCGCGGCAGCCTCGGCCACCCGCGCCGAGCCGGCCTGCAGGCCGTGGTCGACGGTGACGCTGCATACGCGGATGCCGAGCTTCTCCGCCTCGAAGGCGGTGGCGGCGG
>NZ_DASUNI010000217.1:0-2273 GCF_036277215.1 Microbacterium sp. | reverse complement strand
TCGGGCTCGGGCACGAACCGGCGCAGATCAGGACAGAGCGCTTCGGTCCGACGGGAGAGGAATGAGATGAGTGCCGAGGGTGACCGCTACACGCTCGACGGCAACGCCGCGGGCGGTCTGCTGCTCGAGGTTTTCGCGTTCGATGCAACGCTTGCGCCGACGACCTGTGCGGGCTGCGGCAGGACCCGGCCGATGGCGGAGCTGATGCTCTACGCCATCGAGCTTGGCGCCATTCTGCGCTGCCCGTCGTGCGACCAGGCGGTCGTCCGGATCGGGCGCACGCCGCGGGGGCTCTGGCTGGACCTGCGAGGTGCCACAACCGTCGTAGCTGCTGATCAGGCCACGCCCTGAGCCGCACGGCCGGAGCAGGTATGCAGGCGCATGGCGCTGGTCTGTCCGCTATCGAGAAATAGCAAACCCGTCTTTCAACGGAGACACGGCAATGCAGGTCGTCGATACCTTCCCACGACCGGTGCGTGTCGTTGAAAACGTCTGGATCCCGCTGTCGGACGGCTGCCAGCTTGCCGCCCGCGTGTGGTTGCCGCAAGACGCCGAATCACGACCCGTTCCCGGCATCCTGGAATCCATCCCGTATCGCAAACGTGACTACACCCGCCTGCGCGATGAGCCGATTCACCACTATATCGCCGGGCACGGCTACGCTGCGCTGCGGGTGGATGTGCGTGGCAGTGGGGATTCCGACGGCCTGATGGCCGACGAGTATCAGCGCCGGGAGCAGGACGACGCCCTGGAAGTTATCGCGTGGATCGCGGCTCAACCGTGGTGCGATGGCAACGTGGGCATGACGGGCATCTCCTGGGGTGGTTTCAGCTCCCTCCAGGTGGCCGCACGGCGGCCCCCCGCCCTCAAGGCAATCATTGCCCTGTGCTCGTCGGACGACCGCTATGCTGACGACGCTCACTACATGGGCGGTTGCCTGATCAACGAGAATCTCGCCTGGGGTGCAGTGCTGCTTTGCTCCAACGCGTTACCTCCGGACCCGGAGATCGTCGGTGACCGCTGGCAGGCCATGTGGCGTGACCGACTGGAGAACGCCGTTCTTTTCCCCGAACTGTGGCTGCATCATCCGGTGCGCGACGAATACTGGAAGCGGGGCTCGGTCTGTGAGGACTACGGCGCCATTCAGTGCGCGGTCTACGCGATCGGCGGCTGGGCCGACGCGTATCGCAACGCCGTCCCGCGACTGCTCGAAGGGCTGCATGCGCCCCGCAAGGGACTGATCGGTCCGTGGTGTCACGCCTTTCCCCACGATTCCTTGCCAGGCCCAAGCATTGGTTTTCTTCAGGAAGCCCTGCGCTGGTGGGATTACTGGCTCAAGGGCGTGGACACCGGCATCATGGACGAGCCGCAATACCGGGTCTGGATGCAGGAGTGGGTGTCGCCCAGCGGCGATCCGACAGAACGGCCGGGGCGATGGGTGGCGGAGACCCAGTGGCCGACGTCCCGGATCGGGCAGCGCCGTTTGTTTCTCAATTCCGGGCGCCTTGCACGGGCTCCGGAGTCGCCAGCAACCCGCCTGGCGCTGTCCTCTCCGCAGAGCACAGGAGCAAATGCCGGCGAATGGTGTGCATTCGGCAGTAAGAGGGACCTGCCGTCCGACCAGCGCGAGGACGACGCCCGCTCACTGTTGTTCGACTCGGAACCGCTGGCGGAGCGTACGGAAATTCTGGGTGCACCGATTGTCGAGCTTGAACTCAGCGTCGACCGTCCAGTAGCGCTCGTGGCCGTCCGGCTCAATGACGTGGCGCCAGACGGCAGCTCGTTACGGGTGACTTATGGCGTGCTCAATCTCACTCACCGGGACGGCCACGAACGACCGCTCGCTCTTGAGCCCGGTCACCCTTATCGGGTCGTCGTCCACCTCAACGACGTGGCCCACGCCTTTCCGCAGGGGCACGTCGTGCGGGTCGCCGTCTCGACCTGCTACTGGCCGGTGGTCTGGCCAAGCCCCGAACCGGTGACGCTGACGCTCTTCACCGGAACCGGACACCTGGATCTGCCTGTGCGCCCGACTCGAACCGGGGACGAAGAGCTGCCGCCCTTCGGGCCACCGGAACAGGCACCCGTCCCGGAGAGTCGGGCCGTGACGCACAACAGGGGCCGGCGTTCTCGCGAACACGACCCGACCACCGGCGAGATCGTCTCCATTGCGTTTCGCGACGGCGGTGAAAACGGCACCGCCGCTCTGTCCCACGTTCCCGACATCGATCTCGACTTCGGACACGCCTTTCGCCGCACCCACCGCATCCGGG
>NZ_DASUNI010000216.1:0-8810 GCF_036277215.1 Microbacterium sp. | reverse complement strand
AACCGGCGCAGCGGGTCGATGGTGTCGCGCAGCGTGGTGGAGCGTTCCGCGAATCGGCCGCGGATCGCCCGAACGAGGTGCTGCACGGCCGAGGTGCGGATGAACTGACCGCCGTTGAGGACCTCGCCGCGCCGCACCCGCCCGACTCCGATCAGCAGCTTCACCAGCATCAGCCGGGCGTCGTTCTCCGGATCGAATCGATCGGATGCCGCCGCCTTCGCCCGCGCACGCTCGATGAGTCCGGCGACCGTCCCTTCTGCATCATCGATGACGACGGTGGCGTCCCCCGCGACGGCGTCTGCCAGCTCGTCCACCTCTGCGACCGCGAACTCGAAGACGTGCCCGTCCTCGTACACCGCGACGAAGCCGATCTCCCCTTCGCGTGCGGTGAGCACGATCCGATCCTGCTCGGGCAGCCAGGACAGGTCGGGTCGCACATCCGCGCCTCGTCCCGGTTCGATCAGCGCGAAGAAGTCGTGGTCCGACCACTCATCGCGCCGGTCGGCCGCGTCATCGGATGCCGAGCCGAGCAGCACCAGACCGAACAGCCCGTCCGCCGCCTGCACGCGGTCCGCGAGACCCTTGCTCAGCGCTTCGAAGCGCTCCGAGCTCACGGTCTCACCGGGTGCGGGTTCGCCGGGTGCGGGTTCGCGAGGTGCAGCAGTGCGGAGTCCAGGAATGGCAGAAGAGGGGTCATGGCGGCACCGTATCCGCTCGAGGCACCATCTCCCTAGCCAGGCGGCACCCGTAATGACAGGACTCACCCGACCGCGGGAGTCGTCGCGGTGGCGGCTAGACTTCCGCGCATGGCTGATTCATCCTTCGACATCGTCAGCAAGGTCGACCATCAGGAAGCCGACAATGCGCTTCAGCAGGCCCGCAAGGAGGTCGAGCAGCGTTACGACTTCAAGGGCACGGGCTCCTCGATCGAGTGGAGCGGCGAGGCCGTCCTGATCAAGGCGAATACCGAGGAGCGCGCGAAGGCCGTTCTCGACGTTTTCCAGTCCAAGCTCGTCAAGCGGGGCATATCGCTGAAGAGCCTCGAGTCCGGTGAGCCGGTCGCGAGCGGCAAGGAGTACCGACTCACGTCGACCATCAAGGACGGCATCTCGCAGGAGAACGCCAAAAAGATCGGCAAGATCATCCGCGACGAGGGGCCCAAGGGCGTCAAGTCGCAGATCCAGGGTGACGAGTTGCGCGTGCAATCCAAGAGCCGCGACGACCTTCAGGAGGTGCAGCGCCTACTCAAGGCCGCCGACCTCGACGTAGACCTGCAGTTCATCAACTACCGGTAGTGCACCTCTCTGACCTGGCGTTTTCCGGGTTAAGTCGGCAGGGAGTCCGCAGAATCCTAGGATGAGGCTCGTTCGCCAGGTCTTGCGCTGGCCGTGAGTGCCATGAATTCCACGGTCGCTGCCCGCGTCTTGTCCTCTGCTGACGGAGTGCCGGCCCTTCGGTCGACCCGTTTCTGCCAACGGTCGGCATGACAGGACTTGACAGCGACCCACCGCGGGACTGAGCCGTTGGCAACTGGCATGACGGTCGATCTCGGCGTGCAGGCGGCAGGCCTGTGGATGCCGATCGGTCACGCACGCGAGCCGCCGACCGTGTCGACGACCGCTCGGATCGGAGAGTCAACGGCCGCCCAGGTGCGCGGCGAACTCCTCGGGTGTCCTTAGCGCATGCTCGAGCACCGCGGTGTAGATCTCCGCGCCGCTGATCTCGTCCGGATACTCCGGCCGGCGGTGCCACACGTCTTTGATGCGCAGGATCGCCCGGCGCTGGTCACCAGTCAGCCGCTCTCTGAGTTCGTGGTGCCAGTCGGTCACGTTCCGATGGTCGTCGTACAACCAGATCGACAGGTCGATCCGCCACTCATCTCGAGCAAGGGTGACGTGGTACCGCTCGTCGCGCCGCAGGCCGGTCGGTGAGCGGTCACCCCGCTCGTCGACGTACTCGAAGCCGTTGACGCCGGGTAGATCGACTGCGCGCCCCAGGAGAGCGATAACGTCGTGCGGCGAGAAATGCGAGCCGCCGAGGACCATCACATCCAGGTCCCGCCACACCATGAGCCCGGAGACAAAGCTGCCCGTTGTGATGGGCTCGCCGACCCCGTTCAGGAGGGGGCCCACGCAAGCCAGCATCTGGCGCCCCTCGGCCTGGAGTGCCGCCTGGCGCGCCTCCAATTCGTCGTCCAACATCGGACCGTTCTAGCACGAGATGGGCGGGCCACACACTGGGTTCGGGCATCGGTGGACAAGCAAGCGGTGGAACCCTGTGATTCCACTCGTAATCGCACTGCAGTCGCCGGATCGCAAGGTGAGTTGTTACACAGGTCGACCTCAGGCCAGCTGCCACGCAACCGGCGCGCACCGGGGTTCCGAGGCCCCGGGGCAAGACAAAAGGGCTCGTGGCCCAGGGGCGGCGCACTCGGATCGGCGGTAGCCTCATTGGGAATATGACATTTTCGCTGCGTCCTCACCATGACGGATCGCCCGTCCACGTTTCTGACCCCGCGCCCGAAATCGGAGATGTGGTACGCGTTCGACTGCGGGTGCCGCACGTATATGGGCAGTTGGATGCGGTTTGGGTGCGTTCGACACCCGACCGCGAGCCCATCTTCACAAGAGCGCAGCGCCTCGCTGCCGTCGAAGAATGGGAATGGTGGGATGCGCCGCTGCCCATCCGAAACCTGCACAACAGCTACCGGTGGATGCTTGTCGCTTCGGACGGCCGCGTCAGCTGGCTGAATCAGGCCGGACTTTCCGACATCGAAACTCGAGATTCGGAGGATTTCGCCGTCGTCGCAGGCAACCCGCCGCCGACCTGGTTGCCGGATGCAGTGATGTACCAGGTCTTCCCCGACCGCTTTGCACGGTCGGCAGCGGATGACGATCGTTCCCTCCCACCCTGGGCGATTCCCGCCGATTGGACCGATTCTGTCGATCCCGTCGCGCCCGCACGCTCGCAGCAGTTCTACGGCGGCAACCTCGACGGAATCGTCGAGCACCTAGATCACCTGATCGAGCTCGGCGTGACTTTGCTGTACCTCACCCCGGTCTTCCCAGCGTCATCCAATCACCGTTACGACGCGACCACGTTCGATGAGGTTGACCCGCTCCTCGGCGGGGACGAGGCCTACATCCGGCTCATCGAGGCTGCGCACGCGCGTGGCATTCACGTCATCGGCGATCTCACGACGAATCACTCCGGCGACCGCCATGAGTGGTTCCGCAGCGCATACGCCCACGCCGGCGCGCCTGAGGAACGTTTCTACTACTTCACCGATGACGCCAACGCGTCTTATGAGTCGTGGCTCGGCTTCGCGACGTTGCCGAAGTTCGACTGGTCCAGCCCTGAGCTCGCGCGACGTTTCGTCGACGGCCCAGAGTCTGTCGTCGCGAAGTGGTTGCAGCCCCCCTATTCACTCGACGGCTGGCGCATCGACGTGGCAAATATGACAGGTCGGCTGGGCGCCGCAGATCACAACGCCGAGGTGCGTCGAGCCATTCGTCGCACGATGACGAGCGTTCACCCCGACACGTACCTGGTGGCGGAGTCGACCGGCGACGCGACCGGCGACCTGCAAGGGGATGGATGGCAGGGCGCCATGACCTACGTCGCCTTCACGAGGCCGCTGTGGAACTGGTTGGGCGACACCTCCACTGAGCCCTACATCGACGCGCTCGGCCGCGCGACGACAGAGCCTTGGTACTTCGGCCAGCCCGTCGAACGCATCCCTCGGTTCACCGCCCGCCAGTTCGCCACCAGCGTCGATCGATTCTTCGCGGGGATTCCATGGTCGGTGAGGCTCGGCACGATGAATACACTCGACAGCCATGACACCGCGCGGTTTGCGACGCACGCCCACCCTTCAGTGATTCCTGTCGCGGTCGGCCTCTCGCTGACGCTTCCGGGTTTGCCGGTCATCTGGGCCGGCGATGAGTTCGGCGAGCAGGGTGCTGACGGGGAGACGAGTCGAACGCCCATGCCCTGGCACCGCATCGATGAGCCGGCGGTTCAGGAAAGGCTGACCCTCTATCGCGGGCTCGTGGCACTGCGCCACAGGCATCCGGCGCTCGGCGCCGGGGGGATGCGCTGGATCCATTCAGACGAAAACGTCATCGTGTTCGTGCGCGAAGCGCAGGACGAGACGCTGCTTGTCCTCGCGGCGCGCGGCGACGTCGACGTGCGAATACCCGCGGGCGCCGTCGTCGGTGCGGATGCCGCGACAGCCGCGTACGGCGACGCCGATCTCGAAATGGCTTCCGACGGTTCGATAATCCTCGCGGGTCGCGGCCCGGTTTTCGCCGTGTGGGCGCTACGCGGCATCGGCTTGCCGACCTTGGCCGTACGCCCGGACCCTCGGTAGCGGCTCAGCTGCCCCGCGGGGGCGGGCCAGTGCTCGACCTGACGATGAGGTCGAACGGATGAGGCGTGTTGCCCTCACCGTTCGCGATTCCGCCGTCCCCTTCGAGCTCGCTCAGCAGGAGCTCGACAGCCCGTGCGCCTTGGGCGGCGGGATACTGCGCCACCGTGGTCAGCCCGAAGAAGCCGGCAAGCTCGTGGTCGTCGATTCCCGCCACCGACAGGTGCTCCGGAACACGCAACCCCAGCTCGCGAGCCGCCAGAATGGCACCCACCGCCATCTCGTCCGACGCCGCGAAGATCGCTGTCGGGCGCTGTGAGGGATCGGCGAGCAGACGGGTCGCCGCTTCGTAACCAGTCTCGATTGTGAAGTAGCCCTCCTCCAAAAGGGCGGGTTCCAGGTCGATGCCGCGATGTGTCAATGCGAGCTCGTAGCCGGTCTTCCTCTTGAGCGGCATGTGGAAATCCTTCTGCCCAGGACTGCCACCGATGAGCGCTATGCGCCGATGGCCGAGGCTTGCAAGATGCTCCGTTGCGAGTCTGGCCATCTCTACATCGTCGACGCTCAGCGTGTGGAGACCGGCAATGGGTCCACCGACGCAGACGATCGGCTTGCCCACGGCGTGCAGGCTGCGCACCTCCTCAGGGTTCACCTCGAGGCTGATCGCGATGAAGCCGTCGACCCGGCCTCTGTGCAGGAATTCTTCGAATACGCTCCCGCGCCTGTCTGCGCCGCCGCCCAGGTTGTAGAGGGTCAGGTCGTAGCCGGAACTGACGAGCGCGTTCTGAGCCGCCTCCAGCACGGACGTGTAGAACCAGCGATTGAGCAGAGGCACGATCACGCCCACAGCTCGAGACCGTCCAGACGCAAGCCCTGACGCTGCGGAGGAAACGACGTATCCGAGTTCGTGCGCGACCAAGAGAACGCGCTCCCGGGTGTGATCCGCAACGGAACCGCGACCGCTCAGCGCGCGCGACACCGTGGCCACGGAGACACCGGCCCCGCGGGCGACGTCTTCAATGCCGACCATGATGCTTCCTCTTCACTCGGGTGCGACTTCAGTCCCCCACCCCGGTGCCGTTTCCCCGACGAAGCTCCAGCAACCGATGTCTCAATACTCCTCGCACGGCGCGAGCCAGACGGTCGTTTCGCCCGGCACGACCCCGAGACGCACCGGACCACTCGACAGCACGACGTCGGCGCGGTCGAGAGGATACTCCCCCACGCCGAAGTTCGTCACGACCTCCCAGCCGTTCGGACGGCGGTAGCGCAGCACTGTGGGGTCGCGGGTCTCGATCCACTCGAGCCGCTCCCCGGACTGCAGCGAATGCCTCAGCGTGAGCGCGCGACGGTACATGGCCAACGACGAGGTCGCGTCCTTTTCTTCGCGCGCGACCGCATGCTCGGCGAACCACCCCGGTTGCGGCAGGTGTGCGCCGCCCGACCCGAAGCCGAACGATTCACCTGACTCCTCCCACGGCAGCGGGACTCGGCAGCCGTCTCTTCCCAGGCCGTCTGTACCTCCAGTGCGGAAAAACGTGGGATCCTGACGCGCGTCGTCGGGGATAGTGGCCACCTCGTGCAGACCGAGCTCCTCGCCCTGGTACAAGTACGCCGACCCCGGAAGCCCGAGCACGAAGAGCGTGGCCGCACGGGCGCGTCTTGCTCCGCCTGGCAGATCGATCGCGTCCGCCGGCCCGCCGGCGAGGACCCACTCGATGCCGTGCTTGACCGTCAGCCACCCATCCTTCTCACGAGGTGGATGGGGCAGGCCATACCTGGTGGCGTGACGCGTCACATCGTGGTTCGACAGCACCCAGGTGCTCGACGATCCCGACTGCGCCGCCAAGTCGAGGTTGTCGGTGACGATCCGGCGAAATTGCTCGGGATCGAAGTCGGCTTGCAGCAAGTCGAAGTTGAACGCCTGGCCGAGGCTCTCGGGACTCGCATACAGCGGCACTCGCTCCCGATCGACCCATGCTTCGGCGACGGCGGTGCGGGGCGGGTCGTATGAATCGAACACTGCTCGCCACTCCGCGTACACATCGTGCACATCGTCCCGGTCGAGGGTCGGGTGCTTCCCATCCCGCGGAATCAGCTGCAATTCGGCGTGAGTAGGCAGTGGCTCGGTGAGGTCTTTGGTGAGCATGTGCGCCACATCGATGCGGAACCCGTCGACACCCCTGTCGCCCCAGAACCGCAGGGTGTAGAGAAAGTCGTCGTGTACGTCCCGATTGTCCCAGTTCAGATCGGGTTGTTCGGTGGCGAAGTGGTGAAGGTACCACTGCCCGTCGTCGACGCGTTCCCAGGCAGAGCCGCCGAAGAAGCTCTGCCAGTCGCTGGGGGGCTTCGACCCGTCGAGGCCGGTGCCGTCACGGAAGATGTATCGGTCGCGCGCCGCCGACCCGGGTCCGGCCCGAAGCGCTTCCTGGAACCATACATGCTGATCGGACGTGTGGTTGGGCACGATGTCGATCACGACCCGGAGGGTGTGGGCGTGCAGTGCCGCGACGAGCTCGTCGAAGTCGGCGAGCGTGCCAAGCCTCGGGTCGACGTCGCGGTAGTCGGCCACGTCGTATCCACCGTCGGCCAACTCGGAAGGATAGAAGGGGCTGAGCCAGACCGCGTCGATACCTAGCTTGGCGAGGTAGTCGACGCGCGAGGTGATTCCGGGGATGTCGCCGATTCCGTCGCCATTCGAGTCCGCGAAGCTGCGGGGGTAGATCTGGTAAACGACTGCCTGGCGCCACCACGGCGGGTCGTGCTTTGGGTCGAAGGCGGATGTGGGTGACTCATCGACGCTGGTCATACGATCCTCCGGTGAAGGTGGGATGCGGCGCGGCAGTGACCGCACTCGGCACGGCTTCCAGCGCTTCGGGTCAGCCTTGGAAAGCCCAGGGTGCTCTCAGCCCTTCACCGAGCCCGCCGTAATCCCCCCGACGATGAATTTCTGCAGGTACAGGAACAGCAGGACGACCGGGATGGCGGTGAGTACGGCCGCGGCGCAGAAGATTCCGAGGTTGTTGGTCTTGTCGGACTCCAGGAGGCCCCACAGGCCGACCGCCAATGTCTTGACCTCTGTGTCGCGGAGGAAGATCGACGCGAGGATGAACTCCCCGATGACGCCGATGAAGGCGAGCAAGCCGGTCACGGCGAGGATCGGCCGCACCAGCGGCAGGATGATCTTGAAATAGATCTGCGTATGCGTGGCACCGTCCATCACGGCCGCCTCGTCCAGCTCTGGGGGGATCGTGTCGAAGAAGCCCTTGATCAGCCACACCTGACCCAGCGCACCGCCCAGAAGCACCAGGATGTAGCCCGCGATGGTGTCCAGTCCGATGTACGGCATCGCCTCGCCGACCCGGGTGAACATCAGGAAGAGCGCTACCGCCGCGAGGAACTGCGGGAACATCTGGATGAGCAGAAGCGCGAACAGGCTGCCACGGCGGCCCCGGAATTGGAACCGGGAGAACGCGTATGCGCCCAGCGCGCTGCAGAAGATGGAGACTCCGACCACCACGACGGCGACGATGAGGGTGTTGCGCGCCCACAGCGCGAACGGAACCGCGGGATCCGTGAAGAGGCGGGCGTAATTCTCGATGCTGAAGGCCCGCGGGAGGATCGACGCGGACGCCACGCTGCCGGTGGGATTCAAGGACGCCGACAGGATGAACAGCACGGGGATCAGCGCATAGACGATCGCAGCCGCGCCGACGATGTACCGCCAGCCGACTTCCCGGAACCAGCGGCCGCGCGAGATCTTGTTGGTCTTCAGTTCCGGGTGGAACACGTCCCCGCGCTCGGCGGGGTCTGTGAGCACTGAGGACGGAACGACTTGGCCCGCCTGGGGGTTGACCTGCGTCATCAGCTGAACTCCTCGAGCTTCTTAGTGGCACGGAACTGAAGGGCGGCTATGATCCCGGTGAGAATGAACAGGACCACGGTCACAGCCGACGCGAACCCGATCTGCTGTGTCCCGCCGAACGCCAGGCGGTATGTGTAGCTGATGAGGATGTCGGTGGCTCCCGCCGTCGGATTCTCCGGGGTGAACGGCCCGCCCTCGGTGAGCAGGAAGATCGCGCCGAAGTTATTGAAGTTGAATGCGAACGTCGCGACCAGCAGTGGTGCGACGGCGACGAGCATCAGCGGAAAGGTGATCTTGCGGAAGTTGGTCCAGCCCGTCGCTCCGTCGATCGATGCCGCCTCTTTCAGATCCGACGGGATGGCCTGGAGGGCGCCCGTGCAGACCAGGAACATGTACGGGAACCCCATCCAGAGGTTCGTGACGAGCACAGCCACCTTCGCCCAGAAGGGATCCCCGAACCAGTCGATGCTGAGACCGAGCGTGGTGTTGATGAGGCCGAATTCGGTGTTGTAGAAGCTCGACCAGACCAATAGCGAGATGAATCCCGGGATGGCATAGGGCACCAGCAGCACCGAA
>NZ_DASUNI010000215.1:0-2841 GCF_036277215.1 Microbacterium sp. | reverse complement strand
GACCGCATCACCGTCCTGAAGGACGGAGCCTCGATGGCATCGGGTCTGCCCGCAGCCGACACGCCCACGAGCGAGCTCATCCGGCTGATGACCGGCCGATCGGTCGAGAACGTGTTCCCCGCCGCGGTGCCGGTCCCCTCCGACGCGCCCGTCGTCCTCGAGGTGGAGGGCCTCGGCCTGACGGATGTCTTCTCGGACGTGTCGTTCACCGTCCGCGCCGGAGAGATCGTCGGTCTCGCCGGACTGGTCGGCTCCGGTCGATCCGAGATCGTCGAGACCCTGTACGGCGCGCGCAAAGCCACCGCGGGGACGGTCCGCGTCGGCGACAAGAAGCTGCGCCGGGGCTCGGTCGTCGCCGCCGTCGAGGCGGGCATGGGCCTGTCGCCCGAGGAGCGCAAGAGCCAGGGACTGGTGCTCGACGAGCCCATCTTCGTCAATGTCACCCTCTCGTCGGTGTCGCGATTCGCGCGGGCGGGCTTCCTTGACGAGCGGGCGGAGCGCAAGGTCGCGAGCGAGCAGATCGAGGCGCTCGAACTGCGGCCCGCGAATCCCGATCGCCCCGCCCGGACCCTTTCGGGCGGCAATCAGCAGAAGATCCTGCTGGCACGCTGGCTCGTCCACGGCACGAAGGTGCTGCTGCTGGACGAGCCGACCCGTGGCGTGGACGTCGGCGCGCGCGCCGAGATCTATGCCCTCATCCGCGGCCTCGCCGCCGCGGGGAACGCGCTGGTCATCGTCTCCAGCGAGATCGAAGAGGTTCTCGGCCTGGCCGACACCGTCCTCGTCGTCTCCGACGGGCGCGTTCTTCAAACCCTTCCCGCCTCCCAGATCGATGAGCACGGTGTGCTCGACCTCGTCATGAAAGGAACCGCCGCGTGAGCGAGCTCAACACCTCAGGGGCGGCAGTGGCCCCCTCGTCCGCGGACGCACCGCCTCCCTCGACCCGGAACAACGAGAAGACCGGCTTCCAGCGACTCATGTCCGGCTCGGTCGGCCGCAACCTCGGACTCGTCCTCGCGCTGGTGCTGCTGGTGATCGTCGGCGCCGTCACCGCGGGCGACAGCTTCACCACCTTCAGCAACGCGCTCGTCATCCTCCGACAGGCATCGATCATCGGCGTGATCAGCATCGGCATGACGCTGGTCATCATCGCCGGAGGCATCGACCTGTCCGTCGGGTCGGTCATGGGTCTCGCCTCGATCGTGGCGACTCTCGCCGCTATCCAGGACCTCGCCGATCAGACGCACTGGGTCTTCATGATCCTGATCGCGCTCGCCGTCGGCCTCGGTGCCGGCCTCATCAACGGCGTCGTGATCGCTTACGGTAACGTCGTCGCCTTCATGGCGACCCTCGCCATGCTGGTCGCAGCCCGCGGACTCGCGGAGATCCTCGCCGAACGCCGCACGCTCATCGTCGGCGACCGTGGCTTCATCAGCTTCATGAACTCCGACTTCATCGGCGTCGACATCCTGATCTGGATCTTCGCGATCGTCGCTGCCCTGGGCTGGGTGCTGCTCAATCGCACGACCTTCGGCCGCCGCACCGTCGCCATCGGCGGCAACCGCGAGGCCGCGCGCCTCGCGGGCATCAACGTGAAGCGCCACACCATGTGGCTGTACGCGATCTCGGGTCTGAGCGCGGGCATCGCGGCGATCATGATCCTCGGACGCACCACCGCGGGCAGCTCGACGCACGGTCAGCTCTACGAGCTCGACGCGATCGCCGCGGTGGTCGTCGGCGGCACGCTCCTGATCGGAGGCCGGGGCACGATCACGGGCACCGTCTTCGGAGTCCTCATCTTCGCGACACTGACCAACGTTTTCGTCCAGAACAACCTGTCCTCGTCGGTGCAGGCCGTCGCCAAGGGCATCATCATCGTCATCGCCGTGCTCCTGCAGCAGCGGTTCGCGAAGCCTGCCGGCCGAGAATCGTAGCGGGCGTTCATCCGCAGTTCTGCCGAGCATGCAGCGTGAGAAGCGCGTTGACACGCAGAACTTCGCCGAACTCGGCCGACGCGGCCGTGTGAGTGACGGGAACGTGGCAATGGGTGCCGAAT
The DNA here is from genome assembly GCF_036277215.1 of Microbacterium sp. Lineage (GTDB taxonomy): Bacteria > Actinomycetota > Actinomycetes > Actinomycetales > Microbacteriaceae > Microbacterium. Next base: position 785 of record NZ_DASUNI010000215.1, on the reverse strand, counting down.
CTCCTTCCGCCGCGATGGGGGCGACCGAGCTCTTCCAGCTCCTTCGCGACGGAGTGCCCCGCACCCGGGCACAGTTGGCGAAGTCGACCGGACTGGCGCGATCGACCATCGCCGCCCGTGTCGACGAGCTGATGCGGATGGGACTGGTGACACCCGTCGCCGGAGCGGCATCGACGGGCGGGCGGCCGCCGTCGCAGTTCGCTTTGAACCCCGGGGCGCGGGTGGTCGTCGCCGCTGACATCGGCGCCTCGCACGCGACGGTCGCGATCTCGGACCTCGGCGCGACGATCCTCGCCGAGCGCATCGAACCGCTCGACATCACGCTCGGCCCGATCCCGGTGCTCACGTGGACGCTCGAGACCGCGCTCGCCCTCCTGGCCGAGACGGGTCGCGACCGGCGCGACATCGCCGCGATCGGCATCGGCGTGCCGGGCCCGGTCGAATTCTCCACCGGCCGTCCGATCAACCCGCCGATCATGCCCGGCTGGGATCGGTTCGACGTGCCGGGGTGGGTGCAGCAGCACCTCGAGGCGCCGGTCCTCGTGGACAACGACGTGAACATCATGGCGCTCGGCGAACGCGCAACGGCGTGGCCGGGGATCGAGCACCTGATGTTCGTCAAGATCGCGACCGGGATCGGCGCCGGCGTGATCTCGGGTGGCCAGCTGCTGCGCGGAGCGCAGGGCGTCGCCGGCGACATCGGCCACGTGCGCGTCGCGCGCGGATCGGACGTGCCCTGCAGCTGCGGCAACCGCGGCTGCCTGGAGGCACTCGCATCGGGTCCC
>NZ_DASUNI010000214.1:0-9062 GCF_036277215.1 Microbacterium sp. | reverse complement strand
CTCACGAACGACTTCGAGTTCCCGATCGATGTGACCATCCAGCTCAACAACGTCGGCGGCCCGAGCGCCGGAATGATGTTCGCGCTCGGGATCGTCGACACGCTCACGCCCGGTCAGCTCAACGGCGGCGAGACCGTCGCGGGCACCGGAACGATCTCGGCGGACGGCCGAGTAGGCCCGATCGGCGGCATCCGTCAGAAGCTGTGGGGTGCCCGTGACGCGGACGCCGACTGGTTCCTGGCCCCGGCCGAGAACTGCGACGAGGTCGTCGGCCACGTCCCCGACGGGCTGCGCGTGTTCTCGGTCGCAACGCTCGACGACGCCATCGACGTGCTCGACACGATCCGCGAGGACGGCGACCTGGATGCGCTGCCCGCCTGTGGCTCCTGAGCAGCCGACCGGACCGTCATCGAAGGGGCGTCGCCGACTGCGTGGAACACGGACTGGTCACGGTTCGCCCTGAGCGCACTGCGAGCTGGCCCGGGCTCCGCCGGGAGTTCGCCGTGCGCGGCATCCGCCCAGAACTGCACACCTAGGATTGAAGGGTGACCACGACCTCCGCGCCGACCCCGGCCACGCCCTCCCGATCCCGCAGAATCATCGCGATTTCACTCGCGATCATCGCCGCGCTCGTCGTGGCGTTCTTCGTCTTCGCCAACCTCTACGCCGACTGGCAGTGGTACGCCCAGCTGGAGTTCCAGTCCGTCCTGCTGACCCAGTGGGTCGCGCGCGTCGTGATGTTCCTCGTCGGGTTCATCGGGATGGCCCTGCCGGTGTGGCTGGCCATCCAGCTGGCCTATCGGCTCCGGCCCGTGTACGCGCGGCTGAGCTCGCAGCTGGATCGGTACCAGGAGGTCGTCGAGCCGCTTCGTCGCCTCGCGATGTGGGGCATCCCGATCTTCTTCGGCTTCTTCTCCGGCTTCGCGGCGTCGGCGAATTGGGAGACGACCTGGCTCTGGCTCAACGGTGTCGCGACCGACACGACCGACCCGCAGTTCAACCTGGACACCGGCTTCTATCTGTTCGCCATGCCGTTCTACAGCGCGCTGCTCGGATTCATCTCAGCCGTGCTGCTGGTGTGCCTTCTGGTCACGGCGCTCGTGTCGTACCTGTACGGATCGGTGCGGATCGGCCAGCGCGAGCTGCGGATCTCCAAAGCCGCCCGCATCCAGCTCGCGGTGATCGCCGGCCTCTACCTGCTCGTCCAGGGCGCGAGCCTGTGGCTGGATCGCTACAAGACGCTCGTCGAGCCGGGCGACCGCATCACCGGCCCCGGGTACACCGGCGTCAACGCCGTCATCCCGGGACAGACGATCCTCGCGATCGTCGCCGTCATCGTCGCCATCCTCTTCTTCGTCACGGCGGTCATCGGCCGCTGGCGTTACCCGCTCATCGCGACCGCCCTGCTCATCGTCTCGGCGATCGTCGTCGGCATCGGCTACCCCTGGGTGGTGAACACGTTCCAGGTGCGGCCGAACCAGCTGGCCCTCGAGCGCGAGTACTACCAGCGCGGCATCGACATGACGCAGGCCGCCTACGGCATCGACGGTCTCGAGAAGACCAACTTCGAAGCCGTCACCGACGTCGAGCAGAACCAGCTCCGCGAGGACGCCGCGACCACCGCGCAGATCCGCATCATGGACCCGACCGTGATCAGCCCGACGGTGCGCCAGCTCGAGCAGTACCGCTCGTACTACCAATTCCAGGACCCGCTCGACGTCGACCGCTACGAGATCGACGGCGTTTCGCAGGACACGGTGACGTCGGTGCGCGAGCTGAACATGGATCAGCTCGGAGCCGCGGCATCCTGGCAGAACACCACTCTCGTCTACACGCACGGCTACGGCGTCGTCGCAGCCAAGGGCAACGACCGCACCACGGACGGCGACCCGGTCTTCCTCGAGCGCGGAATCCCCGCCGCTGGGTTCCTGTCCGACCAGGAGAACTTCGAGCCCCGCGTCTACTTCGGCGAATACTCGCCGACCTACTCGATCGTCGGCGCGCCTGAGGGAACCGACCCGATCGAGCTCGACTACCCTTCGGGCGCCGACGGTGCGTCGGAGACGAAGACGACCTTCACCGGCGACGGCGGTCCGAGCATCGGCAGCGTCTTCAACCGGCTGATCTTCGCGCTGAAGTTCCAGTCCGAGCAGATCCTCTTCTCCGACTACGTCAACGAGGACTCCCAGATCCTGTACGACCGCGACCCGAGCGCGCGGGTGCAGAAGGCCGCGCCGTATCTGACGCTCGACAGCGACCCGTACCCGAGCGTGGTGGATGGGCGGATCGTGTGGATCATCGACGGCTACACCCTCAGTGCGAACTATCCGTACTCGACGACGGTCAGCCTGCAGCAGGCGATCTCCGACTCCAACACCACGGCGCAGCGATTCGCGCTCGATGACATCAACTACATCCGCAACTCGGTCAAGGCGACCGTCGACGCCTACGACGGCTCGGTGACGCTGTACGCGTGGGACGATGAGGACCCGATCCTGCAGGCGTGGCAGAACGTGTACCCCTCGACCGTCAAGCCGATCAGCGAGATGTCCGGCGATCTGATGAGTCACGTGCGGTACCCGACCGACCTGTTCAAAGTGCAGCGATACGCGCTCGGCGTGTACCACGTCGACGACGCGCAGTCGTTCTACCAGCGCGACAACGCGTGGCAGACGCCGAACGACCCGCAGCTGGACACGGTGCTGCAGCCCCCGTATTACCTCACGATGCAGATGCCGGGTCAGGATGCGCCGACGTACTCGATGTTCACGAGCTTCATCCCGTCCTCGGAGGGGACCGCGTCGCGGAACGTCCTGATGGGCTATCTCGCCGTCGACTCGAATGCGGGGAGCGAGTCCGGGGTCAAGAGCCCCGACTACGGCAAACTCCGGATGCTGGTGGTGGACGCCGACACGACGATTCCGGGCCCCGGTCAGGTGCAGAACACGTTCAACTCCGATCCGCTCATCTCTTCTCAGATCAACCTGCTGAAACAGGGGCAGTCCGAGGTGATCAACGGCAACCTGCTCACCCTGCCCGTCGGCGGCGGCCTGCTGTACGTGCAACCCGTCTTCGTGCAGGCTTCCAGCGGCACGCAGCTGCCGCAGCTGCAGAAGGTGCTGGTCGCGTTCGGCAATGAGGTCGCCTTCGAAGACACCCTCAATGAGGCTCTCGACGTGCTGTTCGGCGGAGACTCGGGTGCCGACAGCGGCGACGCCGACGTGACGCCCACGCCGGGACCGACGCCCACTCCGACACCGGGTGAGCCGACGCCCGCGCCGACCGACCCGGCCGAGCCGCCCACCGACGACTATCAGGCGGCGCTGCAGGAGGCGCAGCAGGCGATGCTCGACCGCCAGGCGGCGCTCCAGGCTGGCGACTGGGCCGCGTACGGCGAGGCGGACGAGCGGCTCACCGCGGCCGTCGAACAGCTCATCGAGCTGGGCGACCAATAACCCGTTCGCCCGCCGCTGGTTGTCGAGCGAAAAGACGAAACGCACCTCACAGCGGGGTGCGTTTCGTCTTCCGGTCGCTCGGCCAGCGAGGGGTCAGGCGGTGAGGAACCAGCGCCAGATCAGCAGAAGGGTGACGGCCAGGCCGGCGATCTGGTTCACCCAGAGGAATCGTCGCCATCCGAGGGTCGCTCTTTCCGCCGTGTCATCCGTGACGTACCGGAACGGCCACACCGTCGTCAGGTAGGGGAGCGCGATCAATGCCGCAAGGGGGCCGGGCCACGGGGCGACGAGCATGACCGCACCCGCGGCGGCGTAGCACGCGAGGGAGAAGCGCACCGTCCAGCGGGCTCCTCGTGCCGTGGCGATCGACGAGATGCCGGCTGCGCGGTCGGCGACGACATCCTGCACCGCACCGAACGCGTGCGAGGCGACTCCCCACAGCGCGAACGCCAGGATCACCGCGCCCAGCTGCCACGTCCAGGACGCGCCCGCGAGCACGAGACCGTACACCGCAGGAGAGAAGAAGTGGATGCTCGAGGTCACCGAGTCCGCGAAGGGCACCTCCTTCAACCGCAGCGGGGGAGCGCTGTAGTAGACGACGAAGAACAGGCTCGCGGCCAGGACCAGCCACGACGCGGGTGAGCCGACCACGGCGAGGTAGACCACGAACGGCGCGCACGACAGCGCCGCCGCCCACAGTGTGATCCGGTGCATCCTCCGGTCGAGCACTGCACCGTGCGCGCCGCCCTTGCGCGGATTGCGCAGATCCGACTCGTAGTCGAAGACATCGTTGATGCCGTACATCGCGAGGTTGTAGGGCACAAGGAAGAACAGCGTGCCGATCAGGAGCGTCAGATCGATCTGGCGCGTCGTCATCAGGTACGCGGCCGCGAACGGGTAGGCCGTGTTGATCCAGCTGACCGGACGAGATGCGACGAAAAGCTGTTTCACGGTCCCCGGCCGCAGCGCGCGCGCATCGCTCATGGCGTTCGCTCGCGGGTGCGGGACCGGGACAGCAGGGTGAAGACGGCGGGGACGAGGAAGGCCGCGCACAGCGGGTACGAGAAGTCCTCCAGCGGTGCCAGCCCGATACGCAGACCGCTGAGGTGCTCCGGGGGATAGGTGAACAGACCTGCCGCGATCATGATGTTGTCGAAGACGGCCGTGAGGACCAGCAGCACCGCGGCCGCCACAGCGGACGCCGCCATGCGCTTCCCGAATGCCGGCCACTTCACGGTGGCGAGAGTAACCCCCAGCGTGGCCAAGAGGAAGGGCAGGATGATCACCGGGTAGGTCATGCGGGGCGCTCCGCTGCGTCCACGTTCGTCTTGGCGGATCGGCGAGCGAGCACCCGGAGTGCGCCGGCCCACGCGACGAGAGCGAGGTAGCAGAGGAACGCGAGGAAGAACGGCTCTTCGAGGGGCAGCTGCGGGGCGAGATCGATTCCCACCAGGAGAGGACTGTCGCCCTTGACGAAGACGCCCGTCGCGATGCCGACCGCATCCCAGATCAGGAAGAAGGCCGTGCCGATCGCCACCGCGATCGCGGTGCGTCCCGGCGCACGCCACCCGGCCAGGCGCCACCGCGCGTCGAGCGCGGCGATCCCGCCGGCGGAGACGAGGATCGCAAGCAGGTAGATCCCCGGCATCGTCACACTCTGGCCGGCTCGGGAAGCGGCCCGGGTGTGCGGTCGCCGCGCAGGCGCTTGAGCACCAGCTCCGCCGAGATGAGGCACATCGGCAGCCCGATCCCGGGCAGGGCCGACCCGCCGGCGTACGACAGCCCGCGCACCTTCCGTGAAGCGTTCCGCGGCCGGAACATGGCGCTCTGGCCGAGTGTGTGTGCGAGGCCCAGCGCGTTGCCCCGCCAGGCATGCAGATCGGCGGCGAAGTCGCCGGGGGCGATCGTGCGTCGCACCACGACACGGTCGGCCAGATCCGGGATCCCGCACCACCGCGCGATCTGCTCGATCGCACGGTCGGCGGCGGTCTCCACAGCGGGGTCGCCGTCGCCGTCCACTCCGCCCCGGCCGATGGTCGGATCGGCGGGGATCGGCACGAGCACGAAGAGGTTCTCGTGACCGGGCGGCGCCACACTCGGATCCGTCGCGCTGGGCTTGCACACGTACAGCGACGCCGGGTCGGGGATGCGGCTGGGCTCCTGGAAGATGTCGTCGAAGTTCGCGCGCCAGTCCTCGGCGAACACCAGCGTATGGTGCGCCAGCTGCGGCAGCTCGCCCTCGACGCCCAGCAGCAGCAGCAGCGCGCCCGGACTGGGTGTCCGCTTGGCCCACCACTTCTCGGGGTAGGTCTGCAGCCCCGGGGGCAGCAGCGCGGTCTCGGTATGGTGCAGGTCCGCGGTCGACACCACCAGATCCGCGGGCAGTCGTCGCCCGTCGGCCAGGCGAACGCCCGTCGCGGCGGCATCCGTCGTCGTGATCTGCACCACCTCGCAGCCGGTCTCGATGACCGCTCCGGACGCGACGGCGAGGCGTTCGACAGCGCGGATCACTTCGGTAAGGCCTCCGCGGGGATACAGGACGCCATCGTCGAGGTCGAGATGGCTCATCAGGTGGTACAGGCTCGGCACGCTGTAGGGGGATCCGCCGAGGAACACGGCCGGGTACCCGAGGATCTGTCGGAGCCGCGTGTCGGTGAACCGGCGCTCGACGTGTGCGGCGAGCGACTGCGCGAGCAGCGGCGCGAGCTGACCGGCGCGGCGCAGGATGACCGGGTCGCGCAGCCCCGCCGTCGTCTCGTACGTGTCGTAGAGGAACCGGGACACCGACAGTTCGTACGCGTCGGCCGCGGAGTCGAGGTAGGTGTCGAGCTTCGCCCCGGCGCCGGGCTCGATCCTCTCGAACAGGGCCGTGGCGGCATCACGCCCCGAGCGGACGTCGGTCGGCGGCAGAGGGGGCGTGGCGGTCGGCTCGGTGTAGACGCGGTACGCCGGGTCGAGGCGGACCAGATCGAGCTCCTGCTCAGCGCTCGTGCCGAGCAGGCGGAAGAAGTGGTCGAAGACCTCGGGCATCAGATACCAGCTCGGCCCGGTGTCGAACCGGAACCCTTCGCACTCCCAGGATCCGGCGCGACCTCCGACCTCATCGCGCGCCTCGAGGACGGTGACATCCCAGCCCTCGGATGCGAGCAGGGCGGCCGTGGCGAGGCCCGCGATGCCGGCGCCGATCACGATCGCCGCGCCGTTCTGGTCCGCTGTATCCGCCATGTGTGCAGCCTCCCGGGATGCTTCGCCCGCCGTCATGCGTGTGCCCGCGTCGTCTGCCGGCGCGGCGCGAATCCGAGCCAGGCCCGAGCGGCGAGCGCGGCCTTCACCGGATCGGGCACGCGGATCCGCTCGTCCGATGGCGAGTCGCGACGCAGCCTCGTGGACAGTGCGGCGAACAGGTCGTGCGCTGCCGTCACCGCGCGGCGGCAGTCCGCCGGGAGCCTCGGGATGACCGCTGCGGCGGCCGCCAGATCGGCGTCGATCCGGTCGAGCACGTCGAGCCGGCTGGACTCGCCGGATGCCAGCCCGAGGTAGTCGCGCCCGAGGGCACCCTCGTCGTGGTGCTGATCGCGCAGGAAGTTCACGTCCTGGAATGCGGCCCCGAGGCGCCGGGCACCGTCGATCAGTTCGGTGGCGGGTCGCGCCGGGCGGACCGCACCCGCGTTCACGAACACCTGCAGGCACATCAGGCCGACCACCTCCGCCGATCCGTAGACGTAGTCGTCGTGCGAGGCGGCGTCGTGCTGTGAGGTCACGATGTCGGTGCGCATGGACGAGAAGAACGGGCCGACGAGTTCCTCGTCGATCCCACACTCCCTGGCCGTGCGGGCGAACGCATGCACGACGAGGTTCGAACTGAATCCGCGGGCGATCGCCGCGACGGTCTCCGCCTCCAGCGCGTCCAGGATCCGGCGCTCCTCGGACGGATCCAATCCTGCGGCTGCCGCGGGCCCGTCCACGATCTCGTCCGCGATGCGCACGAGGGCGTAGACATTGCGCACGTGCGGCCGCGGGCGAGCGCCCAGCAGGCGCGTGGCGAGGGCGAACGACGTCGAATACGCGGTGATCACGGCCGCCGCCGCATCCCGCGCCGTCTTGTCGTACAGGGCGAGGCCGGTGGGCTCGTGGCTCACGGGATGCGCTCCTGCACGCGGTCGGCCAGCTGGTGGATCAGAGGTCGCGCGGCGACGGGGAATCCGGGGGCGTCGGCGGACGCGCGCACCGCCACGAGCGTGTCGTCGATGAGCGCCCGCAGGCGCAGGCGGGCGCCGCTCTCCTCCAGCGCGATCTGAGCCTCGCGGACCGCGATGGGCCCGGTGTGGGCCACCGCGAGTGCCTCGTCGACCCGGGACCAGTCGGGAGTCTGTCGCGCGAGCGCGATGAGTGGCGTGCGTTTGGACTCGCGCAGGTCCCCGCCCGAGTCGCGGCCGGCCTGCTCCGCCGAGCCGAACGCGCCGATGAGGTCGTCCGCCAGCTGGAAGGCCAGCCCGAGCCGACCGCCCTCCGCGTCGAGCGCGGCGATCGCCTCCCGCGACGCGCCCGCCAGAAGAGCGCCTGCGCACAGCGGAGCGCTGAAGGAGTACACGGCGGTCTTGTTGAATGTGGCGTTGAAGATGGCTTCCGCCTCGGCGTAGTCGGGCATCACGGCGTTCTCGACATCCGCCAGCTCGCCCGCGGCCGACACGTAGATCGCGTCGTCCAGCAGACCGAACAGTCCGGCTCGCACGTCGCCCGGTACGTCGGCGAGGGCGATCAGGCGGGACGCCTCGTGCAGCAGGAGATCACCGGCGAGGATGGCTGCCGCGTCGCCGAGGAGGGCTGCCCCCGTGGCATCGGCTCCGCGCGTGCGAGCACGCAGGCGGAACTCGCCGGCCACGTTCGGGATGCCGCGGCGCACCGTGTCGTGGTCGATCACGTCGTCGTGCACCACGAAGGCCGTGTGCAGCAGCTCGAACGCGGCCGCGACCGGATAGAGCGCGGGGCAGTCGTCCGAATGACCGCCGAAGGCCGCGAATGATGCCGCAACGAGCGTTGGACGGAGCCGCTTGCCGCCTGCCGTCGCACGGCAGACCGCTTCGCCGAGCTCCTCGAAGCCGCCGCCCAGCTCGCTCGCCCGGCGACGAATGCGCCGGAGTGAACCGTCGATCGTCTCGTCGATGGCCGCGCGGGCGGCGAGCGGAATCATGACGCGCGTCGTCGCTGCAAGGCAGGCTCGGCGTCGAAGAGATGCAGCTGCTCGGCCTGCAGCACGAGCCACGGGCTGAAGGCCCACGGCGTGGCCGTCAATGCGGTGCCGAGATCCCGAGGGTCGACCCACTTGGCTTCGACCACTTCGAGCGGATTGAGGATGGGTTCGTCGCCGGTGCGGGCGGTGTACACCGGACACACTTCGTGCTCCACGATGCCGCTGGTGTCGACGGCGCGGTAGCGGAACAGGGGCAGCGCGAGTGTGATGTCGGTGAGCGTGATGCCGAGCTCGTACTCCGCCCTGCGGTGCACCGCGGAGAGTACGGGTTCTGCCGGCCGCGGGTGTCCGCAGAACGAGTTGCTCCACACGCCGGGCCATGTCGTCTTTCCGAGTGCGCGCCGCGTGACGAGAAC
>NZ_DASUNI010000213.1:0-3592 GCF_036277215.1 Microbacterium sp. | reverse complement strand
CAACGACCGGCCCCAGCGCGTGACACCTCCTCGTCCGACTCTTCGCCGGTATTTCCCTTGACCCCGCCTTCCCCCACAACCGTGCGCTTCGAATACTTCGACGGCGATGTCCTCGGCATCGGCATCGCATCGCCACGTCTGTCCTGGCAGATGCCGATGGCTGCCGCAGGCTCCGCCCAGGTTTCTTATGAGCTCGAGATCGATCGCTCCGGCATCGTGGACACGTTCGCGGTCGATTCTGCGGATCAGGTGCTCGTGCCGTGGCCGGCTGCTCCGCTGAGGTCGCGGGAGCGCGTCAGCGTCCGCGTGCGTGTGCGCGGCCAGTCCCGCGGGTGGAGTGGCTGGAGCGAGCAAGTGCGCGCCGAGGCCGGACTTCTCGCTCCCTCGGACTGGACGGCTCGTTTCGTCTCTCCGCGCGGCATCGGCGGCTTGGATCAGCCCGCTCCCGTCCTCTCCACGGAGTTCCATCTGCCCGCAGGCGCGGTCTCAGCTCGGCTCTATTCGACGGCGCACGGAATCTATGTCGCCGACCTCAACGGGCGACGAGTGTCCGAGGATCAGTTCGCACCCGGATGGACCGCCTACGACGCGCGGCTTCGCTACCAGGTGTACGACGTGACCGCTCTCGTCGCGCCCGGCCGCAACGTGCTGACCGCCCTGCTCGGCAATGGCTGGTATCGCGGCCGACTCGGCTATCTCGGTGACCGAGCGGTCTACGGCGATCGGCTCGCCTTCCTCGCGCAGCTCGAGATCACGATGACATCCGGCGACGTGATCACCGTCGCCACCGACGCGAGTTGGCGCAGCGCCGAGAGCGGCGTCCTCGCGGATGACTTCTACAACGGCCAGACCACCGACCTGCGGCATCCGTTCCCGAACACCCCGCATCACGTCGACGTCATCGAAAGCGACCTGTCCGTGCTCGTCGCCGCCGAGGGGCCACCGGTCCGCGAGACGCAGGTTCTTCCCGCTCAACGGGTGTGGCGATCGCCGTCTGGTCGTACGCTCGTGGACTTCGGACAGAACGCGGTCGGGCGGGTGCGATTGCGTCTCCGTGAATCGACTCCGGGGCAGCAGATCCTGGTCCGCCACGCGGAGGTGCTGGAAAACGACGAGCTCGGGACGCGACCCCTTCGTGCAGCGGAGGCAACCGACCGCTTCATCTTGCGCGGAGGGGCGAGCGAGGTCCTGGAGCCCCAGTTCACGTTTCACGGCTTCCGCTACGCCGAAGTCACGGGGGTCGACAACCTTCGGGCAGACGACATCGACCTCGTCGTCTTGGGCAGCCAGCTGCGCCGCGCGGGATGGTTCGCCTCTTCGGACGACCACCTCAACCAGCTCCACGAGAACGTGGTGTGGGGCATGCGGGGCAACTTCCTGGACGTGCCCACCGACTGTCCACAGCGCGACGAACGGCTCGGGTGGACCGGCGACATCCAGATCTTCGCCCCCACCGCCTCGTTCCTGTACGACGTCAGCGGGTTCCTCAGTTCATGGCTGGCCGATCTGTCCGCAGAGCAGCTGCCGGACGGCACGATCCCACACATCATCCCGGACATCTTCAAGAGCGACGTTTCCTCCTGGCCCGCCGCAGCTTGGGGGGATGCGGCCACGGTAGTGCCGTGGGTGCTCTATGAACGCACCGGCGATCGCGGAATACTCGAGCGGCAGTTTGACAGCGCCCGCCGGTGGGTGGATGCGATTCGCGAACGTGCGGGTTCCGACTTGATCTGGCGCGGTGACCGCCAGTTCGGGGATTGGCTCGACCCGACGGCGCCGCCGGACGATGCATTCCGCGCGAAAGCGGACCCCGACGTGGTTGCGAGCGCACATTTCGTACGTTCCGCCGACATCGTCGCGAGCATCGCAGCGGTGCTCGGTCGAGGCCAGGAAGCGGCGCTCTACGCCGACCTCGCTGCCGCGGCCCGTGACGCATTCATCCGTGCCTTCGTTGCACCGGACAGCACCGTGTTCTCCGATTCGCAGACCGCGTATGCCATGGCGATCCTGTGGCACCTGTTCCCCGACGAGAAGGCTAAGGATGCCGCGGGGGAGCGCCTTGCTCAGCTCGTCCGCGACAGCAACTGGCGCATCAGCACTGGATTCGTCGGCACGCCGCTCGTCTGCGACGCGCTCGAGATCACGGGTCACGTCGACGACGCGCATCGGCTGTTGTTCCAGTCCGAGCTGCCGTCCTGGCTCTACCCCGTCCGCATGGGTGCGACGACGATCTGGGAGCGGTGGGACAGCATGCTGCCCGACGGCACGATCAACCCGGGCGAGATGACCTCGTTCAACCACTACGCGCTCGGCGCGATCGCGGACTGGATGCATCGCAGCGTCGCCGGTCTGACTGCAGGCGCCCCGGGCTACCGCGAGATCTCCGTCCGGCCGCACCCGCCCGCGCAACTCGACTTCGCCGAAGCCCGACATGACACTCCGTACGGCGAAGCGGCCGTGCGCTGGGAGCGGACACCCGCCGGTATCGAGCTCTCGGTCACAGTACCCGTCGGCGTCACCGCCGTCATCGAACCACCCGATACCGACGACATCCACCGCGTCGGGGCCGGCATCCATCGATTCATCTCACCGAACCAGAAAGTCCAACGATGACCACCAGCGAACCTCAGGTCGCGGTGCCCGGACCGCACGTCGTTTCACGCGGCAGCGGAGCGGTCCGCCCCATCATTCCGGGCTTTCATCCGGATCCGACGATCTGCCGGGTCGGCGAGGACTACTACCTGGCGACGTCGAGTTTCGAGTACTTTCCCGGAGCGCCGATCTTTCACAGTCGGGATCTGGTCACCTGGCGGCAGATCGGCAACATTCTCAATCGCCGTTCCCAGTTTCGTCTCGGCAACGGCGGATCCTCGACGGGCATCTACGCCGGCACACTCCGGCACCACGACGGCCGGTTCTGGTTCATCACCACCAATGTGAGCCAGTTCGGAGAAGGACACTTGCTCGTCCATGCCGAAGACCCGGCCGGCCCGTGGAGCGAACCGATCCTCATCCCCGAAGCGACGGGAATCGACCCCGACCTCGCATGGGATGAAGACGGTACGTGCTACCTCACCTGGCACGTGCTCGACTTCACACGTGGTGGCTACGGCATCCGTCAGGCGCCCATCGACCTCACCACCGGTCGCTTCTTGGAACCCGCCTACCCGGTGTGGCAGGGGAGCGGCATGGCCGCCGCTGAGGGTCCGCATCTCTACCGGATCGGCGAGTACTGGTACCTCGTCCTCGCCGAAGGGGGCACCGAGCGCGGTCACGCCGTCACCGTCGCACGGGCGTCCAGTCCGCGCGGTCCGTTCGAAGCGTGTCCCTGGAACCCCGTCTTCACCCACCGCAGCAGCACTCACCCCGTCCAGAACGTCGGCCATGCCGACCTCGTGCAAACCCCCGACGGCGACTGGGCTGCGGTCTACCTCGGCGCGCGCACCCGCGGCTCGACCCCGGGCTTCCACGTGCTGGGGCGGGAGACCTTTCTCGCGGGTGTCGACTGGTCCGACGGCTGGCCCGTTTTCGATGAAGCAAGATACGACGTTCCGGAGGTGGACTCGGGATTCACCGACCGGTTCACCGATCC
>NZ_DASUNI010000212.1:0-13121 GCF_036277215.1 Microbacterium sp. | reverse complement strand
GAGGCGGCGTTCTACCAGGGGGCCTCGCAGCAGATCCCGCTGACGATCCCTGCCGCGAACTATCTGCAGGGAGTCGTGCTCGGCAGCGACGTCGAGTCGACGCTTTCGACCATGGACGCGGACTGGGCCCGGCTGGCCCTTCGGCAATAGAAGGGAACGACAGCAAAATGGCCACCACAGTAGGCGACGTCGACCTCGATCTCACCAAACCGCCCGCGACCGCGCACGGCTCGGTCCCGCGCGTGAAGAAGCAGAAGGTCGAGGGGATCTACTACCTCTTCCTGCTGCCGAGCCTCATCCTCTTCACGCTCTCGATCACGCTGCCGGCGATCATCGGCATCTTCTTCAGCTTCACGAATTCGATCGGTTTCGGCGACTGGGAGTTCGTCGGCTTCATCAACTACATCGCGGCCTTCAGCGACCCGGCGATCCTGCAGAGTTACATCTTCACATTCGGCTTCGCGGCCGTGACGGTCGTCCTCGTGAACGTGGTGGCGTTCCTTCTCGCTGTCGGCCTGACGTCGAGGATCCGGTTGAAGACGGGCCTGCGAACGATCTTCGTGATCCCGATGGTGATCTCGGGCATCGTCATCGCCTTCGTGTTCAACTTCCTGTTCTCCAACTCGGTGCCCGCCCTGGGGCAGGCGCTGGGCGTCGGTTGGCTCAGCGAAAGCATCCTGGCCAATCCCGACCTCGCCTGGATCGCGATCGTGATCGTGACCGCATGGCAGGCCATCCCGGGAACGCTCCTCATCTATATCGCGGGTCTGCTCTCCATACCGGGCGACGTGTACGAGGCGGCCGACATCGACGGGGCGGGCAAGTTCGCCCAGATGACCCGCATCACGCTTCCGCTCGTGGCGGGCTATGTCGTGATCAACGTGATCCTGGGCTTCAAGGGATATCTGAATGCCTACGACATCATCGTCGGACTCACGAACGGCGGTCCTGGAACGGCCACGCGCAGCATCGCGATGACGATCGTCACCGGATTCACCAGCGGTGACTATGCGTACCAGATGGCCAATGCGACGATCTTCTTCCTCATCACGGTTGCGATCGCCCTGCTGCAACTCAGCCTCACCCGCGGAAGGAGCGTGCTCTGATGTCGGTTCAGCCAGCCCTCGTGATCGAGGAGATCGAGGGCGCGGAGATCCTCGAAGGTCGCGCGCCGAAACGCGCCAGCCGGTTCACCATGGAGCGGGTCAACTGGCCCGGCACGATCATCATCGCGCTCTGTGCGATCACCGTCCTCGTCCCGCTCTACGTCACGCTCTCCATGGCATTCAAGACGCAGTCGCAGGCGGTGGACGGCAACGCTTTCTCGCTGCCCGCGCCTTTCAGTGTCGACGGGTTCGTGACGGCGTGGAACCTGACCAACTTCCCGCTCGCGTTCACCATCACCACGCTGGTGACCGCGGCGACGGTCGCCGGCACGATCCTGCTCGCGGCCGTCGCCTCCTTCGCGATCGCCCGCAATTGGGATCGGAGACTGTTCCGCTGGTCGTTCTTCTACCTGCTGCTGGCGATGTTCATTCCGTTTCCCGTCCTGGCGCTGCCGCAGATCCAGCTGACCGGCCTCGCCGGGCTCGACAATCCGGTCGGGGTGACGATCCTGCACATCATGTTCCAGATGAGCTTCAGCGTGCTGCTGTTCACGGCCTTCCTGCGCTCCATTCCGCTGGAGCTGGAGGAGAGCGCTCGCATCGACGGGGCGAGCACCTGGCAGGCGTTCTGGCAGCTCATCTTCCCGTTGCTGGCTCCGATGAGCGCGACTGTCGGCATCTTCGCGTTCCTCGCATCGTGGAACGACTTCATGATGCCTTCGCTGATCATCTCCGATCCCAGCTCGCAGACTCTGCCGGTGGTTCAGCAGATCTTCCAGACGCAGTTCAGCAACAACTACAATGTGTCGTTCGCCTCGTATCTCATGGCCATGGCCCCGGCGATCATCGTCTACCTCTTCACCCAGCGATGGGTGATGGAGGGCGTGACGCAGGGCGCCGTCAAGGGGTGACACGGAGTCCTAGCGCCCCGGTCCCCGGCGTAGGCACCCGCATGAGGCTCCCCGCCTGACACGCAGCACCTACGAAAGGAACTCGGTCTCCGTGACCAACCCCGTGCACTCCCTCGCCTCGTCCATCCTCGACAACGGGGACGCCGCGTGGTGGCGTCAAGCCGCCGTCTACCAGGTCTATCCCCGCAGCTTCGCCGATGCGAACGGCGATGGGCTCGGAGATCTGCCGGGGCTGACATCCCGTGTGCCGTATCTGCGGGCACTCGGAGTCGACGCCGTATGGCTGAGCCCGTTCTATCCCTCCGCCCTGGCCGATGGCGGATACGACGTCGCGGACTACCGGGACGTCGACCCCCGCCTGGGCACGCTCGACGACTTCGACGCGATGCTCGAGGCGCTGCACGCCGCGGGCATCCGGGTCGTCATCGACATCGTGCCGAACCACACGTCTGATCTGCACGAATGGTTCAAGGAGGCGCTCGCCGCCGGTCCGGGTTCCGCGGCCCGCGACCGCTACATCTTCCGTGAGGGCAGCGGACCCGACGGTGCCGCGCCGCCGACCGACTGGGTGTCGGCGTTCGGCGGCTCAGCGTGGGAGCGCGTCGCCGACGGCCAGTGGTACCTGCACAACTTCGCGATCGAACAGCCCGATCTCAACTGGGCCAACGCCGACGTGCGCGCGGATTTCGTCCGAACCCTGCGGTTCTGGTCCGACCGAGGCGTCGACGGCTTCCGCATCGACGTGGCGCACATGCTCACCAAGGACCTGACCGAGCCGCTGCCCTCGCAGGCCGACCTGGACACCCTGCCCCGGGACGGCCTGCATCCCACTCACGACAGGGACGACGTGCACGAGGTGTACGCCGAGTGGCGGGCGGTGTTCAACTCATACAGCCCGCCGCGTACGGCCGTGGCGGAAGCGTGGGTGGACCGCTCCCGCATTCCGCTGTACGCGAGCCCCGAGAGCCTGGGGCAGGCGTTCAACTTCGACCTTCTCGAGGCGGACTTCGATGCAGCCCAGTTCCGGCGCATCGTGCAGGACAACCTGGAGCTGGCCGCGGCATCCGACTCATCCACGACGTGGGTGCTGTCCAACCACGACGTCGTCAGGCACGCCAGCCGGTACGGCCTCCCGCATCCGGAACGCGGTGATGACGGGCGGCCCACTCTCAAGCACGGAAACGAGTGGCTGCTGTCGGGCGGCAGTGAGCCGGTGCTCGACCGGGCCGGCGGCCTGCGACGAGCGCGCGCGGCCACCCTGTTCGTGCTGGCGCTGCCCGGGTCGGCCTACCTGTACCAGGGCGAGGAACTGGGGCTGCACGAGGTCGCCGAGATCGAGGATGTCTTCCGCCAGGATCCGACGTTCTTCCGCAGCCCGGGCGTGGATGTCGGCCGGGACGGATGCCGCGTCCCGCTGCCGTGGACCAGCACGGGTGAGTCCTTCGGATTCGGCGGCGTGAACGCGCATCTTCCGCAGCCGCGCTGGTTCGGCGAGGTCTCCGTCGAGGCAGAGGAGCAGGACCCGCACTCGACGCTGACGCTCTACCGTCGCGCGCTCGCGCTGCGGCACGAGCTGCAGACCGACGAGCAGCTGGAGTGGGTCGAGACCGGACGCGCCGACGTACTGCAGTTCGTGCGGCCAAACGGGTGGACCGTCGTCACGAACTTCGGCGCAGACGACTACGAACTCTCCCCTGCCGACCTGGAGGCGACGAGCGGCGTGGTGCTGTCGAGCGCGGAGGTTCCGTTCGGTGTCGTTCCGGGAGAGTGCACCATCTGGCTGGGGCCCGCGTGAGCTGACGCTGCGCCGGGCAAGACGGATGCCGCGCCCTGACGAGACTGTCGGGACGCGGCATCCATTTGCTCCCCGAGGGGAGATGAGGTCGCCGTTTCACCGGACGACCTCGGAACTCACGTGCGGCGGTTGCCGCTGATGACTCGGAACAGGAACACGATCAGCGCGATGACGCCGACGATGATCGCGACCCAGAGGAGCCAGCTCAGCGCTGAGTTCAGGCCGCCGAAGATCGCGAGGATGATCGCGATGACGATGATGATGATCAAGGCGAGGTTCATGGAGGCTTCTCCTTCTGTCGCCGGATTGCGAGGTTGTGGCGCGACCCGGATGCCTCTGCGGCACGATTACAGAATGGCACCGCGCGAGGCTCGAATGCGAGGGGCTTGACGCGTGTCGAGCCGCGATGATACGCATTCGAGACCTCTTCACCCGCGGAATCACGGCTCGTAACGGGCGGATATCCGCGCATCTCGAGACTGTCAAGCCCTCCCAGCGGCATTCGCGGCGGACGTACGGTCGGAACTGACCTGAGGAGGAGAGCATGCCGAAGGGACGAGGGTCGGGCAGCCTCAAGGATCGTGGGCTCTATGAAGAGCTGCGCGACCAGGGTGCATCGAAGGAGAAGGCCGCGCGCATTTCCAACGCGGTCGACCGTGACGGGGCGAAGGCGGTCGGCCGACGCGGCGGCAAGGCCGGCGACTACGAGGACTGGACCGTGCCGCGCCTGCGCACGCGCGCGAAGGAACTCGGGATCAGCGGCTACTCGGGCAAGCGCAAGGCCGAGCTCATCACGATGCTCCGCACCCACTGACCCGCACGCCGCACCGACGACAGAAGACGAGAGACGACGTGCCAAGACTCGTCCGGGTGCGCCCGGGAGAAGATCCCGGCTACCGACGCGTCCGGTCGGGCAGCGGCTTCCGCTACGTGGACGAGGCCGGCTCGGCCGCGTCGCCAGCCGATCGTGAGCGGATCCGCGCGCTGGTGATCCCACCCGCGTGGGAAGACGTCTGGATCGCCGTCGACCCGTCGGCGCACATCCAGGCGGTCGGCGTCGACGACGCGGGTCGCCGCCAGTACCTCTATCACCCGCGGTGGCGAGCTCGTAGGGATCAGCGCAAGTTCTCTCGCGCTCTCGAACTCGCCGCCGCGCTGCCCCGCGCCCGTGGGCGGGTGACCTCCGCCCTGCGACGGGACGACCTCGACCGCGAGCGGGTGCTCGCGGGCTCCTTCCGTCTGCTCGACGAGGCCGCACCGCGGATCGGATCGGCGCGCTACCTGGAGCGGCACGGCAGCCGCGGTCTCACCACCCTGCAGCGGCGCGACGCCACGGTCGCAGCGCCGCTGATCACGCTGTCCTTTCCCGGCAAGAGCGGAAAGCGCGCCCTGCTGGAGATCGACGACGAGGATCTGGCCGAGCTCATGGCCGAACTCAGCATCGGCCGGCCGCGCTCGCCGCTCCTGTCGTATCGTCGCGGCAACCGCCGCGTTCCGCTCACGCCCGCCGACGTCAACTCGCACGTGCGCTCGCTGACCGGCGGGGCCTTCACGGCGAAGGACTTCCGCACGCTGCGCGGCACGATCCTCGCCGCCGAGGCGCTCGCGCGGATCGGCACGGTCGATAGCGCGAAGGACCGCAAGCGGGCCGAAGTGCTCGCCGTGCGGGCGACAGCCGACGCGCTCGGCAACACCCCGGCCGTGGCCCGCGCAAGCTACATCGATCCCGGTGTCTTCTCGGCGTATCAGCGCGGGGAGCTGCTCCAACTGAACACGTCGCCGGAGTCCGCGATCCAGCGGCTGCTGCTCGGCTGACACCGTTCGCCTCGGGCGCGGCGCCTATTGTGGGGGCGTGCCGCGCCGAACCGTCTTCCATCTGCGGATGCTGGCGGTCGTCGTCGCGGGTGGTGCGGTCGGCGTCGCGGCCCGCGAGCTGGTCCTGCTGCCGTTCCCGCCCGGCGAGCCGGGTTCGCCGACGCTTCCGGCCGCGACTCTGGCCGTGAACGTCCTGGGCTCCTTCGCGCTGGGTCTCGTCGTCGGACGGCTCGGGAGCGGGCGGCCGCTGCTGCGGGCGTTCCTCGGAGCAGGCGTCCTGGGCGGCTTCACGACGTACAGCTCCTTCGCGGTGCAGACCGCGGTCCTGATCGGCTCCTCTCCTCTCGCGGGTGCTCTGCTCGCGGTGGTATCCGTCGCGGCGGGGCTCGCCGCGGCCGCGCTGGGTCTCTACGTGACGCGGCGGCCGCGGCATCGGTCCGGCGCGGCCGATCCGGAGCCGTCCTCGTGAGTTTCTGGGTTCTGGTCGCTGCCGCGGTCGCCGGCGGCGTCGGGGCGGGGCTCCGGTACCTCGTCGACGTGCTGGTGGTGGGTCGCGCGCCGGAGCGCTTCCCCCTCGGCATCCTGGTCGTCAACGTGTCCGGCTCCTTCGCGCTGGGCGCGCTGACGGGAATCGGCGCGCAGTGGATCGCCGACGAGGTCGCCTGGGTTGTGGGCGTGGGGCTCCTCGGCGGCTACACGACCTTCAGCGCGGTCTCGCTCGACTCGGTCCTGCTGGCACAGGGAGGCAGTGGGCGCCGAGCCGCGCTGAACGCGGTCGGCACACTGGTGCTGGGCGTCGGTGCGGCCGCGCTGGGTCTCGCGCTCGGAAGCCTCTTCTAGCCCGCCGGCCCTGTCGCGGGATCCGCGGATTCACGGCGTATCCGGGCTTGCCGACATGGAATACTGAGGACTCGATACATTCACGTATCCGCCGCATCGCGGCATCCGACCCGGCGCATCGCCCGGGCATCCGATCTGCACCACAGCTAAGGCCACCGTGTCGAACCTCGCCGTCCTGAGCCTCAAGAACCGCGCGCTCATCGCCCTGATCACCATCGTCGCCGCGGTCTTCGGCGGGCTCGCTCTGACGAGCCTGAAGCAGGAGCTCATCCCGTCGATCGAATTCCCGCAGCTCGTGATCGTATCGACCTATCCGGGCGCGTCGCCCGAGGTCGTCAGCAACGACGTCTCCGTCCCGATCGAGACGGCGATCCAGGGCATACCCGGCCTGGAGTCCACCGCTGCCACCAGCACGACGAACGCCTCGATCATCCAGGCATCGTTCACGTACGGCACCAATCTGGCCACGGCCGAGCAGAAGATCAATCAGGCGATCAACCGCATCGAGACCCAGTTGCCCGAGGGCATCGAGCCGAACGTGATCTCGGCGAGCATCGACGACTTCCCGGTGATCCAGCTCGCCGTCACCGGCTACGAGGACGAGCAGACCATCCAGGCTCAGCTCGAATCGACCGTCGTTCCCGAGCTCGAGGACGTGGCCGGGGTCAACACGGCTCAGATCGTCGGTGGCGTCGGTCAGCGCGTCACGATCACCCCCGACCAGGCCGCACTGGCGGGCGCGGGGTACTCGCAGCAGGCGATCCGCGACGCGCTCGACCAGAACGGCGTGCTCTTCCCCGGTGGCGAGATCACCGAGGACAGCCAGACCCTCACGGTGCAGACCGGCTCGAAGCTCACGTCGGTCGACGAGATCGCCGCGCTCCCGCTGGTGCCGTCCGGCCCCGCACAGCTCGAAGCCGGCACCGTCACGATCGCCGACGTCGCCTCCGTCGCAGCCGACCAGGATCCCGTCACGACGATCTCGCGGGTCGACGGCCAGCCGGCCCTCACCATCGCGGTCACGAAGCTGCCGGCCGCGAACACGGTCGACGTCTCGCAGGGCGTCCTCGCCGTGCTGCCCGACCTCGAGGAGAGCCTCGGCGGCGCCGAGTTCACGGTCGTCTTCGACCAGGCTCCTTATATTCAGCAGTCCATCGAGGCGCTCGCCCAGGAGGGCCTGCTCGGACTGTTCTTCGCGGTGCTCGTCATCCTCGTGTTCCTGCTGTCGGTGCGCGCCACGCTGGTCACCGCGATCTCGATCCCCACGAGCGTTCTGATCACGTTCATCGGCATCCAGGCGTTCGGGTATTCGCTGAACATCCTCACGCTCGGTGCCCTCACGATCGCGATCGGACGCGTGGTCGACGACTCGATCGTCGTGATCGAGAACATCAAGCGCCACTACGTCGGTGACGCCGACAAGCTGCAATCGATCCTGCGCGCCGTCCGCGAGGTCGCGGCGGCCATCACCGCCTCGACCGTCACGACCGTCGCAGTGTTCCTGCCTATCGCCTTCGTGGGCGACGTCACGGGCGAGCTGTTCCGCCCGTTCGCGCTCACCGTCACGATCGCGATGACGGCATCCCTCTTCGTCGCCCTCACGATCGTGCCCGTCCTCGCGTACTGGTTCCTGCGTCCGGGCAAGCCGATCCTGGACGCCGACGGCCGCGAGATCGACGCCGAAGACCCCGCCGCCCCGCCCAGCCGGCTCCAGAAGTCGTACCTCCCGATCCTGCGGTGGACGCTCGAGCACTCGTGGATCACCGTGCTGCTCGCCGTGCTCGTGCTCGCCGGAACCGTCGCCGCCGCGCCGTTCATGAAGACGAACTTCCTCGGCGACTCCGGCCAGAACACGTTCACGATGACCCAGGACATCGGCGCTGCGCCCAGCCTCGAAGCCGAGGACGCCGCGTCGACCGAGGTCGAGGCGATCCTGCTCGACCTCGACGGCATCGAGACCGTCCAGGTGTCGATCGGCTCGAGCGGTTCGGCGCTGCGCGATGCCTTCACCGGCGGAGGCAGCGGCATCACGTACTCCATCACCACCGACCCCGACGCCGACCAGGTCGCACTGCGCGAAGAGGTCCAGGCAGCGGTCGGCGACCTGGACGACGCGGGCACCTTCACCGTGGCCGGCGGCGGGGGCGGCTTCGGCTCCAGCGACATCGAGATCGACGTGACCGCTCCCGACTCCGCGACCCTGCAAGAAGCGACGGATGCCGTCGTCGCCTCGGTTGAGGGCGCCGAGGGCATCGGGCAGGTCTCAAGCAACCTCGCGGCATCCCTGCCGTTCATCGCGGTGACCGTGGATCGTGACCAGGCGGCGGCGCTCGGCCTCTCCGAGGTGGCCGTCGGCGTGCTCGTGTCGAACACGATGCAGCCTCAGCAGATCGGCACCGTCGAGATCGACGACACCGCTCTGACCGTCTACCTCGCCGCGTCGCAGACGCCGGCGACGCTCGAAGAGCTCAGGGCGCTCACCGTTCCCAGCACAGCCGGCCCGATCCCGCTCTCCCAGATCGCCACAGTCGAGGAGACCGAGGGGCCGACCTCGATCACGACCGAGGCCGGTCAGCGCACGGCGACGGTCACGGTCACGCCCTCCACCGACGACCTCACCACCGCGTCCGCCTCGGTGAACACGGCGCTGGCCGAAGCCGACCTGCCCGACTCGGCGGATGCGGCCCTCGGCGGAGTGATCTCGCAGCAGCAGGATGCCTTCACCCAGCTCGGTCTGGCCCTGCTCGCGGCGATCCTGATCGTCTACATCGTGATGGTCGCGACGTTCAAGTCGCTGCGTCAGCCGCTCCTGCTGCTCGTCTCGGTGCCGTTCGCGGCGACCGGCGCGATCCTGCTGCAGATCATCACCGGCGTTCCGCTCGGCGTCGCATCGCTCATCGGTGTCCTGATGCTCATCGGCATCGTCGTGACGAACGCCATCGTGCTCGTCGACCTCGTGAACCAGTACCGCACCAGGGGTCTGTCGGCGCACGATGCGACCGTCGCCGGAGGATCGCGACGACTGCGACCGATCCTCATGACCGCGCTCGCCACGATCTTCGCGCTGACCCCCATGGCCCTCGGTATCACGGGCCACGGCGGCTTCATCTCGCAGCCGCTCGCCATCGTCGTCATCGGCGGGCTCGTGTCCTCGACCATTCTGACCCTGCTGGTGCTGCCGACTCTCTACAACCTCGTCGAAGGTGCGAGAGAGCGTCGCGCCGCACGCCGGGAGGGCGGGGCGGATGCCGAGGCCGGCGCACTCGAACCTGCGCTCGTCGGCGCGGGCGCGGCGACCGCCTCCGAGCACGCGCTCACCCGCCGCGAACTGCGCGTGCGGGAGGAGGCGGCTGCCGCCGCGGCCGGCGGTGCATCCGACGACGACCCCGGCGTCGCGCCGCCGGAGCACGAGGCCTCCTCCGCCGCGCTCGCCCCGGAACTGTCCGGCGACGAGAGCGCCGACGACGCTTCGCGCTGACGACATCCCTCCCGGCCCGTCTTCACCCTGCGGGCACGTGAAGAAACACGGGCCAGGAGGCGGAACCCGTGCCGCGGTGCCGATTCGAGCGCGACGGCGGCGCCGATGGATCCGTTAGCGCCGATCCACCCGCGGCCGGCCGGCACCTGCTCGGTGGTGGTGCTCCAGCGCCGGCTGGGGGGTTGTTCGCTGACCGCCGAGAAGGCGCCGGGCTCGATGACTCTGGCGCGGGTGCGTGCCGACAGCCGGCGCGCCCCGCACCGGCCCGCGGGCGGCAGACGGGATGCTGTCGACGCGGCGGGCAGCCACCACGACGGTCTCTTCCATGCTGCCGGTCCGTCGTGACCGAACGCGCCGGGGCTCGTCGGCGGGGCGCCCGAGGTTGCGGGCGAAGAACAGCAGCCAGAAGAAGATCAGACTGAAACCGACCAGTTCGAATGCCGCGAGGTTGATGAAGCCCGAGATGTATACCGTGACGGCGATGACCAGCCCCAGTCCGACGCGGCGCGAGGCACGGGCGACGCCGCGGTGCATTCCGCGCAGCATCCACCGGCTGGACAGCAGGATGGCGGTGAACGAGAAGACGGCTCCGGTGGAAGCGCGGTCGTGCAGGAACTCGTTGGTGTTCTGGGGGATCACGCCGACGAACGACAGATGGATGCCGATGAGCACGACCAGGATCGGGATCAGGGTTGCCGACCGACGGCTGGTGAGCACGGCCGTTCCCGCGTGGCGCACCATCTCAACGCGCAGCCGCCACCCGAAGAGCACGACCCCCACGCCGGTCGCGATCAGTGTGGAATTGAAGAGGTAGCCCGAGAAGACCGCAAAGGTGCCGAGGCGGCTGAAGTGCAGGTGCCACCACAGCGGGTCGGGTGTGGTGAGAATCGACAGCAGGGTCCCACCGACCAGCACCGCGGCGGTCAGAAAACCGACCTGCGTGGAGCGGGTGTTCTGGTGCAGTGCGCGAAGCCGCGCTACAGGTAGCGTGGGGACGGTCAGAACAAGGAGGGCCACCGGGACTGGGCCTTTCGTACGCGAGGAGCGACAGCGCTCCCGCCCTGCGAAACACCCCGGGCCTCAGCCGCCTACCCCCCTGGGCTGTCAGCGCTGGTTGGGCCCTGGCACGCCCCCCACAGCACCCTTCTGGGTCGAATGTATCGCGCCGGGAATGAATCCGGCGAATCATTCCGACGCAATCACCCTCACTCCCGCTGCCCCGTGACTCCCAGGAAGCGGATGAAGACGGCTATCCAGCCGAAGATCAAGGCGAACACGAGGATCTCGAACGCCGTGAGTGAGAAGTATCCCACGACGAACAGGACGACCGAGGCGACCGTCGCCGCCAGGAACGCCCAGCTCGACAGGAAATAGGTGCGCGGCATCCCTCGCAGCAGTTTGGGCCCCGCAATCAGCAGCGCGAGGAACATCAGCGCCATGCCGGTGGCCGAGAGATTGTGGATGAGGAGGTTGACGTCGACGGGGACGATTCCGACGAACGCGAGCATGATGCCCATGATCACGAACAGCGTGGAGACGATGCGCGGTGAGCGCGGATTCGTCAGCACGCCGTCGGCCGCGAGCTGCTGCAGATCGTTCGCAATGTAAACCGCGAACGTCGTCACGAGCAGGCCTCCCGCGATCAGCGTGCCGTTGAAGACGAAGCTCGAGAGGTCGTCGAACGTGCCGAGCTGACTGAAGTGGACCTTCCACCACTCGGGATCCGGCGAGGTGATCATGGCGGTGAGCGTGCCGATCACGATGAACGCCATCAGGAGGGTCGACATCCGCTGCGTCGTCACGCGCGACACGGAGAGGTAGACGATGTACGCCGAGAGCCCGAGGGTCACGGCCATCAGGACGATCGCCCAGAAGGTGATGACCGGGAGCCCGATGAAGCCGAGGCCCAGCAGACGGTAGCCCGCGTAGGTCGCGAGGAACGCGAGCGCGGTGTGGACGATCACCACCGACAGGGTGTTGACGGTGAACTCCCACGAAGGGAGCGCTCGACGCCACTCCTGGCCCGGGCGATTGCGCGAGCGCCAGTAGCCCGTCCCCGAGGAGGCGGCGGCTACGACCGCAGCTCCGATCGCAGCGAGCAGACCGAAGGCGCCCTCTGCGTTGGCGAGCGGCAGGTCGGGCAGCACGAGCGAGACGACGAGCCCGTAGATCGCGCCCAGCACGCCGGCGGCGCCGGCAGCGTAGACCGCCTCCGACTCGGCGCCCACCGTGCGGGCCGGCGGCATTCCGTCGGCGTGTCTTGATGCGGCCTTCGCGGTCATGGCTTGAGTGTAGGGCGGGGATGCCGCATGCACCGGCATCCTCACAGGCTCGCGTTCGCGGCATCCGCTACTGTGAAGGGTCGGCTCTGGACACCGCGCATGCAGCGCGGATGGGTTTGTGAGTCCAAGGGGCCGATGGTGGGAGCGAATCCGCTCCGGCGACCATCACGTTGAATGGCCCCCGGCCGAAGACAGTCCGGGCAACTCCGTGCCGCAGATGCGGCTTCGCGGCAGTGAGATCCGTGCGCAGCGCAAGCTGATGCGGACGATATCTGCGCGCGAACTGTGGAGTGCTGTTCTCACACCTGAGACAACCCAGAAGGACACCACCATGCCCAAGAGCAAGAAGCCTGCAAGCGGCCGACCGAACTTCGAGCCGCGCTACGGCGAGAAGAAGACACCGTTCCATGAGCGCACCCGCTCAGGGGGCGGCCAGAAGCCCGGCAGCAAGAGCCCCAGCCATCGCGGCTACCGCGCCGTCGAAGAAGGCCCGTCCGGCGCGCCCAAGACCCGTTGGACGTCGACGCAGCGCGCCGGCCGCGATGAGGCCCGCGGCATCCGCACGAACTCCCAGGGCGACCGGCCGGCTCGCTCCTACGACGACCGTCCGGCGCGCTCGAACGACGAGCGTCCCGCCCGTCGCGAGTACGGGAGCGACCGTCCGGCCCGCTCGTACGGCAACGACCGTCCGGCGCGTCCGTACAGCAACGACCGCCCCGCGCGTTCGAACGACGAGCGTCCCGCCCGTCGCGAATACGGGAGCGACCGCCCCGCCCGCTCGTTCGACGACCGGCCCAAACGCGACTACAACAGCGACCGCCCGTCGCGCCCGTACGGCAACGATCGCCCGCAGCGCTCGAGCGACGAGCGTCCCGCCCGTCGCGACTACAACGG
>NZ_DASUNI010000211.1:0-8919 GCF_036277215.1 Microbacterium sp. | reverse complement strand
ACCGCGGCGATCATGGAGTTGCGGATGATCGCGCGGCGGCCGAAGCCGGACTCCTGGTCCGCGTCGGCGAAGGCCCACGCGGCTGAGGTGCGCGTCGAATCGCGACCGCGGGTGGCGTGGCGGACCTGGATGAACTCCTTGTCGGACATCACCGCCTTCGACCAGTGGATCGCACCGAGACCGAGGGCGAGCAGGGCCAGGCCGATGCCGAGACCGATGAAGAGGTTGTTGTTGCGGATGTCGACGATCGCGCCGCTCTCGATCGGGAAGAGCATGTAGGCGGCGATCGCCCACAGGCTCGCAGCGAGCGAGAGATAGAACAGCGTGTAGATCGTGCGGACCGCGCGCTTCATGGCGGCGGGGTCCTTGTCGGTCATCCGCTCGCGATGTGGTGCGAGCACGGGGCTCTGCACTGGATCGGATACCGCGACGGCGACCCCGGGCGAGGGCTTCCAGCTTGCCCTCTCATGCTCGAGCGGGTCGTCCTCGTGTGCCATGGTGATCCTCGTTCGTAACTGTGGTCTGTCGATCAGTTGGACTTCGCCGTGATCCACACGGTGATGGCGATGAGGCCGCCGATGCCGAAGATCCAGATGAAGAGGCCTTCGGACACCGGACCGAGAGCGCCGAGCGAGAACCCGCCGGGCGATTCGTTGTTCTGCAGGAACAGCAGCGAAGAGATGATGTCGCGCTTGTCTTCAGCAGTCAGGTTCAGGTCGTTGAAGACGGGCATGTTCTGCGGGCCGGTGACCATCGCCGCGTACATGTGGAGCGCACTGGTCTGGCCGAGCGCGGGGGCGTACTTGCCCTCCGTGAGCGCGCCGCCGGCCGCGGCGACGTTGTGGCACATCGCGCAGTTGATGCGGAAGAGCTCCGCGCCGCGCGCGACGTCACCCTCGCCGTCGAGCGTCTCCTCCTCCGGGAAGGTGGGACCCGGGGCCATCGACTGCACGTAGGCGGCCATGGCGAGGGTCTGCTCCTCGGTGAACTGGACGGGCTTCTGCGGGGCCTGCGGTGCTGTCGCCTGCAACGGCATGCGGCCCGTCGCGACCTGGAACTCCACCGCCAGCTAGCCGACGCCGTACAGCGACGGACCCGTGTCCGAGCCCTGCAGGTCGAGACCGTGGCAGGTCGCGCAATTCGCCTGGAAGAGCTTCTTCCCGTCCTCGACGGTCAGCGCCGACGTGACGGCGGTCTCGGTGCCCGCTGCCATCGCAGCCGACGCACCGGCGTACACACCGCCTGTGATCAGGAGGCCGATGCCGATGAGGGCCGCCGCTGCCCAGGGACTGCGGCGACCGTTCGAACGGCGCTTGGTCTCTCTTGCCATGATCTGGGTCAGCTCCGCTCTATCGCAGGAAGTAGATGACGAGGAACAGCGCGATCCAGACCACGTCGACGAAGTGCCAGTAGTACGACACCACGATCGAGGAGGTCATCTCCTTGCGCCCGAAGTTCTTGACGGCGAACGCACGCCCGATCACGAGGAGGAACGCGATCAGGCCGCCGGTCACGTGGAGGGCGTGGAAGCCGGTCGTCAGGTAGAACGCCGATGCATACGAGTCGGAGCTGATCGGCATGCCCTCAGCCACCAGCTGTGCGTACTCCCACACCTGACCCGACACGAAGATCGCGCCCAGTGCGAAGGTGAGCCAGAACCACTCGACCATTCCCCAGCCGAGCCATCCGCGCTTCTTCGTGGAGTAGGGCTGGAACCGCTCTGCGGCGAACACGCCCATCTGGCACGTCACCGACGACAGCACCAGGACGATCGTGTTGACGGTCGCGTAGGGGATGTTCAGCAGCTGGGTGCGATCCGCCCACAATTCCGGGGAGGTGCTCCGCAGGGTGAAGTAGATCGCGAAGAGCCCCGCGAAGAACATCACCTCGCTGCCGAGCCAAACGATCGTTCCCACAGCGACCGGGTCGGGACGCTTGACCGAGCGCATGGCCTGAGAGTAGGTCGCTGTCGTGGTCGTCACTCCTTCATTATGGCCGATTCCGAGGCGGTAGTTTCCATCTGCGGCCACCGATTTGGGACGGTCCGAACTTGGACCCGCTTCGGAACGCGCCGAGAGTCAGCCGGGAATGCGGAAAGAGGATGCCGTGAGGGCTATGCGCGTGCCGCTCGGGCGATGGCCCGTCATACGACGGTCGCCGCGCGTGTCGCGCGGCTAGGCTCTGAGGCTATGGCGGAGCTGTACACCTGGCCCGGATTACTCACCACGCTGCTGGATCGGCGGGACCTCAGTGTCTCGGAATCGACATGGGCGATGCGCCAGGTGATGGCGGGCACCGCCACGCCGTCGCAGCTCGCGGCCTTCCTCATCGCCCTGCGCGCCAAGGGCGAGACGGTGGATGAGATCGTCGGGTTCCGCGATGCCATCCTCGAGGCGGCCCTTCCCCTCCCGGTCGACGCGAACGTGCTCGACATCGTCGGCACGGGCGGCGACCGCTTCGGCACGGTCAACATCTCCACGATGGCGGCCGTCGTGGCCGCGGCATCCGGGGTGCCGGTGGTCAAGCACGGCAACAAGGCGGCCAGTTCCGCGTCCGGCTCGTCGGATGTGCTCGCCGCTCTCGGCATCGATCTGGCGATCACGCCGGAGCAGGTCGCCGAGACGCTGTCCCGCGCCGGAATCACATTCGCCTTCGCCTCGGCCTTCCACCCCGGCTTCCGCCATGCGGGTGCCACGCGCGCCGAGCTGGGCGTGCCGACGGTGTTCAACTTCCTCGGGCCGCTGTGCAACCCGGCTCGCGCGGAAGCCAACGCCGTCGGCGTCGCGCAGCTCGACCGTGTGCCGCTGATCACCGGCGTATTCCGCACGCGGGGCGCGACAGCGCTGGTGTTCCGCGGCGACGACGGGCTGGACGAGCTCACCACCACCGGTCACAGTCGCGTATGGGAGGTCAGCCGGGGCGACATCCACGAGCACGACCTCGATCCGCGGGACCTCGGCATCCCGCTCGCCCGCATCGATGACCTCCTGGGCGGCGAACCGGCCCGCAACGCACAGGTGGTCCACCGCGTGTTCGACGGCGAGGGCGGCGCCGTGCGCGACATCGTGCTGCTCAATGCCGCAGCCGGAATCGTCGCGTACCGCCTCTTCCAGGACGCGACTGAGGTGCAGCGTCCGATCCTCGAGCGCCTGGCGGAGGCGAAGCAGGCCGCGGCAGCTGCGATCGACAGTGGAGCGGCATCCGAGAAGCTGGAGACCTGGGTCGAGGTCACGCGCTCGTTCGCGGCCTGACGTCGATCCGCAGCCGGGGGGCGCAGGCTCTTACGCCGTCGCGGCGCGCGCCGCTAGCGTGAATCCCACAACGCCCCGACCGCAGGAGGATGCCATGACCGATGCATCGATTGCAGGAACGACGGACACCGCAGGGGCGGTCGCGCCGCCGGCCCGCGCACTCGGCTTCGCGAAAGTCGTGGGCGTGCTCGGCATCCTGGTCGGGATCGCGCTGATCGTCCTGGCCGTCGTACTGTGGATCGCGATCGCTGCGCAGCTGTCGGTCGCGGACGTCCCTTTCGCGTTCGATGCGCTGGGTTTCGTGATCTTCGGCGTACCGGTTCTCGCGATCACGGTCGGCATTCTCTCCATCCTCTTCGGGTGGGCGATCCACCGGCTCGCCAGCGCGCCGGTCGTCATCAAACGGTCCCAGTTCGGCGAAGTGTGACTGTGCTTCGCTGATGCATCCACACGACGCCCTGTCGGAGATCGCCACTCTGCTCGAGCGTGAGCGTTCGTCCCGATACAAATCCAAGGCATTCCGCGCTGCCGCAGACGCGATCGCCGGGCTGAGCGATGCGGAACTGGCGGATGCCGCCACTCTGCGCCGTCGCAAGGGGATCGGCGACTCGACCTTCGCTGTGATCCAGGAGGCGCTCGAAGGCGGGGTGCCCGGCTACCTGGTCGACCTGCGCGAGCGCGCGGGCGTGCAGCGCGCCTCCACTCTGCGGGCGGAGCTCCGAGGCGACCTCCACTGCCACAGCGACTGGTCGGACGGACTCACCTCGATCGACCTCATGGTCGCTGCGGCCCGAACGCTCGGTCACGAATATCTCGCGCTGACGGACCACTCACCTCGCCTGCGGGTCGCCAACGGGCTCTCACCCGAGCGGCTGCGCAGTCAGCTCGAGGTCGTGGCGGAGATGAGCGACGAGGGTTTCACGCTTCTCTCCGGGATCGAGGTGGACATCCTCGAGGACGGCGGGATCGACCAGGAGCCCGACCTGCTGGACGAGCTCGACGTGGTCGTCGCCTCGGCGCATTCCAAACTGCGCATGGAGCGCGGGCCCATGACCCGTCGGCTCGTCGCAGCCGTCTCCGATCCGCGGGTCGATGTCCTCGGGCACGTCACCGGGCGGCTCGTGGAGGGATCGCGCGGCACGCGACCGCCGTCCACCTTCGATCCGCACGCCGTGTTCGAGGCGTGCGCCGCGAACGGCGTGGCGGTCGAGATCAACTCGCGCCCCGAGCGGCAGGACCCGCCGGACGACCTGATCGCGATCGCGCTCGAGCTGGGCTGCCTGTTCTCGATCGACTCGGATGCACACGCGCCCGGCCAGCTGTCGCTGCTGGACTATGGCGCGGAACGCGCCGAGAGGGCGGGGGTGCCCGCCGAGCGGATCGTGACGACCTGGCCGCTCGAGCGCCTGCGCGAATGGACCGGGCGAGCGAGCTGAGCGCACTGCCGGCTCGGCCCTGACGGTACGGTCGAATCGTGACGTTCACGCGCGAAGTGCTCCTGGAACGCAACGACACGGAATTCGCGGATCTTCTCGAGCTCATCGAGTCGCTGACGCCTGAACGCCTGAGCGAGCCGTTCACCGGCTCGGGGCGCGATCGCAATGTGCGCGATGTCGTGGCGCATCTGCACGCCTGGCACATCCTCCTCGAGCGGTGGTACTCCGAAGGCACGACCGGCGGTTCGCCCTCGATTCCTGCCGAAGGGTATTCCTGGAGGCGGCTGGCCGAGCTCAACGAGGATCTCCGGCAGCAGTGGCAGGACACCACGCTCGCCGAACTCCTGCCGCTGTTGCGGGCATCGCATGAATCCCTGCAGGCGATGGTCGCGCTGCACACGGATGCCGAGCTCGACGACGCTGCGGCCTACGCGTGGACGCGGGGCACGGCGTTGGGCGAGTTCGCACTGGAGTGCGGCGGCAACCATTACGCGTGGGCCCGCGACACGATCACGGCCGGCCTCGAGCTACCCGCGTGACGTCGAACCTCGCCGGGCGCGGCATCCCATGGTTCGTGCTTGCGGGGGTGCTCGTCGCCGCTCTCAGCATGCGCGGGCCGATCGTCGCGCCGACTCCTGTGCTGCGCGACATCGAAGCGGACTTCGGCATCGGCTCGGCGACGGCGGGGCTGCTCACGACCGCGCCGGTGCTCATGTTCGCCGTCCTGACGCCGCTCGCGGCGCTGGTGATCCGCAGGGCGGGGGCCGAGCTCGCACTGATGCTCTCGCTGAGCGGTGTGCTCCTCGGAACGGTGATCCGCGCGATCCCGGGCTTCGGCTGGATGCTCGCCGGCATGCTCGTGATCGGTGCGGCCGTGACGATCGGCAACGTCGTCATCCCGGTCATCATCCGCCGAGACGTCCCACCGGCACGCGTCGGCGTGGTCACGGCGGCGTACGTGGCGACGCTCAACGCGGGTTCGCTGGTCACGTCGCTGGCGACGGCACCCCTTGCGGCCGTGATCGGCTGGCCGGCGGCGCTGCTCGCGTGGTCGCTGCTGACGGTGGCGGGCATCGTGCTGTGGGGCATGCACCTCCGGCGCAGCCGCCAGGCGGGTGAGGATTGGGGCGATCGCTACTCGGGCGGCGAGCGGCAGCCCTCGGGTGGCGCGGGCGCCGGCCGCGACCTGGACCCGACGACCCTGACCGGTCCGATGCCGGTCGTGGCGCGCGGTCGTTCCGAGCGCGCGATGATCCGCCGGCCCGTCACGTGGTTGCTGCTCGTCGCTTTCGCCGGCCAGGTCACGATCTACTACGCGCTCTCGACGTGGCTGCCGACGCTCACCGCCGACGAGCTGGGCCTGAGCGCCGCCGCGGCCGGAGCGCTCTCCTCGCTGTTCCAAGGCGCAGGTGTCGTCGGCGCCTTCGTCGTGCCGCTGCTCGCGCGGTTCACGCCGGCGATCGTGCCTACGCTGACGATCTGCGTGTCGTGGCTCATTCTGACCACCGGGATGCTCGTGGCGCCGCAGCTCACGTGGCTCTGGCTGACGATCGGCGCGATCGGACACGCGGGCGGATTCGTGGTCATCTTCACCACCCTCGTGATGGTCGCGCGAAGCGACAGCGAGGCCGCCGGCATGTCGGCGCTGGTGCAGGGCGGCGGATACGGGATCGGCGCGCTCGGTGCTCCGGTGATGGGTGCGCTGCACGAGGCGACCGGAGGGTGGACGGCCGCGCTCGCGCTGATGGTCGTACTCGCGGTGCTCTACTGTGTCGCCCTGCTGGCAGCGGGCGCAGCGGCCCGGTCGCGTCGCGCGTGACCGGGTGAGCGCTCAGCGGGGTGCGGTCGCGTCGAGCGCGTCGATGATCCGCGTCATGGAGCTGCCCAGCGCCCACTGCTCGGCGAGGGATGCGGCATCCGCTCGTGATCTGTCATCGAGCGGACGCAGCTGCGAGTCGCCTTCACCTAGCTCGAGGTCCTTCACGACCTCCACCACGGTGGGGGCGACCGCGAGGTAGGGGAGTCCGGCCATGATCTTGCTGCGCAGGCCCGCCGACATGCCCTCGCCGGCGTCGGCGGCCGCGATGATCCCTGCCAGGTCACCGTGAGTGGCCAGCAGGGTCGCGGCGGTCTTCTCGCCGATACCCGCGACTCCGGGCAGCCCATCGGACGAGTCGCCGCGCAGGGTGGCGAAGTCGGCGTACTGACTCGGCAGCACGCCGTACTTCTTGACCACGGTGGCGTCGGTCACGACTTCGAGATTGCTCATTCCGCGCGCGGTGTAGATCACGCGGACCTCGCTGGCGTCGTCGACCAGCTGGAACAGGTCGCGATCACCGGTCACGATGTCGACGGGCACCGTGGCCTGGGTGGCGAGGCTGCCGATGATGTCGTCGGCTTCGTGCGCTGCCGCGCCGACGATGCGGATGCCGAGGGCATCCAGCGTCTGCCGGATGATCGGCACCTGCACCTCGAGCGGATCGGGCACGACCTCGACGTCGGGTCCGACGGCCGTGACGACGGCGACACGATGCGTCTTGTAGGTCGGGATCAGGTCGACGCGCCACTGCGGTCGCCAGTCGTCGTCCCAGCAGGCGACCAGATGCGTCGGCTCGTAGGTGGTGACGAGTCGCGTGATGATGTCGAGGAAGCCGCGGACGGCGTTGACGGGCGTGCCGTCAGGAGCTCGCACCGTGTCGGGCACGCCGTAGAACGCGCGGAAGTACAGCGAGGCGCTGTCGAGGAGCATCAGGCGGTCGGTCACGCGCTCATCCTGCCAGAACGGTGCGACTCGCCCGGGATCGCCTCCGCGTCGCAGTCACCGTACGCGGTAGGTGATGTGCGTGACCTCCGGCGTCGCGCGCACCTGAGTGGTCTCGAGCTGGAGCGGCGGGACTCCATCGAAAAGCCGCACGACGTCGGTGCGCCGGGAAAGGCCGAGGGTGACCGGCACCACGTGCAGTCGCAGCACATCGACCAGCCCGGCTGCGAGGAACTGGTTCAAGGTCTCCGCACCGCCGGCGATCGCGATGTCACCGGTGCCCGCGGCAGCGCGCGCTCGGGCGAAAGCCGACTCGACGCCGTCCGTGACGAACGTGAATGTCGTGCCGCCGTCCATCGGCACGGGCTCGCGGGGGTGATGGGTGAGCACGAAGACCGGCGCGTGGTACGGAGGGTCCTCGCCCCACCAGCCGCGCCAGTCGCGCGTCCACTCGGCGCGCACCGGGCCGAACATGTTGCGGCCCATGATGTACGCCTTCGCCGCCACGATGGCATCGATCTCGGCGCGATGATTCTCGCCGTGCTCGAACATCCACCCGTGTATGACGTTCTCATCGAAGCCGTCGCCGAACGGCGCTTCCTCGCGCTGTTCGTAGCCGGTTGAGTATCCGTCCGCTGAGACGGACAGGTCTGCATAGACGAGACTCATGCGGTCAGTCTGCCTCCGGGTGGGGCGTTCCTGCCAGACTCCCCGTGGTGGCCCTCAGCAGCCCGGGCCATTGGGATTTTCAAGACAGGTCTGATCGACGAGCGCCGTGCGAGCCTCGACGACCCGGACGTCGTACGCGCCGCCGGCGGCCGTGACGTAGCCGCTGACCGGTCGCCAGTTGCCCGAGCCGAAATCAACGGATGCCGCATACTCCACCGTCACGCTCACGGAGTACGTTCCGCGCTCGCGGTACACGTGACTCGTCGCGGTCGGTGTGAACTGCGCCTGGCCGAGGCTCGCCCAGCTCGCCCCGCCCGTCGGATGCCGCGCGGTCGCGCCGTCGCCGTACGAGAACACGTAGCTGGCCGGCAGGAAGCGGACCCGCACGTCCCACCCCAGCAGCGTTCCGGTCAGAATCTGCTCGGATGCCGCGGCCACCACATTCGTCGGAGCACCGACCAGGCCGAACCCCGTCGGCTCACCCGTGAGGGTCGGACTCGCGGGTCGGAACGATGCGAGGTCCGCGGCTGTGACGTCGGGCGGCATCACGACGAGGAACCCGCAGCGGTCCGGCTGCGTCGGGCAGGGCTCCTCCGGCGGTGCGGCTTCGATGGGCGACGGGTCGCTCGGCCGGCTCTGGTCGTCGCTGGGCGGGGCTGCATCGGTGATGCTCGCCCCGATGTCCACCTGCGTGCCCGAGTTCGTAACTGTGGTGCAGGCGCCGGCCGTAGCAAGGTCAGGGCTGCACGGAGCACCGCTTGAGACGCCCAATATGGAGTTGACCGCCAGAATTGCCGCGAGA
>NZ_DASUNI010000210.1:0-4734 GCF_036277215.1 Microbacterium sp. | reverse complement strand
CTCGCGTTCGCAATCAACGCCGCGACCATCGGATCCGTCGCCAACGCCGGAGCCTGGCAGGCGATCGTTGTGACGCAGTACTGAGTCGGGGCATCAGCTCGGCGGGTGCGTCCCCCCGAACCGCATCCGCCGAGCCGATGCTTCTCACACACCGGGAGGCGAAGTGACGACGATTCCGACGGCACCGTCCGATTCTGACACCTGGCGCCGTGCTTCCGGGGTTCTGCTCCTGGGCCCGGTGACCGGTTCCGGGCTTGTTCACGAGACGCACCTCGTGCAGCGACAGGATGGCCAGGTCGTACAGCTCTCGGAGCTGTTGAACCTCGTCCTGGACTCGGCGGCGACCGAGAAGCCGGCGCCCGAACTCGCCCGGGTGGTGAGCGAGGCGTACGGCAGGGAGCTCACTGTCGAGGGACTCCACCACCTGCTGGACACCAAGCTCGTTCCGCTGGGGCTCATCGAGCCGTCCGCCGAGGATGACCGGCCGCCGCCGCGGCTGCCCAAGGCAGATCCCCTTCTGGCGCTGCGTCTGCGCGGCACCATCCTCCCCGCTCGCGCGGTCAACGTCGTCGCGGGCATCCTGGCGCCGATCTTCCTTCCCGCGATCGTGGTGGTCGCTCTCGCCCTCCTCGTCACGCTCGACGTCTACCTGCTCATGATGGGCGACGCGCTTGCGGCGCTCGAGCAGATCCTGATGACCCCCGCGCTGCTGCTCGCACTGTTCGCCCTGCTGAGTCTCGGGGCGCTCATCCATGAGCTGGGACATGCGACGGCGTGCCGCTACGGCGGCGCCACGCCGGGTCGGATCGGATTCGGGCTCTACATCGTCTTCCCCGCCTATTTCACGAACGTGACCGACTCCTATCGACTTGATCGTGCGGGGCGGGTGCGAACCGACCTGGGTGGGCTGTACTTCAACGTGTGGTGCGTTCTGGCCGCCGGCGCCGGGTATCTGATCACGGGGCACGGCCTGCTGCTGCTGGTCGTCATCCTGATGCAGCTCCAGATGATCCAGCAGCTGCCGCCGTTCATCCGGCTGGACGGGTACTTCGTCCTCGCCGACCTGGTGGGCGTGCCGGACCTGTTCTCGCGCGTCGGTCCGGTCGCCCGCAGCATCCTCCCCGGCCGTGCGACGGATCCGCGAATCGCCGAGCTCAAGCCTGCAGCGCGGAGGATCGTCACCATCTGGGTGGTCACCGTGGTCCCGCTCCTGGTGATCGCGCTGCTCGTGTCGCTGTGGATGCTGCCGCTGGTGCTGACGAAGACCGTCGAGGCGATCTCGGTGCACGCCGCATCCGTGGTCACCGCGTGGGAGCAGATTGATCCGGTCCTGCTTGTGGTTGCGGTGCTCTCGATCGTGCTCCTCGTGCTTCCGCTGCTCGGACTGGCGGTGGTCCTCGTGCGCGTATCGGCACTTCTCGTCCGCGCAGCGACATCGGCCGTCCGGCGGCTGCGTCGAGCCCGTACTGCGGACGACCCTGATGAAAGGAAGAACGGGATGAGCACGATCCATCGGCCGCCGACCGACTCGACGGCATCCTTCGAGGGACTCGACGACGTCGTCGAGTCCGATGCGGCGGAGCGGATCGACGGGCCGCAGGACGTGGCCTCCGACGAGCCGCTGGTGGTTTCAGATCCGCAGCTGGCGGCCTCGGACGCGCCGGTGGCCGATGTCGGCGGCAGCGCTGCGACGCGCGCCTCGTTCCTGTGGGCGGAGCCGCGCGATCCCGCCGCGCAGGAAGGATGGCGCGGCTTCGTCGTCCGGTCGACGGGAATGCAGCTGCCGCCGTCGTCCGCGGAGCGCGACCGCCGCGGATACGCCGAGGCGGTGAGCCGCCGGTGGTTGACGCCGCGCACGGTCGCCGTCGTCAACGGCAAGGGCGGCGTCGGCAAGACCGTGACCACGGCGATGCTCGCAGCGGTGTTCGCCCGCTCGGGAGGGTCGGGCGTCCTCGCCTGGGATAACAACGACACGCGGGGCACCCTCGGCTGGCGGACCGAGAAGGCGGAACATGAGGCGACCATCCAGGACCTCCTCCCCTCGGCGTCGGAGATGCTCGCTCCGTCCGCCCAGGTCGCCGATCTCGCCCGATTCGTCCATCACCAGACGAGCGACAAGTACGACGTGCTGCGGTCCAACCCCGAGTTGCTGGCCACCAACCAGCGGATCACGCGGGAGGACTTCGATGCCCTCCACGACGTGGCCACCAAGTATTTCCGTGTCGTCTTCTTCGATTCCGGCAACGACGAATCCGCCCCGCGTTGGCTGCGCATGATCGACTTCACCGATCAGCTGGTGGTCGCCACCACGGCCTCCGCCGAATCCGCCGAGTCCGGGGCGCTTCTGCTCGAGGCCCTCCGGCAGCGGGACGAGGCCGGTGCCCGGTTGGCATCCTCCGCCGTCGTGATCGTGCTGCAGTCCGAGCGGGACGGCACGGCGGCCGCCGTCCGTCAGGTCGCCGACGGGTTCACGGGGTTGGCGCGCGCCGTCGTCACCATCCCGTTCGATCCCGCGCTGCACAACGGCCCGCTCCGCTTCGACAACCTGGCGCTCTCGACGCAGCGGGCCTGGCTGAAGGCGGCCGCTGCGGTGGCCGACGGCCTCTGAGCCGCGGAAGGACTGGACGGCGCTAGAAACTTCTGACCGCGAAGAGAAAGAACTTATCTTTCTAGCCTCCCGGGCGATCGACAGTCACGATGGTCTGTGGGGGACGGAGCGCCGTCGAGTGCGGGGGCCTTGCGCGGCGCGTTCCTCGTGCTGGGGGGTCAGCGACCCCGGCCGTCGGCGGTCTCCGTCGCGCGGCCGGGGGCCGCTTGCCCGGCCGCTTCCACCGCTTGCTCGGCCGCTTCCACCGCTTGCTCGGCCGCTTCCACGGTGAACGCCTCGACGAGGCCCAGGATCCCGATGCCGAAGAGCGTCCACCGCCCGCTGGGCACCTCGGCATCCTCCGGGATGTCGTACTCGGGGTGGTCCAGCCCCTCGGCCGCCCGGATCGCGAAGCCCTCGCCGAGCGCCGCCATCGCCTCGGTGAAGTCGACGATCGTCAGCGGCGACCGCATACGGCGCCCGAAGCGCTGCAGCAGCGCCGCGTAGAACTCCGCGAAGGCGGCGATCGATTCCCGGTGCCGGTCGGCGCTGGCGACCCGGAGCTCCGGCCAGGCGCCTGCCGCCGTGCGCAGCGCCAGGGCCGTGATGAACGCGTGCGAGTCGCGTGACGCGGGCTCGGTGTGGAACTTCGCGGTGTACGTGACGTGATCCAGCGCCGCCGTGCGAGCGACGTCGTTCAAGGATCCACCCGAGTCGAGCACGTCGCGGATCGCACTCGCCGCGCTCGCCACCGGCGGCGCGAAGCGCAGCCCCACCATCTCGACCGCGAGGTCGCGGTGGAACTCGGTCTGGTCCGCCCAGATTCGGTAGGCGGCTCCCGTCGTGAGCCCCACCGACCGCAGCACCTCCTGGAGCCGGATGTGCTGGACACCCGCGGTCGCGCCGCGCTCGAGCAGCATCTGAATGGCCGCCTCGAGGATGAGGCGGCGGGTTTCGTCGGCGGTTCGGCGGGCCATCCCCCCAGCCTGGCAGGGCACGGTCGATCCGGGATTGTCCTGCGCCATTTGCGGCAATCGGCTGACTCGGCGGGGGATGAGGACGCCTTTCGGCGCAACTCGGCACCGCGTAAGGACGTGACGTAAAAAATGTTTGACACCCGTTTCACGGCCGGCTACGGTCGCAGTGTCAAGTATTTTAGACATCGGAGAGGACCATGGTCTACGAGGAGCGCAACACCTGGGTGGGGCTGATCGTGAGCGTGATAGCGATGACGGTCTACGTGGTCGTCATCCTGCAGCAGGCCGACGGGGGTCCGCTGACCGACGTCGTGTGGTGGCCGATCATGCTGTGGACGATCGGGCTGAGCATCGTCGGCTCCATCGTGATCAGCATCCTGTGGGGGATCCTCGCGGGGATGCGCGACCCCGACGGCGTCGGCAGGTCGGACGTGCGCGATCGCGACATCGCGCGCATGGGCAGCCGGGTGGGGCAGGCATTCATGGTGATCGCCGGGCTCGGGGTGATCGTGCTGTGCGCCTTCGAGGCGGACTGGTTCTGGATCGCGAACACGATGTTCTTCGGCTTCTTCCTCACCGCGTTCCTCGGTGGCATCGCCAGCGTCATCGCCTACCGCCGGGGGATGGTCTGATGGTCAAGCCCACCCGGGTCACCAACTCGATCCGCGCGCTGCGCGAGGGCGCGGGGCTCACTCAGGTCGAGCTCGCGAGGCGCGTCGGCGTGACGCGGCAGACGCTCATTGCGATCGAGCAGGGGCGGTACTCGCCGACACTGGAGCTGGCGTTCCAGATCGCGCGGGTCTTCGGCGTCGGGCTCGACGACGTGTTCCAGTACCCGCAGGCGGAATCATGACGGATGCCGCCGCCGGCGTCCCCGCAGCGATGGACGCGTGGCGCCAGAATCGCTACGGCGGACCCGAAGCGGTCCGCATCGAACGGGTGGCGGTGCCAGTGCCCGGCCCGGCGGACGTGCTCCTCAGGGTGCGCGCCACCTCC
This sequence comes from Microbacterium sp., assembly GCF_036277215.1. Classification (GTDB taxonomy): domain Bacteria; phylum Actinomycetota; class Actinomycetes; order Actinomycetales; family Microbacteriaceae; genus Microbacterium. The sequence goes on along the minus strand of NZ_DASUNI010000210.1, from coordinate 174 downwards.
ATCAACTCCGGCGACGTCAAGGTGATGCGCGGCGTGCCGCTGCTCATCCGGCCGGTATCGGGTCTGCGCCGGCCCCGCATCGCGACCCGCGGGATCGACATCGCCGGCACGGTCGCCGCGATCGGCTCCGAGGTTAGGGCGTTCGCGATCGGCGACGAGGTGATGGGAGAGATC
>NZ_DASUNI010000209.1:0-9203 GCF_036277215.1 Microbacterium sp. | reverse complement strand
CCTGCGAGAGCTCCTGCGGCAGGTCGGTGGCGACCTTCACCTCGGCCTCGATCCCGGACTCTTCGGACCAGGCCGCGACCGCCTCGGTGACGGCATCCGTCTCCGCGTCGCCGCTGGTGCCGATCAGGAGGGTGATCGCGTCATCCGATGACGTCAGGTCGCCCGAATCTCCAGTGCCCGCCGGTTCTTCGAACCCGGAGCCGCCGCATCCGGTGAGCGCGAGAGTGCCCGTGACCAGAAGCGCGCCGGCTCCGAGGAGGGCGCGCCGTGTGTGCCGTGTCATGTCTGTCTCCTTTGATAAACACCGCGGGCGGCCCGTGTGCTGCGGACCGCGCAGCGGAGGCTTTGATCGTTCCAATCTTTGAACGATCAAATCCGGCCGCTAAGGGAAACGTAAGAGCCGCCCTCCGTGCGTGTCAACCCCTCGGGGGTACCCTGTCGATAACGATTTGAACGTTCACACTGGAGCCGGGAGTATCGCCCATGGCCAAGCCGCCGACCGTCGAGGACGTCGCGCGCATCGCGGGCGTCTCGCGGCAGACGGTCTCGAACGTCCTCAACTCGCCGCACATCGTCCGCGATGAGACGCGTGAGCGGGTGCAGCAGGCCATCGCGGACCTCGCCTATCGTCCGCATGCCGCGGCGCGCCGGCTGCGCACGCGCCGCAGCTCGACGATCGGCATCCACCTCGACCCGTATTCCGGGGGAATCTCGGGCGTGATCCTCGATCGATTCGTGCACGCGCTCACCGAACGTGCCAGCGAACGGGGGATGCGCGTGCTCATCTACAGCGCACGCACCGCCGACGAGGAGATCGCCCGGCTCGGCGACCTCGTCGACGGAGCCGAGATCGACGCCGTGGTGATCACCGGAACGTTCTTCGGCGACCCGCGCACCGGCTGGCTTCTCGAACGCGACGTGCCCTTCGTGTCGTTCGGCCGACCCTGGGGCGGCGACGACGTGTATCGTCCAGCCCATACCTGGGTCGACGTCGACGGCGCGGCCGGCACACGGACGGCCACCCGTCACATGCTCGCGACCCAGGGCGCCCGCATCGGCTTCTTCGGCTGGCCGCCCGACAACGGCACCGGCGACGACCGCGAGCGCGGATGGCGGGAGGCGATGACGGATGCCGGAGCCTCCGGTCCGCGCTTCGAGGCGGTCGACGGACTCGCGAACGCCCGAGAGGTGATGTCGGCGGCGTTCGCAGAACCGGACGTGCTGAGCGAACTCGATGCCCTCGTGTGCGTAAGCGACTCGCACGCCGTCGGCGCGCACCTCGCCGCTGCCGATGCCGGTCGTCGCCATCTGCCCGTCATCGGCTTCGACAACACGCCCGTCGCGGAGGCACTGGGCATCTCGAGCATGGAGCAGTCGCCCGAGCTCGTCGCCGCAGCGGTCCTCAACCTCCTGATGGGAACAACCGGACAGGCCGTCGCGCCCCGCGACCGGGATGCTCCACCCGAGCACGTGCTGGTGGAACCGCGGCTCATCCTCCGCTAGCACGGCCTCTTGACGGTCCCCGCGACGGGTTGCAAGATGAGGACCATTCGCGTCGCGCCACCCCCGGGACCGACCGCTGATACACCCCGGCAGGCTGGCATCGCGCCACAAGGGAGTGCGCATGTTCCGAAAGCTCGCCGTCGCCACCGCCGCCGCCGTGATCCTCTCCGGGCTCGTCGCCGCCCCGAGCATGGCGAGCCCGCCGCCTGGAGGAGAGGCCGACCGGCTCGCCGTGTACACCGGCACCGTCGGCGCGGACGGCCTCGCGGCGATCGTGGAGCTGGGCGTCGACAGGCACGAGGTCGTCACGTCACCGAGCGAGGACGCGCCCGGTCAGATCGCAGTCGAGGTCATCCTCAGCGGCGAGCAGGCGGCGCGACTGGCCGAGAGCGGCACCGCCCTCGAGGTCAAGCGGCCCTCCGCACAGCGCCGATCGCTGGACACCGCTGCAGGAGTGTTCCGCACCTACAGCGGTGAGGGCGGCATCCTCGAGGAGCTGATGGCTCAGGCAGCCGCGAATCCGCAGATAGCCGAGTTCCGGGTGATCGGCCAGACCGTGCAGGGCCAGGAGATCGGCGCCGTGCGGCTGACGAAGAACGTGGCGAAGACGAAGGACGGCAAGCGCCCGACGACCATCTACGTCGGGGCTCAGCACGCGCGCGAGTGGATCACGCCCGAGATGGTGCGTCGATTGCTCGACTACTACCTGGACTCCTACGCGACCGACCCTCGGGTCAAGGGGATCATCGACAGCACCGAGCTGTGGTTCATACCCGTCGCCAACCCCGACGGGTATGACTACACGTTCACCGAAGGGCAGAGGCTCTGGCGCAAGAACCTCCGCGACAACGACGGCGACGGCAAGATCACCGGCGCAGACGGAGTGGACCTGAACCGCAACTACCCGACTCGCTGGGGCTACGACAACGAGGGGTCGTCACCGAACCCGACGAGCGACACGTATCGCGGTCCGTCGCCGGCGTCGGAGCCCGAGACGCAGGCGCTGGACGGACTGTTCGCCACCACGACGCCGCAGTTCCTGGTGAACTACCACTCGGCTGCCGAACTGCTGCTGCACGGCATCGGCTGGCAGGTCGCGACGCCGTCGCCGGACGACGTCATCTACGAGGCGATGGTGGGCGACGACGCGAACCCCGCGATCCCGCAGTACGACCCGGACATCTCGGCCGAGCTGTACACGACCAACGGCGACACCGACTCGCATGCGCAGGAGGCGTACGGCACGCTCGGCTTCACGCCGGAGATGGGCACGTGCGAGTCGGCCTCGAACGCGAATCCGGACGACGAGTGGCTCGCCGAGGATTGCCTGAGCGGGTTCAACTTCCCTGACGACGAGGGGCTCATCCAGGCGGAGTTCGAAAAGAACATCCCCTTCGCGCTCGCCGTCGCGGAATCGGCGAAGGACCCGGACGACCCGGTCTCGGTGGTCGGTCGTGACGCCGAGGACTTCCGCGTCGACTCATTCGCAGTCTCCTACGGCGACCCGCAGACCGTCGCCGTCTGGGCCAAGCGCGACCTGCTCGCCAAGCTCATGGTCTACCGGGTCAACGGGGGCCCGCTGCGCGTGTCCGCCGTGAAGGAGTGGGGAGGCGGTGAGCGCTACGGCGACGAGAACGTCGACTACTACGCGGAGTATCGCGGAACCGTCAAGGGCACTCAGGCGGGCGACACCGTCGAGGTGTGGTTCACGGGGGTGCCATCTGTGCGGGACATCCTCAAGAACCGCGGGCTCAAGAAGATCGAGAGCGAGCACTTCACCTATGAGGTCGCGCAGGACACCGGCAACTCGGTGCTCATCATCGCGAACGAGGACTACACGGGAGCCCAGAACCAGCTTGAGCCACCGTCGGCCGGAGGACCCAAGTACGTCGACGAACACGTCGCCGCGCTCGAGGCCAACGGCGTGACGCCGGATGTCTGGGACGTCGACGTGAGCGGAATCCCGCATGACCTGGGCGTGCTCAGCCACTACGACGCCGTGCTGTGGTACCTCGGCGACAACCGGCTCACGCAGGACGAGGAGGACGTCGTCACCGAAACGTACGCCGGCCCGTACGAGGACATCTCCGTCGCCGAGAGGCAGCAGTATCTGACGATCGCCGTCCGCGACTTCCTGAATGAGGGTGGGAAACTCGCCCTGGCCGGGGAGACCACCGCATACTACGGGCAGCTCGCGAGCACGGTCGGAGGCATCTACTACGGGCTGGACGGCGCACCCGACCAGCAGTGCGTGATCACCGCTGACATCTACTCGGACTGCCTGCTGCTGGCGGACGATTTCACGCAGTACTGGCTCGGAGCGTACGACCGCGGACCGCTCGTCGCGGACGGTGTCACCGGCATCGCCCCACCGCTCGAGGGCGTGGAGGCGCTGTTCGGCGGTCCCGCAACTGCGGACAACCCGATCGACGAGGTCGGCGCGTTCACCGTCACAAGCGACGTCCTTCCGGTCTCGGAGTTCCCCCAGTTCGAGAGCTGGGCCGTCGCGGAGTACCAGAACCCGTCGGGACCGTTCATCCCGGTCGAAGGCGAATGGGCGATGTTCGCCGACCACGTCGACGACGGATACCAACGGCTCGTCCGCACGTACACGATCCCCGAGGGCGCGACCGCGTCGTTCCAAGCGCAGCTCTCGTACGCGACCGAGCTCGGCTACGACCACGTGATCGTCGAGGCACGGCCGGTCGGGACGGAGGCGTGGACGACGCTGCCCGAAGCGGGCGGCGCGACCTCGACGGACGTGCCGGAGGAGTGCGAGGCGGGCTTCCTCGTCGCGGAGCACCCGTGGCTGGAGCACTACCTGACCGTCGGCGAGTCGGCATGCGAGCCGTCGGGCACCAGCGGCGTCTGGAATTCGTTCACCGGATCGTCCGGCGGGTGGATCCCGGTGTCATTCGATCTCAGCGCGTACGCGGGACAGGACGTCGAGATCGCCATCAGCTACGTGACCGATCCGTTCACCGGAGATGTCGGCGTGATGGTGGATGACACCAAGCTGGTCGTCGGCGGGGCCGAGACCGAGCTGGAGGGCTTCGAGTCGGGGCTCGGCGCATGGAACGTTCCCGGTGCACCGGCGGGCAGTCCCGCCAACGCCTCGGACTTCGAGCGCTACCAGGCCGAGGGCCCGTTCTACGGGGCGACGGCGACACCGGACACGCTGCTGTTCGGGTTCGGTCTCGAGCAGCTCGAGTCCGAGGCCGCGCGGAACGAAGTGGTGGCCAGGATCCTCGCGCACTTCGCAGGTTGACGTCAGCGCAGGATCGGGGGGTGCGCCGTCATCGCGGCGCACCCCCGATCCGGCGCCTCAATTCGCTGACCACCGGGGTGATCTCGGCGGCGAGAGTGGCGGCATCCCGCTCGGGATCGCTGGGATAGGTCACCGCGATCGCCGCGATCGGCCAGCCCACGTGGTCCAGGACGGCGACCCCCACCGAGCGCAGCCCGAGCGTGACCTCACCGTCCTCGGTCGCGAAGCCCTCGATCCGCACACTGCGTAGGACTTCGCGCAGCTCGCCAGGTCGCGCGGGACCGCGTCCCGTCCGGTCGGCGAAGGATGCGGCATCCGGATACAGCGCACGAACCTGCTCGCGAGGGAGGGCCGCAAGCATCGCGCGGCCGGTCGCGGTGAGGTGGGCGGGCAGGCGAACACCCACGTCGGTGACCAGCGCCGGCCGGCGGGGCGCGCGCTCTTCGACGATGTAGAGCACGTCGCGACCGGTCATCACCGCCAGGTGCGCGCTCTCGCCGGTGTGGTCGGCGAGAGCGGCGATCAGGCTGCGGCCGAGGCGCGCCAGCGGCTGCTGTCGCGCATAGCCGCCGGCGAGCTCGAACGCGGCGGTGCCGAGCCCCCAGCGCCGCTCGGCCGGCAGGTGGACGACGAAGCCGTGCTCCTCGAGCGTCGCGAGGAGGTGATAGACGCTGGAACGCGGCACGCCGAGCTGGGTCGCGATCGTGCGCGCCGCGACCGGACCGCGTTGCCGCGCCAGGAACGACAGGATGCGCAGCGTCTGGTCGGCCGCGGGGACCTGGGGGTGGGGCTTCGAGGTGTCTGGCATGACAGACACAGGATGCCACGAGGCTCTGTCTCGCGCGAGCCGACGGGTGTGCAATCGAAGCATGAGCATCCTTCTCGACACCACCGTGGTCGTGGGCGCCGCACCCCTGCGCCCCGACGACGTCGTCGCCGTCGCTCGGCACGGAGCCCGAGTCGTGTTGGACCCCGCCGCCCTCGAGCAGGTCGCAGCATCCCGCATGCTCGTCGAGGGGCTCGCCGACGATCCCGAGCCGCACTACGGGATCTCGACAGGGTTCGGTGCACTCGCCACCACGTTCATCGCGCCCGAGCGACGCGCCCAGCTGCAGGCGAGCCTGATCCGCTCGCACGCGGCCGGCACCGGTGCTGAGGTGGAACGGGAGGTGGTGCGCGCCCTGCAGCTGCTGCGGCTGCATACGCTGATGACCGCCCACACGGGCGTGCGTCCGGTCGTGGCCGAGACCTATGCGGCGATGCTGAACGCCGGAATCACGCCGGCCGTGCGGGAGTACGGCTCTCTCGGCTGCTCCGGCGATCTCGCTCCGCTGTCGCACGTCGCTCTCGCGGCGCTGGGGGAGGGCGACGTCCGCAACGCGTCCGGCGACATGGTGTCGGCGGCGGACGCGCTCGCCGAGGCCGGCATCGAGCCGCTCGTTCTCCGCGAGAAGGAGGGCCTCGCGCTCATCAACGGCACCGACGGCATGCTCGGGATGCTGCTGCTGGCACTCTCCGACCTGTCCGTGCTGCTCGACACCGCCGATGTCGCTGCGGCTCTCTCGATCGAGAGCCAGCTGGGCACCGACGCCGTCTTCGCCGCCGATCTCATGGAGCTCCGTCCGCAGGTCGGGCAGGCGGCATCCGCTGCCAACCTGCGTGCGTTCCTCGCCGACTCGCCGATCGTCGCATCGCACAAGGGACCCGACTGCACGCGTGTTCAGGACGCGTACTCGCTGCGCTGCGCGCCCCAGGTTCACGGCGCGGCGCGCGACACCGTCGACTACGCCCGGACGATCGCGAGTCGCGAGCTCGTCGCGGCGGTCGACAACCCGGTGATCACCGACGACGGGCGCGTCGAATCCAATGGCAACTTCCACGGTGCGCCGATCGCCTATGTCCTGGACTTCCTTGCGATCGCCGTCGCCGATGTCGCGTCGATCTCGGAGCGACGCACCGACCGCGCCCTCGATCCCGCCCGCAGTCACGGGCTTCCGCCGTTCCTCGCGCACGAGGTCGGCGTCGACTCGGGCCTGATGATCGCGCAGTACGCCGCAGCCGGAATCGTGTCCGAGCTCAAGAGGCTCGCGGTTCCGGCATCCGTCGATTCGATTCCGTCCAGCGCGATGCAGGAGGACCACGTCTCGATGGGCTGGGCTGCCGCGCGCAAGCTGCGCCGCGGAATCGACGGACTCGCGCGCGTGCTCGCGATCGAGGTGCTGACCGGGACGCGCGCGATCGACCTGCGCGCGCCGCTCGAGCCGGGACCGGTGACCGGCGCGGTGCGGGATCTGGTGCGCACCGTGGCTCGCGGACCGGGACACGACCACTTCCTCTCACCCGACATCGAAGCGGTGACCGACCTGGTGCTCTCCGGCCGGGTCGCGCGCGCCGCGGAAGGAGCAGCCTCATGAACAGTGCTTCGACAGGCTCAGCGACCGAGATCAGGACCGTGCGCGCTGCGCGCGGGAGCGTGCGCACCGCCAAGAGCTGGGGCGCCGAGGCGGCCAAGCGGATGCTGATGAACAACCTCGATCCCGAGGTCGCCGAGCACCCCGAGGACCTCGTCGTCTACGGGGGTACGGGCAAGGCGGCGCGCAGCTGGGAGGCGTACGACGCGATCGTGCGCACGCTCGATGAGCTCGAGCCGGACGAGACGCTGCTGGTGCAGTCCGGAAAGCCCGTCGGCGTGTTCCGCACGCACGAATGGGCGCCGCGCGTGCTGATCGCCAACTCCAACCTCGTGGGGGACTGGGCGACGTGGCCCGAGTTCCGCCGGCTCGAGCAGCTGGGCCTCACGATGTACGGGCAGATGACGGCCGGATCGTGGATCTACATCGGCACGCAGGGAATCCTGCAGGGCACGTACGAGACGTTCGCCGCCGTCGCCCGCTCGCTCGGTCGCGACTCGCTCGCGGGAACGCTGACCCTCACGGGCGGATGCGGCGGCATGGGCGGCGCTCAGCCGCTGGCGGTGACGCTGAACGGCGGTGCGGTGCTGATCGTCGACGTGGACGAGTCGAGGCTCGCGCGGCGGGTCGAGCACGGTTACCTCGACGAGTACACGACCGACCTGGACGAGGCTGTCGCCCGCGTCGTGGCGGCGAAGGACGACGGGCGGGCTCTCAGCGTCGGTGTCGTGGGCAACGCCGCGCTCGTCTTCCCCGAGCTGCTGCTGCGCGGCACGCCGATCGATATCGTCACCGACCAGACGAGCGCGCACGACCCCCTCGCCTATCTGCCGGTCGGCGTCGACGTGGAGGACTGGCGCGCCGAGGCCGAGCGCGATCCGGCGGGCTTCACCGACCGCGCACGCGGCAGCATGGCCAAGCAGGTGGCCGCGATGGTCGGATTCCAGGATGCCGGAGCCGCGGTCTTCGACTACGGCAACTCGATCCGCGCCGAGGCGCAGCTCGGCGGCTTCGACCGCGCTTTCGAGTTCCCCGGGTTCGTGCCCGCGTACATCCGTCCGCAGTTCGCCGAGGGCAGGGGTCCGTTCCGGTGGGTGGCTCTGTCGGGCGATCCCGAGGACATCCGCAAGACCGACGAAGCGGTGAAGCAGCTCTTCCCCGACAACGCCGGTCTGGTGCGGTGGCTCGACAAGGCCGGCGACACCGTGCATTTCGAAGGACTTCCCGCCCGCATCTGTTGGCTCGGATATCGGGAGCGCCACCTCGCGGGACTGAAGTTCAACGAGATGGTGGCCTCCGGCGAGCTGTCCGCGCCGATCGTGATCGGTCGCGACCACCTCGATGCCGGCTCGGTCGCCTCGCCCTACCGCGAGACCGAGGCGATGGCCGACGGCTCCGACGCGATCGCCGACTGGCCGCTGCTGAACGCGCTGCTCAACACCGCCAGCGGCGCATCGTGGGTATCGATCCACCACGGGGGAGGCGTCGGCATCGGCCGCAGCATCCATGCCGGGCAGGTGATCGTCGCGGACGGGACCGCCCTCGCCGCTGAGAAGCTCGAGCGTGTGCTCACCAACGACCCCGGCACGGGCGTCATGCGACACGTCGACGCGGGCTACGACCGCGCGAAAGAGGTCGCGCGCGAACGTGGCCTGAAGGTTCCGATGCTGTGAGCACCACGCTCATCACGAACATCGGCGAGCTGACGACCAACGTCGCCGGCGACGGCGACCCGTGCGGCACTCTGCGGGATGCCGCGGTGCTGATCGACGGCAGCCGCATCGCGTGGGTCGGCCCCGCCACCGAAGCGCCCCCTTTCCGCGAGACTGCACCGGGAGATCGAGACAGCGGGGTAACCCCGCAGTCTCGAGGTGCGGTTGCAGTCTCGCGGGAGGTGGAGGGGGCGGAGGGGGCAGTCGAGGTCGTCGACGCGGCCGGGCGGGCGGTGATTCCGGGGTTCGTCGACAGCCACACGCACCTCGTCTTCGGCGGCGACCGAGCCGACGAATTCGAAGCCAGGA
>NZ_DASUNI010000208.1:0-11254 GCF_036277215.1 Microbacterium sp. | reverse complement strand
TCCTTGCCGTACTCCCCGGTCATGCGCAGGCCCACCATCGTGTTGATGAGCATCCCCATCGCGAGGAACTTCTGCGCCTCCTCGGAGGTGTAGCCCGCGTCGTCGCGCAGGAAGTGCCAGACGCGGGCGAACCCTGCGCGGGCCGCAGGCCCGATCACCGGGTGCGCGCCGAGCAGGAACGCGTGCGAGAGGATCTGGTGCAGGCCGCGCACCTCGAGCAGGCCCAGGTACGCCTGTCCCATGAGTTCGCCCCGATCGTGCAGATCGTCGCCGTCCGGCGCGCTGCGGAAGGCGGCGAGCAATCGCTCGAGCGCGCTGTCGAGCGCGGCGAGGAAGAGGTTCTCCTTGGTGCCGAACAGGCGCACGACGTACGGCTGGGAGACGGATGCCGCGCGCGCCACGTCGTCGGTGGTGGTACCGACGTAGCCCTTCGCGCCGAAGACTGCGATGGCCGCTTCCACGATCTGCTCGCGCCGCTCGTCGGAGCTCATCCGACGGCCGGCATCCGCGATCCCTGCCTGATTCGACTTCACGGTTGACATGTTATCAGTCGATTACTACAGTGACCACCAGCTAGTAATCATCCGATTACAACTATCCTGCGAAAGGAGTCCGCTGTGACTCTCGCCTCACCTCCCACGACGCGACGCCGGGCCTTCGGACTCGTGATCGCCGCGGCATCCCTGCCCATGTTCATGGCGACGCTCGACAACCTCGTCATGACCAACGCCCTCCCCGTGCTGCACGACCGTCTCGGCGCCTCGGTCGAGGAGCTGCAGTGGTTCGTCAACGCGTACACGCTCTCGTTCGCGAGCATGATCCTCGTGGCCTCGGCCCTCGGCGATCGCTTCGGCCGACGGACCGTGTTCGTGATCGGCATCGCGATCTTCGGCATCGGCTCCGTTCTGGCCGCTCTCAGCACCGATCCCGGCCAGCTGATCGCGGCGCGGGCGCTGCAGGGCTTCGGCGGCGCGGGAGTCCTGCCGCTCTCTCTCGCGCTCATCTCGGGCGGAGTCGCCCCAGAGCGCCGGCCGCTCGCCATCGGCATCTGGGGCGGCGTCTCGGGTCTCGGCGTCGCCGTGGGGCCGCTGGTCGGAGGAGCCGTCATGGAAGGCTGGAACTGGCAGGCGATCTTCTGGCTCAACGTCCCTGTCGCCCTGATCGCGATTCCGCTGGCGTTCTTCGCGCTGAACAACGACTTCGGCCGACGTGCTCGGATCGATGTCTTCGGCGCGGTCCTGGCCGGAGCCGGCGTGCTCGCGCTGGTTCACGCGATCGTCCGGGGCAACGACGACGGCTGGGGCTCGGCCGGCGTGATCGCCGAGATCGTCGGCGGCGTCGTCCTGCTCGTCGTGTTCCTGCTGTGGCAGGCGCGAGCCAACGCGCCGCTGGTGCCGCTGCGGCTGTTCGGCGACCGCTCGTTCTCGGTGACCAACATCGTCGGGTTCGCGTTCAGCTTCGGCACCTTCGGGGCCGTGTTCATCCTGATCCAGTACATGCAGGTGGTGCAGGGATCGACCCCGCTCGAGGCGGCGGTCCAGACCACGCCATGGACGCTCGCGCCGATGTTCGTCGCCCCGCTCGCCGGTTTCATCGCACCACGCGTGGGCACGCGGGTGCTCATGGTCACCGGCCTCGGGCTGCAGGCGGTGGCGCTCCTGTGGCTGTCGACCACCCTGTCGACCGATGTTCCGTACGCCGAGCTCGTGGTGCCGTTCATCCTCGCCGGCGTCGGCATGGGGCTCGTGTTCGCTCCGTCCGCCACGGCCCTGCTGGCCACGCTCGGCATGATCGATCACGCGAAGGCCTCGGGCGTCAACTCGACCGTCCGCGAGATCGGCATCGCGCTCGGGACGGCCGTCATGACCGCGATCTTCGTGGGGGCAGGCGGCCAGCTGACCCCCGATCTGTACGTGGACGCGGCCCGTCCTGCCGTCTTCACCGGCGCGGCGGTGCTGTTCGCGGCGATGGTCGCAGCTCTCTGGCTGCCGGCGGGGCGCTCGTCCACCGTCGCGGAGCCCGCCTCCATTCCGGATGCCGCGGACGAGGCATCCGGCGAACCCGAGCTCGTCCGCGCCTGACGCCCGGACCGCTCGCCTGGCACAAGCCTTCGGCGCGAAGCGCCGATCGTGACAGGCGAGCGGGAGGCGTGTCCTGCGAAGATCGAAGGATGAGCGAACGCGTGCCTTTCGTGGTGATCGGCGGCGGCGTGATGGGCCTGTCGACCGCCTGGGCGCTGGCCCGGCACGGCGAGCGCCCGGTGGTGCTCGAGCGGTTCCCACGCGGCCACACCCGCGGCGCCTCGCACGGTGAGACCCGCAACTTCAACAACGCGTACGCCGACGAGCACTACCTCGATCTGCTCGCACGGGCTCGCGAAGGGTGGGACGCGCTCGGCACGCCCGGCGGCGAGCCCCTGCTGCGGCTGCACGGTCTCGTCTCGCACGGCGGCGGGGCGGCACTCGGCGGCACCGGGGCCGGTCTGGTCGCCATCCATGCCCAGTTGCGAGACCGCGGCATTCCCGCCGACCTGCTCGATGGCGCAGAGGCGTCCGGCCGCTGGCCGGGCATGAGGTTCGAGGACACCGTGCTGCACTCACCGGATGCCGGTGTCGTCCGAGCATCCGCCGCCCTCGAAGAGCTGGAGCAGCGCATCGTCGCGGCGGGCGGTGACGTCCGCTGGCAGACGCCGGTCACGCACTTCGAGCAGGACGCCGACGGCGTATCGGTCCACACCGCCGAGGGCACGGTGCGCGCCGATACGGTGGTGGTCACGGTCGGCGCCTGGACGGGCGCTCTGCTGAGCGGCATCACTCTTCCACCGCTGCGGGTGACCGAAGAGAGCCCCGCCCACTTCGCCCCGCGCGATCCCGACGCCCCGTGGCCGTCGTTCAACCACTTCGTCACCCCTGGAGGATGGCCGGCGAACGTGTACGGCATGCCGACGCCTGGCGAGGGTGTCAAGGTGGGATTCCACACGGTCGGCGACGTGGTCGACCCGGACGCCCGGCCGTTCCGCACCGACAAGCTGGCGGACGTGCTCGCGGAGTATGTGCGCGAATGGATGCCGGGGCTGGACGCCGAGACCGCCGCACCGATCAGCTGCACCTACACCTCCACCCCTGACGAGGCATTCGTGCTCGATCGCGTCGGGCGGATCGTGATCGGCGCGGGCTTCTCGGGCCAGGGCTTCAAGTTCGCGCCCGGAGTCGGGGCGGTGCTGGCCGACCTCGCGCTCGATCCCGCAGCCAGGGCTGCCGAGGCGTTCCGCCTGCGCTGACGCCCGGCCGCGGCATCCGCGTCTTCAGCCACCCCTCGGACGGGCGCCGGCGCGCGCCAGCTACCGTGCGCGCGCCACGCGCCCCTCGTCCCAGACCGGCTCGTCGGACTCGTAGACCGCGCCGTCGGCTCCGAACACGAGGAAGCGATCGAAGGATCGCGCGAACCAACGGTCGTGCGTGACGGCCAGAACCGTCCCCTCGAAGCGGGCGAGCGCCAGCTCGAGCGCTTCGGCAGAGGCCAGGTCGAGGTTGTCGGTGGGTTCGTCCAGCAGCAGCAGCGTCGTGCCCGAGAGCTCCAGCAGCAGGATCTGGAACCTGGCCTGCTGCCCGCCCGACAGGGTCTCGAAAGTCTGCAGGGCCTGACCGACCAGCCCGTATCGATCGAGGGCGGAGCTGGCGGCATCCCTCGGCATCCCCGGGCGGTTCTCATCGCCGCGGTGCAGCAGCTCCAGCAGGGTGCGGCCGACGAACTCCGGATGCCTGTGGGTCTGGGCGAACCAGCCCGGAACGACACGTGCACCCAGGATGCCGCGCCCCGCGTGCGGGACCGGCTCGAGGGTCGCGCCCGCCGAGGTGACGTGGCCGAGCCGCGCATCGGGATCCGTGCCGCCGCGCGCGAGCAGCCGCAGGAAATGCGATTTGCCCGACCCGTTGGATCCGAGCACCGCGACGCGGTCGCCGAACCACACCTCGAGATCGAAGGGCTTCATCAGCCCTTTCAGTTCGAGCCGCTCCGCGACGACAGCGCGCTTGCCCGTGCGAGCGCCCCGCAGGCGCAGCTGCAGATCCTGTTCCGGCGGCCGCTCCTGCGGTGGACCGGCCTCCTCGAACTTGGCGAGGCGGGTCTGGGCTGCCCGGTAGCGCGACGCGAACTCGTCGCTGGCGGTGGCCTTCACCTTCAGGGCTGCAACGAGGGCTTTGATCTTGGCGTGCTGCTCGTCCCAGCGCCGGCGCAGCTCGTCGAGCCGGTCCATCCGGTCGGCGCGTGCCGCGTGGTACGTCTCGAAGCTGCCGCCGTGCACCCATGCCGTGCTGCCGGCGGCGCCCGTCTCGAGCGTCACGATGCGATCCGCTCCGCGCGCGAGGAGCTCGCGGTCGTGTGAGACGAGCAGCACCGTCTTGGGCGTCGCCTTCAGCTGCTGTTCGAGCCACCGCTTGCCGGGGACGTCGAGGTAGTTGTCGGGCTCGTCCAGCAGGAGGACGTCGTCGGGGCCGCGCAGCAGCGCCTCGAGCACGAGGCGCTTCTGCTCGCCGCCCGAGAGGGAGGCGAGGTCCCGGAACCGCGCCCGCTCGAACGGCACCCCGAGCGCGGCGACGGTGCACTGGTCCCAGACCGTCTCGTGCTCGTAGCCTCCGGAATCCGCGTAGTCGGCGAGCGCCGTCGCGTAGCGCAGCTGCGCCTCGAGATGGTCGTTCTCGATGATGGCCGTCTCGGCCGCCTCCAGTTCGAGGGCCGCCTCCCGGATGCGGCGGGGCGCGACCTCGATCAGCAGGTCGTGCACCGTCGAGGCCGCTCGGCCGTGACCGACGAACTGGTCCATGACGCCGAGGCTTCCCCCGATCGACACCGCTCCGGCGTGCGCGGGCTCGTCGCCGCGGACGATGCGCAGCAGCGTCGTCTTGCCCGCGCCGTTCGCGCCGATCAGCGCGGTCGTCGATCCCTCGCCGACACGGAACGAGACCTCGTCCAGTAGCGGCCTGCCGTCGGGGAGGCCGTACGAGACTGCGCTGATGTCGATGTAGCCCATGCCCGATCCTGCATGCAGCCGCGGGTCGCGGCATCCGTTCGGCGATCGCCGACCCGCGAGTCGCGAGCCGACCAGACTATCTCAGCGATCGGCTCCTCGCGGCAGGCGGTCCGGCACGACTTCGGAGAACTGCCGCACTTCGGATGCAGCGGGCGTGCTGGAACCGAGATCGTGCAGATCTGCGAGGTCCTGACACCGCGCGGTCTGCGCGCCGTCGATCACCGACGACTCAGGCTGCCGAGTACCGCCCGGACGCGATCGCCCGCGCGCGGGCCTTCGCGGCCTCCTCCTCGCGGTTCTTCGGCGGAGTCACCGCGACGAGGTCTTCGAGCAGGTGGGCGGTGATGTGGGCGATCTCGTGCACGGCCCGATCGAACGCCTCCTGATTTGCCTTGGAGGGTTTCGTCGTGCCCGCGATCTTGCGGACGTACTGGAGAGCGGCGGCGTGCACCTCTTCCGAGGTCGCCGCCGGCTCGAAATTGTGAAGAGTATGGATGTTCCGGCACATGCCGTCCACGGTACGCCCGGCCGGCCGCGGCGTCACGCGTCAGCCTCGCCGACCCAGGCCTACCCCGCCCGCCCTGCGGGCGACGCCGACATGCTTCGCTCAGTCGTCGCCCTTGCCGTGCAGCCGACGGGTCAGGAACCCGTCGAGCAGGAACACGGTGAACGCGATCGACCCGATGAAGGGGGAGAGCACCAGGACGATCCCCGACAGGATCAGGGCGCTGAGGTTGCCGCGTCCGTAGGCGATCGCCTCCTCCCGCGAGAGATCCGGCAGGATCTGCTCCCGATGAGCGAGCGCCCAGCGCCACTGCAGGAAGCTGAAGACGATGGCGAGGAAGAAGTTCGCCGCCAGCATGATGCGGCCGGCGTAGTACTCCGAGTACTCGGTGGTGATGCGGGTGCTGAACGGCACGAGCACGATCAGCAGGAGGCGTCCGTTGTTGAGCCAGATCATGACGTTGTCGACGCGGGCGATGTGCTCGAACTGCGAGACGTGGACCATCCACATGATGCACAGCAGCACGAAGCTCAGCGCGAAGTTCACGAACAGCATCCACTCGCTGAGCAGCGCAGCCCACAGCTCGCCGTCCGACGACACCGTGGCGAAGGTGTTCGTCGTCAGATCCAGGACCAGGAGCGTGGCGGCGATGGCGAAGACGCCGTCGGTGAAGGCCTCGGTGCGGGTGGTCGACAGGGTCGCCGACGGGTGCGTCCGCCTGATCATCCGCCCAGGGTAGCGACTACCGCTTGTAGTTCGGCGCCTCGACCACGATCTGCACGTCGTGCGGGTGAGACTCCTTCAGCCCCGCCGCGGTGATGCGCACGAACCGCCCCTTGGACTTGAGCTCGTCGATCGTGCGGGCGCCGACGTAGAACATCGATTGCCGCAGGCCGCCGACGAGCTGGTAAGCGACCGCCGAGACGGGACCGCGGTATGCGACCTGGCCCTCGATCCCCTCGGGAATGAGCTTGTCGTCGCTGGGCACGTCGGCCTGGAAGTAGCGGTCCTTCGAGTACGAGGTCTTCTTGCCGCGCGTCTGCAGCGCTCCGAGTGAGCCCATGCCGCGGTACTGCTTGAACTGCTTGCCGCCCTGGAACACGATCTCGCCCGGCGACTCGTCGGTTCCGGCGAGGAGCGAGCCGAGCATCACGGTGTCGGCTCCGGCGACGAGCGCCTTGGCGATGTCGCCCGAGTACTGCAGACCGCCGTCGGCGATGACCGGGATGCCGGCCTCGCGCGCGGCGAGCGATGCCTCGTAGACGGCGGTGACCTGGGGAACCCCGACGCCGGCGACGATGCGGGTGGTGCAGATGGACCCCGGTCCTACGCCGACCTTGACGGCGTCAACTCCGGCCTCGATGAGCGCCTGCGCGCCCTCGCGGGTCCCGACGTTGCCGCCGATGATGTCGATGTGCGCGAACGAGGCGTCGGCCTTCAGCCGGCGGACGATGTCGATGACGCCGGCGGACTGGCCGTTGGCGGTGTCGACCACCAGGACGTCGACGCCGGCGTCGCGGAGCGCCTCGGCACGCTGCCATGCGTCCCCGAAGAAGCCGATCGCGGCTCCGACCCGCAGGCGACCCTGCTCGTCCTTCGTGGCGAGCGGGTACTTCTCGCTCTTGTCGAAGTCCTTCACCGTGATGAGCCCGGCGAGCTTGCCGTCGTCGTCGATCAGGGGCAGCTTCTCGACGCGGTGCTTCGCGAAGATGGCGATGACGTCGTTCGCGCCGATCCCGACCGGCGCGGTCACCAGGCCGTCGCTGGTCATGACGTCCTTGACGAGCGTCGTGGAGCGCTCGAAGCCCGACACGAAGCGCATGTCGCGGTTCGTGACGATCCCGACGAGCTGCCCGTCGTCGTCGATGACCGGAAGCCCGGAGATCCGGAACTGGGCGCACAGCGCCTCGACCTCGTCGACGGTCGCATCCGGCGTCGTCGTGATCGGGTTGGAGATCATGCCCGATTCGCTGCGCTTGACCCGGTCGACCTGCGACGCCTGCTCCTGGATCGACAGATTGCGATGCAGGATGCCGAGGCCTCCCTCGCGCGCGACGGCGATGGCCATCCGCGCCTCGGTGACGGTGTCCATCGCG
This sequence comes from Microbacterium sp., assembly GCF_036277215.1. Classification (GTDB taxonomy): domain Bacteria; phylum Actinomycetota; class Actinomycetes; order Actinomycetales; family Microbacteriaceae; genus Microbacterium. The sequence continues at coordinate 3,624 of NZ_DASUNI010000208.1, read as the reverse complement.
CTGGAGACCAGCGGAGTGGCGACGGTGATCCGGCGGGTCACGCGGGACGACGTGTCGGCCTCGCTCGGGATCACATCGGTGTGCCCGGGCAGCAGGAGGACATCGTCATAGGTCAGTCCGACGAAACCGAACGGATCGGGTTGCTCCATGCGCTGCTCTTCCTGCGCCGCTCGGCGCGTCTGGGACGTCGACGGCCAGGTGCGGGAGGCTGCCCGCCGTACTCGATTCTAAGCGTCGGAAGGGGCCGTTTTGTTCCCGGTGCGGCCCCGCCGGTACGCGTCCTCGGCGCGCGTGTGGCAGAGTCGCGATTCGATTACTTATTCACGGGGTGTTGTAGGCGAAACAAGGGCGACACATTACGCTCGTACCGTCGTCGTCACGGCTGATGCGACCCGTAGCGTCGAGCCGTGGCCGCTGGACTGGAGGTTACGTGGGTTCCACGACTACGCTCGCGGGGCGCTCGCTGAGATGGCTGATCATCGCCATCGGCGCGCTCCTTGCGGCCACGCTGCTCGTACTGCAGACGCCGGGAACGGCCCGCGCCGATGCCCCCGACGAGCCGGGCGGTGATCAGGAGCAGACGGCGTTCTATTTCGCGGGCGTGATCACCTACAAGGACGAGCCGCTCCCCGACGTCCGGGTGAGCGTCGAAGGCAACGGATTCGAGGCCGAGACGATCACCGGCGCCGACGGCCGCTGGCGTCTGTACCTGCCGGAGAAGGACACCTACACCCTCGAGGTCGACGAGTCGACGCTTCCCGAGGGCGTGATCGTCGAGGACAACCCCAAGGAGGTCGAGTTCGGCCTCACCGGCTCGGTGATCGTGAACAGCTTCCTGGCACCCGGTGAGCGCACGCAGACGAGCTTCCTCGACCAGGTGGTCGAACGGCTGAGCAACGGCCTGAACTTCGGTCTGCTGCTCGCCCTGGCCTCGATCGGCGTGTCGCTGATCTTCGGCACGACGGGCCTCACGAACTTCGCGCACGCCGAGATCCTGACCTTCGGCGCGGTGGTCGCGCTGGTGTTCGGCGTGTGGTTCGCGTGGCCGATGTGGATCGTGATCCCGATCGTGATCCTCCTGGGAGCGGTGCTCGGCTGGGTGCTCGATGCCGGCCTGTGGAAACCTCTGCGGCGAAAGGGCCTCGGCCTCGTCCAGCTCATGATCGTGAGCATCGGCCTCTCCCTCGCCGCCCGGTACACGTTCCAGTTCTTCATCGGCGGCAGCACGTACCAGCTCCCCGGAGCGGGCGGCGCGCGAGACATCAAGTTCGGTCCGATCTCGCTGTCGCTGCTGGACGTCGTCTCGATGGGCATCAGCATCGTGCTCATCGGCGCCACCGCGTACTGGCTGCTCTACACCCGCATCGGCAAGGCCACGCGGGCGATCTCCGACAACCCCGGCCTGGCCGCGGCATCCGGCATCAACGTCGACCGGGTCATCCGGATCGTGTGGGTGCTCTCCACCGCGCTCGCCGCGATCGCCGGTGTGCTGTGGGCCTACTTCCGCCCCGGCATCAAGTGGGACATGGGCTCCGGCGTGCTCCTTCTGATCTTCGCGGCGGTCACGCTCGGTGGCCTCGGAACCGCGTTCGGGGCCCTCCTCGGCTCGATCATCGTCGGCATCCTGGTCGAGATCTCGACCCTCTGGATTCCGCCCGACATGAAGTACGTCGGCGCCCTCGCGGTGCTGATCATCATCCTGCTCGTCAGACCTCAGGGAATCCTGGGTCGCAAAGAGAGACTCGGTTAGGGGGCGACATGGACTGGGGATCGATTCTCAACAACACGGCCTATTGGGTTTTCAGCCCGGAGACCATCGCGTACGCCCTCGCGGCGGTGGGACTCGCGGTGCAGTTCGGGTACGGCGGTCTGCTGAACTTCGGCATGGCGGGCTTCATGGCCCTCGGCGCCTACGGCTACGCGATCTCGATCCTGAGCTTCGGCCTGCCCTGGTGGGTCGGCATCCTCGTCGGCTGCGTCGCCGCTGTCGGGTTCGCCTTCATCCTCGGCATACCGACGCTGCGCCTTCGAGCCGACTATCTCGCCATCGTCACCATCGCGGCGGCCGAGATCGTGCGCCTGTTCCTCACGACGCAGCTGTTCGACGAGTGGACCAACTCCGCAGACGGTCTCGGCGGCTACCACGCCGGGTTCCGCGGGGCCAACCCGTTCCCGGACGGCACGTACGGCTTCGGCCCGTGGCAGTGGACCGCCGACCAGCTCTGGGTGCGCGTGTTCGGCATCATCCTGCTCGGGATCGCGGTGTACATCGTCTGGGCGATCATGCGCAGCCCCTGGGGTCGCGTGCTCAAGGGCATCCGCGAGGACGAGGACGCGGTCCGCTCGCTCGGCAAGAACGTGTTCGCGTACAAGATGCAGGCGCTCATCATCGGTGGTGTGTTCGGCGCGCTCGGCGGCGTCGTCTTCGCCCTGCCGTCGGCCGTCATCCCGGCGACCTACACGACGTCGCTCACGTTCTTCATCTGGACGATCCTGCTGCTCGGCGGCGCCGCGACGGTCTTCGGCCCGGTCCTGGGCTCGGTGATCTTCTGGGTCATCATGGGTTTCCTGGGAAATGTGCTCCCCGCGATGGCGAACTCCGGCATCCTGCCGCTGTCGTCCGTTCAGGCCGGAACGCTCCGGTTCATCCTGGTCGGCGTAGCGTTGATGCTGATCGTGATCTTCCGTCCACAGGGCATCCTCGGAAACAAGAGGGAGCTGACCTTTGTCAAGTAACCAAGTCCCGGACAACACCTCGGCCGAGGCGGTCGAGGTCACGCCCACCGGCAGCATCCGTCGTCCGAAGGCGCAGGGTCTGGCCAAGGGCGAGAACGTCCCCGGTGTCGCCAAGGTCGACCCCATCCTGGTCGCCGACAACGTGACGCGCCGCTTCGGCGGCCTCACGGCGGTCGACGTCGAGCACGTCGAGGTTCCGCGCGGCGTCATCACCGCTCTCATCGGACCGAACGGCGCCGGCAAGACGACACTGTTCAACCTGCTGTGCGGATTCGACAAGCCCAATTCCGGCACGTGGAGCTTCGACGGCAGGAACCTGTCCGGCATCCCGTCGTTCAAGGTCGCCCGGATGGGCCAGGTCCGCACGTTCCAGCTGACCAAGGCGCTGTCGCTGCTCACCGTGCTCGAGAACATGAAGCTCGGTGCGACCTCGCAGAAGGGCGAGAGCATCTTCGCGAGCCTGATCCCGGCGATCTGGCGCAAACAGGACGACGAGATCGAAGAGAAGGCGCGCGGGCTGCTCGAGCGCTTCAAGCTCGACGCCAAGGCCGAGGACTACGCCGCCAGCCTGTCCGGCGGTCAGCGCAAGCTGCTCGAGATGGCGCGCGCGCTGATGAGCGATCCGACTCTGGTGATGCTCGACGAGCCCATGGCAGGTGTGAATCCGGCGCTGACCGAGTCGCTCCTGGATCACATCCTCGACCTGAAGGACCTCGGCATGACCGTGCTGTTCGTCGAGCACGACATGCACATGGTGCGCCACATCGCCGACTGGGTCGTGGTCATGGCCGAGGGACGCGTGGTGGCCGAAGGTCCGCCCGAGACCGTCATGCATGAGAAGGCCGTCATCGACGCCTACCTGGGCAGCCATCAGGACGTCGACCTGGG
>NZ_DASUNI010000207.1:0-16483 GCF_036277215.1 Microbacterium sp. | reverse complement strand
CGCCGGCCTCATCATGTGGGGCATCGTGCGGCTCGTCCGGCGCCGCCGCAGCGCGCAGAGGACTGCGGCAGCGGCCACCCCCACGCGTACGGACACCGAGCCGGACTAGGCGCGGTCGACCCGCCAGAAGCGCCAGCTCGGTGGTCGCCGCGTCTCGGCCGCGGCGCGCTCCGCAGTCCGGCGAGCGGCGGCAGCGCGTCGTTCCGTCCAGTCGTGCACCCACTGGTCGACTTCGACGGTCGGCGTCACGACCGGGGGTCCGCCGAGCAGCTGCCGCCTCGCTTCGATGACGCGGTGATTGAAGTCCTCGAGGTACTCGCGCACCTCTGCGTCGGTGCGGAGCTCATCCAGACGGGTCGCGAGGGAGGCGTACTCAGTGCGCAGGGTCAGCGCGGGTGGCCCCAGTCCGGTCAGGCGCTCGCGTTCGATCTTGCGCCGGATCCACCAGTCCGGATCGTTGCCGGCGCCCAGACCGGGGATCGGCTTGCCCGCACCCGCCAGGTTGTCGAAGTCGCCCCGACGGATCGCCTGATCGATGGCGATCTCGACGACGGCGGCGCGTTCCGCCTCGCTCCAGATTCGGGTCTCAGCAGGCGGTTCCTCCTCGTCGAGCGGATCCTCACCACGCTCGAGCGCCTGCTTGCGCAGGCGGTACCGCATCGCTGCATCCCGGCTGTCGTGGCTCATGCTCACCTCCACGCGTACCCCTCCAGGTTAACCGCGGATTCAGCGGACGGCCCCTAGGGTTGGGGCCATGAAGGTCGCGATGCTCGGCCCGATCGCGTGGCGCACCCCGCCGCGGCACTACGGCCCCTGGGAGCGCGTGACGAGTCTTCTGACCGAGGGACTCGTTCGCCGTGGCGTGGATGTGACCCTCTTCGCGGCCGGCGACTCACTCACCGCAGCGCGCCTCGAGTCGGTTGCTGCACACGGATACGAGGAGGACCGGTCGATGGACGGCCGGGTGTGGGAAGCACTCCACGTCGCGCACGCGATCGACCTCTCGGCCGACTTCGACCTCGTGCACAACCAGCTCGACTGGCTGCCGCTGGCTTTCTCCGCGCAGTGGCGCGCGCCGATGGTCACGACGATCCACGGCTTCTCGGGAGCCGGCATCCTGCCCGCCTACCAACGCGGGGCATCGGCGTTCGTCTCGATATCGGACGCCGATCGCTCCCCTGTTCTGGACTATCTGGCGACCGTGCACCACGGGATCGACATGTCGGAATTCGACGGGACCGCCGCGCCGGGCGACGACCTCGTCGTCTTCGGCAGGATTCACCCGGACAAGGGCATTGCCGATGCCATCGAGATCGCCCGGGTGGCCGACCGCCGTCTCGTGATCTGCGGCATCGTGCAGGACGCTTCATACTTCGCCGAGCGCATCGAACCCGCCGTCGACGGCGACCGCGTCGTGTACCGAGGCTCCGTCGGACCGGAAGAGCGCGCCGAGATCCTGGCAGCTGCGGCGGTGCTCCTGCATCCCATCCACTTCGACGAGCCGTTCGGCCTGTCGGTCGTGGAGGCCATGGCGTGCGGCACGCCCGTCGTCGCGTACCGGCGCGGATCGATGCCGGAGATCATCGACGAAGGCGTCACAGGTTTCGCCGTCGCCGATCTCGCCGAAGCGGTCGGCGCGGTGCCGCGAGCTGCCGCGCTGGACCGCGGACTCGTACGTTCGCGCGCGCGGGAGCGCTTCGACGTCGAGCGGATGGTCGACGGATATCTCGAGGTGTATCGGACCGTGCTCGAGGTGAGGCACCAGGGAAAGGTGGAACCGGTATGACATTGCAGCGCCACTCCGCGAGGCTCGATCACGACCCGGCGCGTGTCATCGCGCGGTTCTTCCTCCCCGGAGACGAGCTGACGTCGTCGCCGTCCCGCGCCTCCCAGGTCGTCGCCCGCGTCATGGCTTTGCCGGAGCACGAGGTCGCGGAGACCGCCGAAGCCGTACTCGGCGAGTTCTCGGAGCGGCATCCGCATGCCACCGCGACGCTGGCCGCCAACGCCCGTGCGGTGGGCACCCGCATCCTGCAGGAGAACGCCGTCAGCGACGCCCAGGCCCTCGTCCTCGGAGGGGCTTTCACGGCCGAGTACGCCGTGGAAGGCGCGGCCCTGTGCAATCCGAGCGCGGTGGTCCATCCTTCCCAGGAAGGACTCGCCCCGGGCGAATTGCGGGTGGCGCTGTCGCTGCGCGGCATCGGGGAGGGCCACATCTCGGCCATCGAATTCGCGGATGCCGTCATCGGCGCGGACGGCACATGGACGTTCGGCGAACGATCTGCCGAGATCTTCGCGGCGACCATCAGCCACGGGGACTGGGCGCGCCGCCACTTCAGCCGGGTGCTCGAGAACGAGGGACACCTCTCCGACCCCACCAGCGCGGTCCTCAACGACCTTCCGGATCGCTTCACCGTGCTCGAGCTGGAGAGCGCGCTGTGGTCGCTGCCCGAACAGCTTTCTCTGCGATCGGACCGCCGCGTTCCCACGGAGACGTTGCGTGAGATCGCAGCGACCGCGTACCACGCTGACTTCCCGGCGGATTCGCCGCTCAGCGGGCGCGTGCTGCTTCCTGTCACCGCCGAGGAGAACAACGGCGTGGAGGATGCCCGGTTCGTGCTGTTCACGCATCCCGACGGACGCACCGAGTACCGAGCCACCTATACGGCGTACGACGGCCGCGACATCGCGCCGCGGCTCATCACATCAGACGATCTGGTCGGCTTCGCCATGCACCGCCTCACCGGCAGCGGCGCGCTCAACAAGGGCATGGCGCTGTTCCCCAGGCTGGTGGGCGGTAAGCACCTCGCCCTCAGTCGCGTCGACGGCGAGAGCATCTCGCTCGCGAGTTCGGAGGACGGGGAGATCTGGGACGACCGTGGAGTCGTTCACCGGCCCAAGGAGATGTGGGAGGTGATCCAGGTCGGCAACTGCGGCGCACCTATCGAGACGCCGCACGGCTGGCTCGTCCTGACCCATGGCGTCGGGCCCCTGCGGACCTATTGTCTGGGCGCGCTGCTGCTCGATCTGGACGACCCGTCGCGGGTCGTCGCACGCACGACCACTCCACTGCTGCGGCCGGAGGGTGAGATGCGCACCGGCTACGTCCCCCGCGTCGTCTACTCCTGCGGGGCGATCGTGCACAACGGCACGCTGTGGATCCCCGTCGGAGTGGGCGACTCGCGCATCCGGGTGTATTCGATCGAGACGGCCGCGCTGATCGACTCGATGACGAGAGTGGATGCCGCAGCCGACGTCGTCGTGTGACCGGCGGCGACCGCGGTTCTACTCGGTCGCGTGGACGCACCCGGGCGGCTCGGAGTTGCCGCTGATCGTGAACTCTTCGCACGTGAGGAACCGCGCCTGGTTGAGACCCAGCAGGAGAGAGGCCACCCCGACGCCGACCACCACTCCCACGATGAGCCATCGTTGCCGTGCGGTGGAGTTCTGGCCGAAGTCCGGCCACATGATGCGTGCGAGGACCCACACCGTCAGGGGACTCGCGATGAGCACCACGAGCAGCGCGAACGCGGTCGCCAGGAATGTGAACAGATCGGTGGTGTCGAAGTCGATGAAGCTGAAGATCAGCCACACCGAGGGAAGAAGCAGCAGGAGAGCACGAAGGAGTCGGCGGCCGACGGGGCGCCGCTCGAAGAGGACGAACACGAAGGCCGCGGTCGAGGCGGCCCAGAGCGTCAGCAGCTGATCGAAGAACAGCACGCCCCACGCGCCCAGCGTGAACGAGGGCCACCACACCACTGTCGCCATTCCGACGGAGATGACGGCGAGCGGAATGTCGCGGCGACGCTTCTCGGTTGCCGCGGGGACGGTGCCATCGGGCACAGCACTGTCGGTCATAGGCGCGAACGTAGCGCATCCGACCCGACGAGACGGATCGGCGGCATCCTAGGCGAGCCCGCGAGTGTCCGCCAGACCGGTCGTGATGGGCGGCGCGCGGGCAGGATGCCGGAAGGACAACCGAGGAGGACGGCATGGCCGAAGGACTGTCGAAGGGCGATCGCGTGAGCTGGAACACGTCCCAGGGACGCACGCGCGGGAAGATCGTCGAGCGCAAGACGAGCGACTTCGATTTCGCCGGCCAGCACTTCACGGCATCCGCCGACGAGCCGGCATACATCGTCGAATCGGAGAAGAGCGGCGACCGCGCGGCGCACAAGCAGTCGGCGCTGCGCAAGCTCACCTGAGCGACCCTGCCGGAATGGGATGCCGGTGACCCGGGTTGCATCCGGCATGCAGCGCTTCGGAACCCTCTCGTTCGGACACTACGGCCCGTTGGGCGGCGGACGGACGCTGACTGCGGGTGACTCGATGCGGCAGGCCATCGACCTCGCGCAGGGCATGGACGACTTGGGCGTCAACGGCACGTACTTCCGTGTGCACCATTTCGCGCGGCAGCAATCCTCTCCGATGCCCCTGCTCGCGGCGATCGCCGCGCGGACGGAGCGCATCGAGGTCGGCACAGGTGTGATCGACATGCGCTACGAGAACCCGCTCTATCTCGCGGAGGAGGCTGCGGCCCTCGACCTCATCAGCGATGGGCGACTCGCACTGGGCGTGAGCCGCGGGTCACCCGAGACGGTCGTCCGCGGATACGAGGCGTTCGGCTACACCGGCTCGGAAGATCCGCGAGGCGCCGACATCGCCCGCGAGCACTTCGAGAAGTTCCTCCGCGCGGTGGAGGGCGAAGGTCTGGCCGAGCGGGACTCCTCGAGTCCGTTCGGCGGAGGCACCGGTGCGCAGCGCGTCGAGCCGCACTCCCCCGGCCTGCGTTCGCGCATCTGGTGGGGCGCAGGCAACAGCGAGTCCGCCGCGTGGGCTGGGCATGTCGGGGTCAACCTGATGTCGTCCACACTTCTCACTGAGGCGAGCGGGGAGCCGTTCGACGAGTTGCAGGCACAGCAGATCGAGACGTTCCGGACCGCATGGCACGAAGCCGGCCACCCGGGCGAGCCGCGCGTGTCGGTGAGTCGCAGCATCTTCCCGATCACCACAGCCGAGGATCAGATGTACTTCGGCGGTCGCCAGGACGGCGACCAGATCGGCGTGATCGACGGCATGCGCTCGACGTTCGGAAAGACCTACGCCGCGGCACCCGATGTGCTGGTCGGGCAGCTCCTGGAGGATGCCGCCATCCGCAGTGCCGACACCCTGATGCTCACGATTCCGAGTCAGCTCGGCGTCGAGTTCAACCTGCGCATCATCGACTCGTTCGCGACACATGTGGCGCCGGCCCTCGGCTGGGTGAGCACGCGCGCCTGACCCACCTCTCCCCACGTGTCGATCGCGGCTGCGGCTCAGCGTCAGAACATCCACGACTCGAAGCCCCCGCCGCCCCCCTTTGGCGGATCGACGATCACCGCCGGCGGATCCTGCCTGCGGCGTACGCGGCGGATGATCGCGCCGAGCAGTCGACCCTCGATACCTGTGCGCCCTGCCCGGAGGCGAACGAACTCGGCGGGTCGCGGTCCGGTCGGCATGGCCCGCGGCAGTGATCCCGCCGCCACCAGCCAAGCGGGGAGCCCCAGTATCCGAAGGACCCGGCCGAGGCGCTCCGACTCGTACACGCTGTCCGAATCGAGCTCGTCCTCCAGCAGTTCGGTGAGCGGCTCCGCGGCGTCCGGCTGGTTCCACAGCTCAGCGAGCGTGACAGCGTGCTCGGCGCCGATCGGCTCGGTGAGGACGTCATCATCGGCCCCAGGCTCGCGGGACGGATCGCTGCAGTAGCGTGCGACCTCCTCGCCTGCACGCCAGGCGACGAGCGCGAGCTGCCGGTCGCGACGCACCCGCACTGCGAGCAGAGGGCCGGGTACCTCCTGCGCGAGAAGAGCCGCGACCTCGATCACGCCGCGGCGGCCGTCGGCGACCACCCCTCCACCCGGGTCGCCGATCACGACGAGCCAGCCGTCTCGGGGCGGGGCGACCCAGCCCGAGAAGCGGATGCCGCGCAACGCCGCCATGACCTCGGACGACGTGATGCCGTCTGCCGGGATGATCGCGGCGCCGTAGGTGTGACCCTGAGCACCATCGTCGGTGCTCGAGGCGGTTGGCGGTGGGAGGTACACGCCTCGATCATCGCAGGATGAGGCAGCCGACCGCTGCTCTACGCACGCGCCGCCATCGCGGCCAGGCTCGCGCCGACAAGGCGCTGGGTCGTCCATTCGCTCATCGGCGCGGCGCCGATCGCGCGATAGAAGTCGATCGCGGAGGTGTTCCAGTCGAGCACGGTCCACTCGAGTCGTGTGTACTCGCGTTCGATGCACACCTCGGCGAGACGGGCGATCAGCGCCTTGCCGTAACCCCGGCCGCGCTGAGACTCGTCGACGTAAAGGTCCTCGAGCCAGATCCCGTGCCTTCCGGTCCATGTGGAGTAGGTCAGGAACCAGATGGCGATCGCGACGATGCCGCCGTCCCGCTCGATGACGTGAGCGAACGCTCGGGGCTCGGCGCCGAAGAGGGTCTCGGTGAGCGCCGGGACGGTGTTCTCCACTGCCTCCGGCTCGCGCTCGTAGAGGGCGAGACCGTGAATGCCGTCGAGGATGCCGGCCTCGTCGCCTGGACGCGCCTCGCGCAGGATCGCACCGTCGGGGAGTGCTCGTGAGGCCATGCGCTCAGCCGTTGTCTTCGATGAGGTGCAGCTGCGTTCCGTCGAGGTCGATGAGATACCCGGCGCGCTGACCCCATTCCCGCAGCGCGACCGGGATGAGGCGCGGAATGCCGACCGTCACCTCAGGAACGCCGCTCTCACGGACGGCCTCGTAGAGCTCGTCGAGATCGGCGATGCGGATACTCGCCATGAACCAGCTCTCGTACGGATCGTGCTCGGGAGCGAGGAAGAACTCGAGGACGATTCCTCCCCGCCGGATGATGAGCCACCCGCCGTCGCGATAGGACACCACGAAGCCGAATCCGCCGTAGAACGCGGCGGTGCTGTCGAAGTCACGGGCGGGCAGGTTCGGCACAGCGCGATCTGACATGTGCCGATGACTCACGCCGGCGGTCTGCGCAGCACGGCCCAGCGGGGCATGCCGACGGCCGAGAGCATCGCGCGCTGCGGCGATCTCATCGGCGCCTCCCGGTTCTTCGGTTCCGTCGCGGTGGGTCATTCGGTTCGACCGACCTCGAGAGCCAACCCGACGGCTTCGGTGAGCTCGTCCAGAGCCTGCGCGAGGCGCTCGAGCTCGTCTGCGTGCAGCGTCGGCAGTGATTCAGCGATCCGCGCGACGAGTGTCACCGGGTCGGCGTTCTCGGATGGGTGTGGAGTCACAAGGCCATTGTCCGATGCCGCGACCTTGCGCACCACCGCCGCAGCGTGGCGTCAGAACGGTGCCGGTCCCGGATGGGTCGCCGTGAACACCGGCACCCTCCGTTCGGGCTCGACACGGTACCGTCGTCCGGCCGGCGACGTCCACAGCAGCGCCCCACCAGAGTCCGCGATCTGTTCGACGCGCCATCGGCCATGGTGCTTGATGGTGTGATGACCCTTGCAGAGCGGTGTCAGATTGTTCAGCGAAGTCTCACCACCGTGCTCCCACGCGACGTTGTGATCGATCTCGCATCTCGCGGCGGGAATGTTGCATCCCGGCCCCATGCACGTCTCCGCTCGCCATTGCACGAGACGTCGGAGCTCGGGCGGCGGTCGATATCGCTCCCGTCCCACTGAGAGAACCATGCCGGTCTCGGGGTGGGTGAGTACGCGCATCCACCCGGCGGATCCTGCGCACAACGCACGAGCGCGGTCCATCGGAATCGGACCCACTCCTTCCGCAGAGGCGATCTGAGGATCATCGCCCGGGCCCGGGGCGCCGAGCAGTGCCAGCGCGGGAACGGTGACCACGGCCGTGGGTCGGATCCCTCGCGCTTCCGACGGAAGCAGATCCGTCACGCCGTCGATGAGGATGTCGCAGAGGACGTCTGCACGCAGCTGATCCAGGGTGCGCGTTTCGTCCGGGTGCGCGGCCAGCACTTTCGCGCTGGCGGTCAGCCGACCGTGGATGGCATGGACTTCGACCGCAGGGATCAGCGCGTGCAGCCAAGCCATGCCGTCGTCTACGTTCTCCACGAAGACCCGCCGCGCCTGCAGGGCATGTTCGTGTCGCTCGGTCAGCGTCACAGAGCGTGCACTCTCGATGAGCTTGCGGAGCTGACGCCGGAACGTGCCGACGGGGAGCGATTCAGCCAACTCGAGCGCGCGAGGAAGGAGGCGTCCGCGGAATTCAGGCTCGACGGCGTCCATCGCCTCCACGAGATCCACCGCGTGCCGCTGCGTCGTGCGCGCGCCGGCGAGAGATTCGAGCACGGACGGGTAGCGATGCACCAGCGCATCGGCTTGAGCGATCATCGCTCCGGCAGCCGCCTCCGTGATGGCGAGGGCGGCGGCCAGTTCGAGCCGCACTGATCGTTCGATCACGTCGTTCAGGTCGTAGCCGTGCCGACTCGCGTCGGCAAGGGCATCGCGGCGCATCTCGTCGACTCGCGCGAACCGCTGCGCGGCGTGGATGGAGATGGTAGCGTCCGCCTCGATGACGAGGTCAAGAGCGCTGGGTATGGGCGGGTGCCAGTCGTCCGGCCGTGCACACGCCTCCGCTTCGGGATCGAAGTCGGGCGCCGCTTCCATGCCTTCAGAGTAGAACGCACCTCCGACACTGGCGGCCCTCGGTCACGGCCAGCTGAACGGCAGCTCGCGCTCCTCGTTCCAGGGCTCGGTCCACCCGAGCCGGTCGAACAGCGCCGTCAGCAGCATCCCGGTGAACCCCCATACAAGATGTCCGCCCCTCGCATCGGGCAGAAGAAAGCCGGGTCCCCGCCACTCGCCTCCCTCGCGGCGGATCACCGTCGACCCGCGGTTCGCCGGGTCGAGCAGGTCGGCGACCGGGGCTCGGAAGACGTCGGACGACTCGGCCTCGTCCACAACACGCACCGGCGACGGATGCCGCCACCATGCGAGGACGGGCGTCACCACGTTCAGGGAGAACGAAAGCGGAACCGCCTCGAGGGGGCCCAGCACCTCGACGCCTGTCGGGTCGAGGCCCGTCTCCTCTCGGGCTTCGCGGAGCGCTGCGGCGACCGGTCCGTCGTCCTCGGGATCGACGCGACCGCCGGGGAACGCGACCTGGCCGGCGTGCGATCGCATCGTGGTCGCCCGGGCCAGGAGCAGCACGTCCAGGTCGCGCGACACGACGTCGGCTTCGGCATCGCGGTCGCTCGGCGTCGAGTCGAGAGCCCCGAACAGGATGAGGACGGCCGCCGGCCGTGCACTCGGCGCGTCGGGCAGATGTTCGAGACCGGCGAACTTCCGTCTGCCGGATGCCGCGGCGGCAGCAGCGCGGGCCAGGGAGGCGAGCTGCGCGCGGGCGCCCAGCGGAGCGGGATCGGCGGACATCCGTTCAGGCTACGCCGCTTGCGGAGCCCAGAGGGCTGCTTCTCCCGCGCAGAGGCTGTCCAGCGGAAACCAGAAATCCCGGTCCGATGGACCGGGATTTCTTGATGTGACCCCAGCGGGATTCGAACCCGCGTTACCGCCGTGAGAGGGCGGCGTACTAGGCCGCTATACGATGGGGCCGCAAGACAACCGTTCTATTCTGCCATGACGGCGGGAGCGCGACCAAATCGGCGTGGACCCCGGTCGGGCGGACCTCGCGTTCCCCTGGACCGCGACGCGAAGTCAAGCGCTTGCCTGGGGGTGAGCCGACCGGTTGACTCGGGGGATGCGAGTCACCAAGCACCAGCACGCCGCCCTCACCCTCCAGGACTCGGGCAAGACCCTGGTCATCGACCCCGGGTCGTTCACCGATCCGCTGTTCGATCTCTCCGAGGTCGTGGGCATCGTGATCACACACGAGCACCCCGACCACTGGACGCCCGATCACCTCGATCGGCTCCTCAAGAACGCCCCGGGCATACCGATCCTGGGGCCGGAGGGTTTCGCCAAGGCGGCCGCCGGCTACGACGTGACGGTCGTTCGTCCGGGCGACACGGTCACGATCGAGCCGTTCACCCTCACATTCTTCGGAGGCGCGCATGCCGTCATCCATGACACCGTCCCGGTGATCGACAACGTGGGCGTGCTGGTGAACGATGCGTTCTACTATCCCGGCGACTCCTACGCGGTGCCGAAGGGCGTGGACGTGAAGCTGCTCGCCGCACCGCTCGGCGCACCCTGGCTCAACATCGGCGAGGCCATGGACTTCGTCCTTGAGGTCTCGCCCCGCCAGGCGTTCGGCACGCACGACATGGGGCTGTCGGTCATCGGGCGCACGCAGCACCGCGCTCGTCTGCGCTGGGCGACGGAGAAGGACGGCGGGGAGTTCCTCGAACTGGAGCCGGGAGACTCGGCCGACCTCTGACGGATGGGGCCTCTGGTCTTGCGCCCGCTCGACGACCGATGAGACGACGGATGCCGCGACCCGTGGGCCGCGGCATCCGTACGTCGACGAGCTCAGTGGTCGATAACGATCACTCCGCGTCGAGGTCGGTCTCGAGCAGGGTGACGAGTTCGTCGAGCGCCTGATCGGAGCCCTCCCCCTCGGCCTTCAGGGTCACGACCGTCCCGTGCGAGGCGCCGAGTCCCATGAGCGAGAGGATGCTGCCCGCATTCAGATCGGGGCCGCCGTCGACCGCGATCGTGACCGGGATCTTCTTCTCCTGCACGGCCTGCACGAAGAGCTTGGCGGGCCGGGCGTGGAGGCCCGAGCTGCTCGCGATGGTTGCCTGACGTTCTGCCATTTCGTTACGTCCCTTTCTTGGAGTTCAGCTGACTCCAGCATTCCCCATTCGGGATGCCGGTGCGTGCGGTCACGCGGGAACCGCGGTCGCCGCGGCGGCCTCGGCCTCGGCCTCCTGCAGCTCCTTCGGCGCGATGAAGCGCTTGAAGGCGACCACCAGGAAGGCCGTGACGACGGTTCCGGCGGCCAGTGCCACCAGGAAGCCCCAGATCGGGCTGATGGCGAACAGGACGAAGATGCCGCCGTGCGGAGCGTACGACTGCACGCCGAACACCATGCACAGCGCACCGGTGACGGCGCCGCCGACCATGGACGCGGGGATGACCCGGAGCGGGTCGGCCGCCGCGAACGGAATGGCGCCCTCTGAGATGAACGATGCTCCCAGCAGCCACGCCGACTTGCCGTTCTCCCGCTCGACCGGGGTGAAGACCGGGCGGGCGAGCACGGTGGAGGCGAGTGCCATCGCGAGCGGCGGGACCATTCCCGCGCACATGACGGCGCCCATGATCAGCAGCGGCGCCGGGTTGTCGGCCGAGCCCGCGGCCAGACCCGCTACGGCGAACGCGTAGGCCACCTTGTTGACGGGACCGCCGAGGTCGAAGCACATCATGAGGCCGAGGATGACGCCCAGCAGGATCGCCGATCCCCCCGACTCGGTGAGGCTGGTGAGCCACGCGGTCAGCACATCCATGAAGGCCGCGATCGGACGGGCCAGGAGCAGCACGAGGAGGCCCGACGCGATGATCGACCCCACGAGGGGGATGATCACGACCGGCATCAGACCCCGCAGCCAACGCGGAGCGGGCAGCCGACCGAGCCACCAGGCGACGACTCCGGCGAGCAGACCGCCGACGATGCCGCCGATGAAGCCGGCGTCCATCAGCGCCGCGATCGCGCCGGCGACGAAGCCGGGAGCGATGCCCGGCCGGTCGGCGATCGCGAACGCGATGTAGCCGGCGAGCGCCGAGACCAGGAAGCCCATCGATGTCACTCCGATGATGAAGAAGACCGAGCCGAGGTACTGACCCAGCGGGCCGAACGGCGAGGTGATGTTCTCGGTGGGCAGATTCCACAGCGCATTGTCCTTGACCACGGTCGCGGCATCCGCTGTCACCTCATAGCCGCCGAGGAGGAAGCCCAGTGCGATCAGGAGACCTCCACCGGCGACGAACGGGATCATGTAGCTCACACCGGTGAGCAGGATCCGCTGGATGCGCGCGCCCCATGAGAGCTGCGTCGCGGCGGTGGCAGTGGACGCTGTGGCGGTACCGCTGACGCGGGCGGCGTTCGGGTCGTTCGCCGCGGCGACCGCCTCGGCGATCAGGCGGTCGGGCTGCTCGATGCCCCGCTTGACGCCGGAGCGCACGACGGGCTTGCCGGCGAAGCGCCCGGGCTCCCGAACGTCGACGTCGGTCGCGAAGATGACCGCGTCGGCGTTGTCGATCGCGCTGCTGGGCAGGGCCTGGTATCCGCTCGAGCCCTGGGGCTCGACGACGAGGTCGATCCCGGACTTCTTGCCGGCGGCGGTCAGCGCGTCCGCCGCCATGAACGTGTGGGCGATGCCCGTGGCACACGCGGTGACCGCGACGATGCGAGCGGGACGCCCGTCGACGCTCAGCCCGTCCGCGACGCCGGCGGTTGCAGGAGCGGCTGCGGTCGGTGCGGCGGCCGCAGGCGCTGCGGCAGGTGCGGCAGGTGCGGCATCCCCCTCGCCGATGGCATTGCGCACGATCGCGACGACCTCGTCGGCGGTGGTGGCGGCACGCAGGCCCGCCGTGAAGTCGTCCTGCATGAGGCTGCGGGCGAGCTTCGAGAGCACCGCGAGATGGGCCTCGGCCGCGCCCGCGGGGGCCGCGATGAGGAAGACGAGATCCGCGGGCCCGTCAGGAGCACCGAAGTCGACACCGGGCTGCAGCCGCGCGAAGGCGAGGGACGCCTCGACGACGGCGGAGCTCTTCGCGTGCGGGATGGCGATTCCGCCGGGAAGGCCGGTCTCGTCCTTCTGTTCGCGAGCCCACGCATCGTCGAAGAGGGCTTGCGGGTCGGTGGCACGGCCCTGCTGAGCGACACGCGCCGCGAGGGCCCGGATCACCGCCGCCTTGTCTGCGCCGAGCGAGGTGTCGAGCGACACCAGCTCCGGCGTGATTGTTTGAGACACGATGACCTCCAATGGTCGGTAGTGCTGTGAAGCGGGGGGTTACTGCGGACGTATTCGGTTATGAGTGCGAGGCGGTGGGGACGGCCGCGAGCGGCCGGACGACGACCTCGCCGGTGGGCAGGTCGTCGGGAGTGGGCGCTTGGGTGCCGGGCAGGGATGCCGCGGCCGCGCCGTACTGGACGGATCGGCGCAGACGATCCGCGGGATCGTCGCCCGCGACGTCCGCGAGCAGGTACCCCGCGAGCGAGCTGTCGCCGGCGCCGACGGTGCTGACGACGCGGATCCGCGGCGGTGTCGCCTGCCACGCTCCGTCGCGGTCCACCAGCACGGCGCCGTCGGCACCCAATGTCACGAGCGCGGCGCCGACCCGGCTGGGTACGAGCGACCGTGCCACCGGCAGCACCGCGGCTGCCAGGTCGGCGCCGGGCTCGAGCACGACGCCGGCCAGATCGGCCAGCTCTTCGTCGTTCGGCTTGATCAGGTCGGGGGTCGCCTCATCGACCACGGCGCGCAGCGCGGCGCCGGACGTGTCCACGGCGATGCGCGGACTCTCGGCACCCCACGTCGTTCGGACGGCGCTGATGACGTCGACGTAGAAGCGCGCGCCGGCGCCCGGTGGCAGCGAGCCGGCGAGCACCAGCCAGTGCGCATTTTCACTCGCTGCCACGACCGCGGCGATGAGGGCGCTCACGTCGGCGGGCGAGAGTGTCGCTCCGGGCAGGTTGAGCTTCGTGGTGACCCCGGCCGGGTCGGTGATCGTCACGTTGGCGCGGACGTGACCGGCGATCTCAACGAGCCGGGCGGGCACGTCCGCGGAGACCAGGGCCGCGGCGAACGGATCATCGACCGCCAGAGGCAGCACGGCAACGGTCTCGACGCCGGCCGCGGCGATCACACGCGCGACGTTGATGCCCTTCCCGCCTGCGTCCTCCCGGGAAGATGCCGCGGCTTGCACTTCGCCGGGACGAAGCGCGCCTTCCAGGGTGATCGTCCGATCCAGCGACGGGTTGGCGTTGACGGTCACGATCTTTCCTGCAGTCATGCGAGCCATACCTCCACGTCGGCGTCCGACAGCGCAGCTGCGAGTTCTGCGTCGGGCGCGGCATCCGTCACGAGCACGTCGATGTCGGCGAGCGGCGCGAAGCTGACCAGCAGCTCTCGCCCCAGTTTGTCGGCGTCCGCGACGACGACGACTCGGCGCGCCGAGTGGACGATCGCAGTCTTGACCGCTGCCTCGTCCGGATCGGGCGTGCTCAGACCGAACGTCGGCGAGATGCCGTTCGTGCCGAGAAACGCGATGTCGGGGCGCAGCCGCTCGATCGTGCGGACGGTGTCGGCCCCCACCGCAGCGGCGGTCGCGGTGCGCACCCGCCCGCCGATGACGGTGAGCGAGGCATCCGCTGCCCCGGCGAGCGTGTGCGCCAGGGTCATGGCGTGCGTGACGACTTCGGCCTGGCCGCCGGTGAACATCAGGCGGTCGCCCAGCAGCGCGGCGACGGCGGCGGTGGTGGTCCCTGCGTCGAGGTACAGCGATCCTCGGAACCTGTCTCCGACGACCTCGAGGGCGCGGCGGGCGATCACCGCCTTCGCCTCGCTGCGCCGGTGGGACCGCTCGGCGAGGGTGAGCTCGACCATGGAGTCGCGTTCGCGGGTGACCGCCCCGCCGTGCACGCGCCGCAGCGCGCCCAGCCGCTCGAGGTGATCGAGATCGCGGCGCACCGTCTCAGTGGTGACGTCGAAGCGCCGCGCCAGGTCGATCACGCTGACGCGACCTTCATCGAGCAGCAGTCGCTCGATGAACTCTTGGCGCTCCATTGCGTACACGGTCAATTCCTCCTCGAATTCCCACACGCTACAACATAAAGCAACACGTTCGCAAGAGGGCGGGGCCGGTCGATTCGACGGTCCTCGGTACAGTCGGAGGATGCCGGACAAGCCAGCAGCGGAGGTCCAGGTCCACGAGCAGCTCGTGCGAGCTCTGATCTCGAGCCAGGCGACTGCGATCCCGGATGCCGCGACTCTTCCGCTCGCCCACGCCGCCGACGGCTGGGACTGCTCGGTGTGGCGACTCGGTGACGATTTCGCCGTCCGCCTCCCCCGTCGTGCGCTCTCGGCTCCGCTGGTTCTGCACGAGCAGGCGGTGCTTCCGAGCATCGCGGCGAGGCTCGCGCCCTCGGGCGTCGGGGTGCCTGCGCCGATCGTCTCGGGCCGCCCGGAGCTCGGCTACCCCTGGCCATGGTCGGTCGTGCCGTGGTTCGACGGCACCGCCGGCCTCGGCATCCCGCGTGCTGATCGGGCAGGATGGGCGACTCCACTCGCGGAAGCGCTGCTCGCGCTGCACGTTCCGGCGCCGCCGGATCATCCGGTCAATTCGGTTCGCGGCGTGCCGCTTGCCCGGCGGGCGGATGCCGTGGCCGGGCGAATGGAGTCGTTGCGCGGGCGCGTTTCGGATGTCGTGCTCGAGCGAGCGGGAGGACTGTGGGCTGCGGGGCTGCACGCGCCGCCCTGGTCGGGTGGACCGAGGTGGATCCACGGCGACCTGCACCCGGGCAACCTCATCGCCCGTGGATCGCACCTGGTCGCGATCATCGACTTCGGCGACGTCACCGGCGGAGATCCGGCCTACGATCTCGCGGTCGCCTGGCTCGCCTTCGATCAGGCGGGTCGCTCATCGTTCCGCGCCGCTGCCGGCGATGGTTACGACGAGGCGACGTGGACGCGAGCGCACGCGTGGGCCGCGGCGTTCACCCTGCTGCTGCTGGACCGGACCGACGATGACCCGGAGTACGCCACGCTCGCCGCCGATGCGTTGCAGGAGCTGTCGGGGTAGCGCATCGACAGCGCTCACGCCGCCTCGTCGGCGCTGGCGATCCAGACCTCCACGCTGTCCCCGATCAGCACGAAGCGCACGACGCTCCCGTCGGGGAGGTCGAAGCCCTCGACCTCGCGCATGCCCGGATAGAAGGTCAGGTCTGCGGTCGCTTCGAGCTGTTGCGGTGCGCATCCCGCGGCAACCCAGTCGCCGTCGTCGGTGGTCACCAGGACGCAGGCCGACCCTCCGGGAGTCTCGGCCGACCACACCTCGAGGTTGCGGAAGGGCGCATAGCGGGTCGGCGGGCTCGCATCGACGCCGTACATCGAGAAGTCGATGGTCTCGCCGTCCAGCGGAACCGATCTCAGCACGGCCTCGGGGTGTGGCGGCATCACGGCGGGGAGCGCCAGGCCGATGCCAAGGCCGACCACGGCGGCGACAGCGACGAACGCCCACGTCGGGACTCGATGCCAGCCGCGCACGCGCGGCGGAGCGGCGTCATCGGTGGGCGCGTCGGGCGGTGCTGCGGATGATGTGATGACGGCCGCATCGACGGATGCCGGGGGCGGCGTGCTCGACTGGGTGCCCGCGGGCGCGGCATCCGTGTTCTCATCCGGATTCGGCGCATCGGCACGTGCCATCCCCTCCAGCTCGACGAGTCGCGCGAGGGCGGTCGTGTCGAGGTGGATGTCGGCATCCGGGCCGTACGCCCGCGAGCGCAGCTCGGCGAGCTCCCGCTTGCGCTCGGACGACGGTGGCGGCGCATCCATG
>NZ_DASUNI010000206.1:0-36836 GCF_036277215.1 Microbacterium sp. | reverse complement strand
AGCGGAGATCTTGCGCACCGGATCAGTTTAGATGCGAGCCCCATCGCCGCTGAACTCGTCGGACTACGGCCCTGCGGCCTCCGCACCGTGCGCCGCCTGCCGTGCACCGTCGGCGGCTCGCTCGGCTTCGCGCACCCGCTTGCGCAGATTCTTGTCCGTGATCTGACGGTCGCCCACGGCGCCGGGCGTCCACAGCTCGACGTCCTCGTCCCCGAAGCTGGACTTCGACGCCCTTCGCCGCTGCTCGGGCGCAACTGCACCGGGGGCGAGGCGACGCGCCCACACGAGGAATCCGGTGTGCGCGACCATTCGATGGTCGGGCCGCACGGCGAGTCCCTCGACGTGCCAGCCACGCACCATCGTCTCGTTCGCATCGGGCTCGGTGAACAGCCCGGTCGCCCGGATGTACTCGGCGACGCGGCTCAGCTGCGTCGCGGTGGCGACGTAGCACAGCACCACTCCCCCGGGCGTGAGGGCATCGGCGACGACGTCGATGCACTCCCACGGAGCGAGCATGTCCAGCACGACACGATCGACGGATGCCGCCGGCACCGCCTCCGGCAGCTCCTCGACGAGGTCGCCCACGACGACGCTCCAATTCGCCGGCACCCCGCCGAGGAACGTCTCGACGTTCGCGCGAGCGACATCGGCGAACTCGGACCGTCTCTCGAACGACACCAGCCTGCCGTCGTCCCCGATCGCGCGCAGCAGGGAGAGGGCGAGGGCGCCCGACCCGACTCCGGCTTCGACGACGATGCTGCCGGGGAAGACGTCGGCCTGGGCGACGATCTGGGCGGCATCCTTCGGGTAGACGATGGCGGCGCCGCGCGGCATCGACATGACGAAGTCGCGCAGCAGGGGGCGCAGCGCGAGGTATTCGTGGCCCCCGCTGTTGGAGACCACCGACCCGTCGGGCTGACCGATCAGCGCCGTGTGCCGCAGCACCCCGTGGTGCGTGTGCAGCTCGCCGTCCTCGCGGAGGGTGATCGTGTGCAGGCGTCCCTTGGGGCCGGTCAGCTGCACCCGATCGCCGATCCGGAACGGCCCGCTCGGGCGCTCGACGCTCATCGCGCCGTCCCCCGGCTGCGTTCGGCGGTCGACTCCGCGTGTGCGGAGTGGAACTCCGCGACATCCGCCGCCGTGCGCCCCTCGAGCGTCGGCCACACCGCGTGCGCCCCGGCGCCGGCGATCGACACCATCAGCGGCACGCCGATCACGGCCGCGCCGGAGGCCACGGCCGAGCGCAGACCGTTCGGCGAATCCTCGATCGCGACGGTGTCGCCGGGTGAGACCCCCAGCGCCGCGCACGCCTGCAGGTACGGGTCGGGGAAGGGCTTGGGGCGGGTCGAGTCGTCGCCGGCGATCATCACATCGAACGCGTGGAAGTCCATCAGGTCGACGACGGTCTGCGCCATCCGACGCAGTGACATCGTCACGAGCGCGGTTCGAACGCCGGCCTCCCTCAAACTCGCCAGCAGCTCCTGGGCGCCCGGACGGAACGGCACCCCCTTGGTCGCCAGCTGCACCATCACGTCGTCGGTCAGGTGGTCGACGATGTCCTGAATGCCCATGCGCACCCCGGCGTCCTGGAAGATCCGCGCGGAATCCTCGAGTCCGAGGCCCACCAGACGCAGCGCCTGCTCGTGCGACCACGTGCCGCCGAAGCGCTCCACCAGCACGGTCTCGGCCGCCATCCAGTAGGGCTCGGTGTCGACGAGCGTCCCATCCATATCCCACAAAACGGCAGTCAGGGTGCTCGCGGTCACTGCTCCATGCTAGTTCGGCCGCGAGAACGGCCGAGCCGGTGCGCCGCCCGAGCCGGGGCACGCGCGGCGTTCGCGGCCCGTCATCCGGGTGCGGAGCCTATTCTGGATGCACCCCGTCGTGGGTCGAGGAGGTCGTGTGGACGGACTGGGACGCAAGGTGCTCGTCGCCGCGTTCGACGGATGGAACGACGCCGGCGAGGCGGCGTCCGCCGCCGTGGCCCACCTCCGCGAGATCGGCGCCTACGAGCCCGTCTTCTCCGTCGACCCCGAGCTGTACTTCGACTATCAGTACACGCGGCCTCAGATCGCGACGGACGGCGACGGCAAGCGTGTCATGCGGTGGCCGGAGGCGACGATCCTGCGGCCCGTCAAGTCCACGCGCAGCACCCAGCTGTGGCTGCTGAGCGGAGTCGAGCCGGCGCGCGCATGGCAGGCTTTCGCCGGCGAGTTCGTGGACGTCGCGCTGCGCGAGGACATCACGGGGTTCGTGGCGCTCGGCTCGATGATGTCCGATGTACCCCATACCCGTCCCATCTCCGTCTTCGCCGGCAGCGACAGCGAGCAGGTCCGCTCGACGCTCGGCCTGGAGCGCAGCACGTACGAGGGTCCGGTCGGGATCCTCAGCGTGCTCTCGCATGCAGCGGATGCCGCCGGCATCCCGTCTGCCAGCCTGTGGGCGAGTGTTCCGCACTACGTCGCGGGCCACACCCCCTCGCCGAAGGCGACGCTCGCACTGCTGGACCGGCTCGAAGATCTGACCGGGGCTCCGGTGCCTCGCGGCGAGCTCGCGACGGAGTCCGCCGCCTGGGAGGCCTCGATCGATGCCGCCGCCGCGGACGACGAGGAGATGACCGAGTACATTCGCCAGCTCGAGAGGACGCGGGACACCTGGGACTCGCCCGAGGCGTCCGGAGACGCCATCGCGCAGGAGTTCGAGAAGTACCTGCGGCGCGGCGGCGGTGGTGGCGGCGAGGGCCCCACCAAGCCCGGGCGCGACGAACCGCGCCGGTAGCGCATCCCTCGTGGCCCGTCGCGGGCGTCAGTAGGCCTCGATCACGCCCGCGCTCAGCAGGACGAGCAGCAGCGAGCCCAGCGCGACGCGGTACACCACGAACGGCAGGAAGCTGTGCTTGGAGATCCAGCTCATGAAGAACGCGATCACGCCCAGCGCCACCACGAACGCGACGCCCGTCGCGACCGCGGTCTCGCCGAGGGTGAAGACATTCGGCTCACCCCAGCTCTTGAACAGCTGGTAGAAGCCGCTGCCGAAGACGGCCGGAATCGCGAGAAGGAACGCGTACCGGGCGGCGGCGGCGCGCTCGTAGCCCATGAACAGGCCCGCCGTGATCGTGCCGCCCGACCGGGATACCCCCGGAATCAGGGCAAGGGATTGCGCGAACCCGTAGATGATGCCGTGCGGGATCGTGAGGTCCTTCAGCTGACGCTTCTTGGCGCCCACATGGTCGGCGATCCCGAGCAGCACGCCGAAGAAGATGAGCATGCCCGCGATCAGCCACAGCGAGCGGAAGGTGGTTTCGATCTGATCCTGGAACAGCAGCCCGAGCACCACGATCGGGATGCTTCCGACGATGATCAGCCAGCCCATGCGCGCATCCGGGTCGTTGCGCGGAATACGGCCGCCGAGAGCTTGGAACCACCGCGTGATGATGCGGACGATATCGCGCCAGAAGAACAGGACGACGGCAGCCTCCGTCCCGATCTGCGTGATCGCGGTGAACGCCGCGCCCGGGTCCTGCGCGCCCGGCAGGAACTCGCCGAGGATGCGCAGGTGGGCACTGGACGAGATCGGCAGGAACTCGGTCAGTCCCTGGACCAGGCCGAGGATGATCGCCTCCACAAGCATGGGCGCCTTTCGTGCTCGAGGATCGAGCGTGGTTTGGGGGCAGGTCAGAACGGAAGAGCAGGTCGGTCAGTAGGTGCGGAGCAGATCGGTCAGCACGCGCTGCCCGAACACCAGGGCATCGAGCGGCACGCGCTCATCGACGCCGTGGAACATCCCCGTGAAATCCAGGTCTGCAGGAAGGCGCAGAGGTGCGAAGCCGTAGCCCGCGATGCCCACCAGGGCGAGCGCCTTGTTGTCGGTGCCTCCGCCCATCAGATACGGGATGACGGGCACACCGGGGTCCGCCCGGCCGAGCGCCGCCACCATGGCGTCCACGAGCTCCCCGTCGAAAGGCAACTCGAGGCCGATGTCGCGTACGACGATCTCGATCTCGACGTCGTCGCCGACGATCCGCCGGATCTCGACGAGCGTCTCCTCCTCGGCGCCCGGGAGCGTACGGACGTCGATCAGCGCCTCGGCGACGTCGGGGATGACGTTGTGCTTGTAGCCGGCGGTGAGGGCGGTGGGGTTCGTCGTGGTGCGCAGCGTGGACTTGATGAATCCTGCGGCAGGTCCCGTCGACAGGGCCAGCGTGTCGGGGTCGCTCTCAGCGGAGCCCGCAAGGTCGCGCAGACCCTTGAGCATCGTTGCCGACGTCGAGGTCATTCGCACAGGCCACTCGGTCCGGCCGAGCGCCGCCACCGCCTCGGCCAGCCGCGTGACGGCGTTCTCGGGGTGGACCCGGCTGCCGTGACCGGCGCGACCCCGGGCTCGCAGGCGGATCCAGATGAGCGCCTTCTCCCCCACCTGCAGCAGGTATGCCCGTCGGTCGCCGACGGCGATCGAATAGCCGCCCACCTCGCTGATGGCCTCGTTGGCTCCCTCGAACCATTCCGGGTGCTCGGTGACGACGAGGTGAGAGCCCTCGATCCCGCCGTTCTCCTCGTCGGCGAAGAAGACCAGGATGAGGTCGCGCTCGGGCTGCTCGCCGTTGCGCAGTATCTCGCCGACCGAGGTGAGGATCATGGCGTCCATGTCCTTCATGTCGACCGATCCGCGGCCCCACAGCATCCCGTCGCGTATCTCGCCCGCGAACGGATCGACCGACCAGTCTTCGGCGATCGCCGGCACGACGTCCAGGTGCCCGTGGAGCACGAGCGCGGGCTTGTCGGGATTGCGACCGCGCACGCGCGCCATGACGTTCGTGCGCCGCGGGACCGGCTCGTAGTATTCGGGCACCAGTCCCAGAGACTCGAGATACGCGCCCACGTACTCGGCTGCCTCACGCTCCCCCCGGGCTTTGCCGCCGCCCCAGTTGGAGGTGTCGAACCGGATCAGATCACGTGCCACCCGGACCACTTCGGGCAGGCCGGAGCCGGTCGTAGACATGCGGACTAACCTACCTGCGCCGATCGGCCGCTCTGAAACGAGCTGGTTACGAGCAGAAGTCACGATCTCGCAGCAGGCCGACGGATGCCGCGCGGACGGCGCCGTCGGACCAACCTCCAGGGGGATGGAGGGTGGTCTCCGACGGCGCCTGACCCTCGCCGTTCCTTGCATGGAACCGCCGGGGCAGACGGCATCTGCGCGAGTTCGGGCTCGGGCTATCTCGACCATAGCGGGACACCCGGCCGCAACATCAGCGGCTGCTGGGAGTGTCCCCTGCGTGCAGCATGGGCGCAACGCCGCGATTCGCGACGGAAATGATTAGAGACCCCGGGATCTGGGGTCCCGGGGTCTCTCTTCCCGTCCGGTGAGGCTGGCCACGCACGAAACCCGAATTCGGGTGGCGCCTGCGAAATGGGCGAGGTCAATCGATACGAACGATATCCAACAGGTCACGTCTTGTCTGTCCCCTCTTCGGGGGACAGGTATTGCGCAAGGCGCGCTCACACCTTCGCCCCGCGTCTTCCACCCGAACGGTCCGACGTGGGCGTCCCCCCGTCACCGACAGTCTGCAGAAATGACGAAGGCCCCCGGAAAGGGGGGGCCTTCGTCATTCTGTGCGCGAGGGGGGACTTGAACCCCCACGCCCGTTAAAGGGCACTAGCACCTCAAGCTAGCGCGTCTACCTATTCCGCCACCCGCGCATGGGTGCGGTTGTCGCCAACCGAAGATCGACATTATCACGTTCGCACGCCCAGCCAGAAACGCCGGCGGTCAGCCCAGGGACACTCCGAACACCCATCCCAGCCCGTAGGTGACCGCTGCGGCGCCGTAGCCGATGAGCAGCTGTCGCAGCGCGCGGCGCAGCGGCGGACCGCCCGAAAGGAGCCCCACCATTGCGCCCGTGGCCATCAGCGCGATGCCGACGAGCACCAGCGCCGTGATCACCGCGGCAAGCCCGGAGAGACCGAACATCCACGGCAGGACGGGGATGATCGCGCCCGAGGCGAAGAACAGGAAGCTCGACA
Organism: Microbacterium sp.; assembly: GCF_036277215.1. GTDB lineage: Bacteria > Actinomycetota > Actinomycetes > Actinomycetales > Microbacteriaceae > Microbacterium. Next base: position 30,813 of record NZ_DASUNI010000206.1, on the reverse strand, counting down.
CCGCGGCGCTCCACGCCCCACCGACCACCTCGTGGTCTGCCGGGGCATCCAGCGACCCGCGCGTGAGGGGCGAGCCGTCCTGCGCGGCGCTGACCACGCGTCGAGCCCGCTCCAGAGCTTCCGGCAACGGCATCCCCCGCGTGCGATAGACGAGGGCCAGCTCGTTGGCGTCGAGGTCCAAATCGGGAAGCGCCTCGTCGGCGTAGTCGTTCGGCTCGGTCGCATCGAGGAGCTCGCGCTGCGAACGCACCGACACGAACTCGCCGGCACCCATCGACAGAGCGCCGGCCAGCAGACCGGCGATTCCACTGAACAGCACGAACTGCGGCGCGGCACCGGTGGCACCGATGCCCATGATCAGCGCGAGGTTGGAGACCAGTCCGTCGTTGGCGCCGAAGACGGCGGCACGGAACGTGCCCGACAGGCGGCGGCGTCCGCGCGCCGCGAGACCGCGTACGACCTCGTGATGGATCTTCTCGTCGGCCGCCATGGTCGGCGTGGCGAAGGGCTCGGTCTCGTAGGGCGAGCGGCCCTCGGCGTTCTGCGCGAGGGCGAGCACGAAGATCGACCCGAATCGCTTCGCCATCCAGCCGAGCAGGACCGTCCGAGGATCCGGACGGGGCAGGCGCGCGGGCTCTCCCCCGAGCAGTCGCAGCCAGTGTGCCTCGTGACGGCCCTCCGCGTCCGCGAGCGCCACAAGGATCTCGCGCTCCTCGCCGTCGCGCCGTGCTGCGAGGTCGCGATAGACCTGCGCTTCGGCGCGCTCATCGACCAGATACTGGGCCCAGCGTCGACGGTCACGACTCGTGGGCTGTGCGGGCACGCTCAATGAAGCCTCCGGGGCGGCGGTGCGGGGACCTTCCAACGCTAGCCAGAGCCGCGGCGAACGCGCGGCTCGGGAAAGGGATTGCCAGCATTTCGGGCCTCCGAACGCGCTCGCCCACCCGGACGCGGCTAGGACCGCACCCGCGAGCGCAGCACGTCGATGCGCGCCTGCAGCTGAGCCACCGTGGCGTGCGACACCGCCGGGCCGCCGCAGACCCGCCGCAGCTCGGCGTGGACCATTCCGTGCGGATCGCCGGTCTGCCGCGCGTAGAGACCGACGAGGCTGTTGAGCAGCTGCCGCTGCTCCTTCAGGGTGCGATGCAGCGCCTGGGGCGGAGCGGGCGTCTCGCTCGCTCCTTCGCGAGATTCACGGGCCTTGCGATGACGGCTCTGCCGCGCCTGCCGCTGCTGCAGCAGCTCGTGCACGTGCTCGGGTTCCAGCAGGCCGGGCAGACCCAGGAACTCCTCCTCCTCCGGGGTCCCCGGCACCGCCAGCTCACCGAACTCCTTGCCGTCGTAAAGCACCCGGTCGAAATGCGCGAGCGAGCCGAGCGCCTGGTAGGTGAACTCGTACGTCAGGGCATCGGATGCCGATTCCTCCCGCTCTGCGGCATCCATCGCGTCCTCATCGAGCGCCCACTCGTCTTCGCCCGTACTGTCCCGGTCGAGCGCGTGGTCGCGCTGTCGCTCCAGCTCGTGAGCCAGCGCGAGCAGCTGCGGAACGTGCGGGAGGAACACGCTGGCGGTCTCGCCGCGGCGTCGGGCGCGCACGAAACGGCCGACAGCCTGGGCGAAGAACAGCGGGGTCGACGCCGAGGTCGCGTAGACGCCCACCGCCAGGCGCGGGACGTCGACGCCCTCCGACACCATCCGCACGGCGACCATCCACCGAGTGGTCCCCCGCGCGAAGGACTCGATCCGCGACGACGCCTCCGCCTCGTCCGACAGCACGACGGTGGGCAGCTCGCCCGTGAGGTCCCGCAGGATGGCGGCATAGGCACGCGCGGCCGTCTGATCGGTCGCGATCACCAGACCCCCGGCATCAGGGACCTGCGATCGCACCTCGGTGAGCCGGCGATCAGCCGAACGGAGCACCGCCGGAATCCACTCCCCCTCCGGATCGAGCGCTGTCCGCCACGCCTGCGCGGTGATGTCCTTCGTGTTGTCCTGTCCGAGCTGGGCCTGCATCTCGTCGCCGGTACGCGTTCGCCAGCGCATCTGCCCGGCGTAGACGAGGAAGATCACGGGACGGACGACGCCGTCGGCGAGGGCGCGCCCGTAGCCGTAGCTGTAGTCGGTGCGCGACAGGCGGATGCCGTGCTCGTCCGGGTGGTACTCGACGAACGGAATCGGCGCCGTGTCGCTGCGGAACGGTGTGCCCGACAGCAGGAGGCGCCGGGTCGCGCGGCCGTACGCCTCGCGAAGGGCGTCGCCCCAGCTCAGCGCGTCGCCGCCGTGGTGCACCTCGTCGAGGATCACGAGGGTGCGCGAGTCCATCACCAGTCGCTGATGGACAGAGGCCTTCACCGCCACCTGCGCGTACGTGACCGCCACGCCGTGGTACTGCCGCGAGGGCGCGGCATGACGGTTGCTGAACGCCGGATCCAGGCGGATCGACACGCGGGCCGCGGCATCCGCCCATTGCGACTTCAGATGCTCTGTCGGCGCGACGACGACGATCCGATCGACCACGCGGCGACGCAGGAGTTCACTCGCGAGGCGGAGGGCGAACGTGGTCTTGCCGGCACCGGGGGTCGCCGCAGCGAGGAAGTCGCGCGGCCCAGAGCCGACGCCGTCAGGACCCTGGAGGCTGAAGTAGCGGTCCAGAGCCTCCGCCTGCCACGCCCGAAGTCGCTCGGCGGTACCCCACGGGGCGCGTTGCGGAAAGGCCGGGGACAGGTGATCTGCGGCCCCGCCGCCGATCCGAGAAGGCACTGCGGCGAAGCTGCCGCTGTGAACGTCCTCGGTGCGGAACCCGCTGTCGGCAGCAGGGAAAGCCTGCGTGCGAGCGTCCTCCTCCACCGACCACTCCCCCGCACTTCCGACCGTATGCACAACGACTGACCACCCTAGACGAGCGGGCGGACAATCCGGGCAGGTCAACGTCGCAGCGGCGCGATAGCCTTCTAGCGGTCACGAACCGAGGATGCCGATGCCCACCAGCGACGATCAGACACCCGCCGACAGAACCAATCTCGGCGCTCACCCGTGGCGGCGCTACGTCGCCCTGGGCGATTCGTTCACGGAGGGGATCGGCGACCCCGAGCCGGGATCACCCGGAGGTCATCGCGGCTGGGCGGACCGCGTCGCGGAGGTGCTTTCACAGCAGGTCGACGACTTCGCCTATGCGAACCTGGCGGTGCGCGGCAAGCTCATCGCGCAGATCGTCGCGGACCAAGTCGAGCCCGCGCTCGCCCTCAAGCCCGACCTCATCACATTCTCCGCGGGCGGCAACGACGTCATCCGCCCGGGAACGGATCCCGACCAGATCGCGACGCAGTTCGAGGACGCCGTGGTGCGACTCAGTCGAGACGGAGCGACCATCGTCGTGTTCACGGGCATCGACACCGACTTCACGCCCGTGTTCCGGCCGTTCCGCGGCAAGGTGGCGATCTACAACGAGAACATCCGCGCCATCGCCGAGAAGTACGACTGCATCGTCGCCGACCAGTGGGGCCTGAAGGAGGTCCAGGATTCCCGGTTCTTCGATGCGGACCGCCTCCACTACAACTCGCTCGGGCATCACGAAGTCGCGCGGATGGTGCTGCGCGCGCTGAACGTTCCCAACGACCTGCGGCCGATGCAACCCGACCCGCTTCCGGTCAGGACGTGGCGCGCCGCGCGCACCGAGGACTTCGTCTGGGCCCGCACGCACTTCGTGCCGTGGGTCCTGCGTCGCGTGCGGCATCGGTCCTCGGGCGACGAGATCACCGCGAAGCGTCCCGACCCGCTTCCCATCCGCAGTCTCGCACCGGCGAATGACCCGTCCGCCGGGCCGGCAGAGCAGGTCTAGCTGCCGCGCAGCGCCCAGATCGCCACAGCGGTCGCCGCCGCCACGTTGAGCGAATCGACCCCGCCCGCCATCGGGATCGTGACGACCGTGTCGGCCGCCTGCAGTGCCCGGCGACTGAGTCCGTCCCCCTCCGACCCCATCAGCAGCGCGACGCGCTCCGGGCGGTCGATCGCGAATTCATCGACGGAAACCGCGTCCTCGCTGAGTGCGAGTGCGGCGAGGTGGAAGCCCAGCCCGCTCAGGATGCTGCGCGCCTCGGGCCACTCGGGGAGGCGTGTCCACGGCACTTGGAATACGGTGCCCATGCTCACGCGCACGCTGCGGCGGTAGAGCGGATCGGCGCAGCGCGGCGAGATGAGAACGGCATCCGCGCCGAGCGCCGCGGCGCTTCGGAACGCCGCACCGACGTTGGTGTGGTCGACGATGTCCTCCAGCACGACCACGGTCCGCGCCCCCGCGACGACATCGGCGACGGACGCCGGAGGAGGGCGGTGCATCGCCGCCAGCGCGCCGCGGTGAACGGCGTATCCCGTCAGGGACTCGGCCACCTTGGGGGCGACGACGTAGACGGGCGTGGCGGAGTCATCGCCCAGGAGCACCGCGACATCCGGCAGCCACTTCTGCTGGACCAGCACCGATCGTGGATGGTGCCCCGCCCGTAAGGCGCGCTCGATGACCTTCGCCGACTCCGCGATGTACAGGCCGCCGCCCGGCTCCAGCACGCGGCGGAGCGCGACATCCGTCAGATCCCGGTAGTCCGCCAGCCTCGGGTCGTCGGCGTCGACGATCTCGATCACGTTCACGGCCACTCCCCTCTCCAGACCCGCGCAGCCGCCCGACCGCCTGAGCCCACTCTGGCAGGGAAGCCGTCCGTAACATTCCGGAAAACCTTGACGCCTACACTCTGAGCACGGGACCCAGCTCGAGGAGGTGATCGCGTGACCACGGTGGCCGAGCAGGATGCCGCCACGGCGCAGGCGATCGCCGAGGCCCTCAGCGTCCTCGCGGGCCGCAGACTCGCGATCCTCACCGGCGCCGGCGTCTCGACCGACTCCGGGATCCCCGACTATCGCGGGCGCGGGGCGCCAGTGCGCACCCCCATGACCGTGGAGCAGTTCCTCGCGAACGAGGATGCGCGCAGGCGCTACTGGGTCGGAAGCCACCTCGGCTGGCGTGCGTTCGCGGCGGCCGAGCCGAACCCGGGTCATCTCGCCCTCGCGCAGCTGGAAGCGCGCGGCGTCGCCTCGGGTGTGATCACCCAGAACGTCGACGGTCTGCATGTGCGTGCCGGCAGTCGACGCGTCGTCGAACTGCACGGCACCATGCGCCGTGTCTTCTGCACCCACTGCGGTCAGGTCTTCGACCGTCGTGACCTCGCTCAGCGGGTCGAGCTGGACAACCCCTGGATCCAGCTGCCCGAGAACGTTCCGCTCGGCCCGGACGGCGATGTCCTGCCCGAGAGCACGACCGGATTCCGCATCCCCTCGTGCACCGTCTGCGACGGGATGCTCAAGCCCGACGTGGTCTTCTTCGGCGAGTTCATCCCCGCCGAGAAGTTCCGGGAGGCCGAGCAGCTCGTGCGCGCGAGCGACGCACTCGTGATCGCGGGGTCCTCGCTCGTGGTCAACTCCGGCATCCGCCTTCTCGAGCGCGCACGACGGCGGCGACTGCCGATCGTGATCGTCAACCGCGGCGAGACCCGCGCCGACGCGCGGGCGACGGTCAAGGTGGATGCGGGCACGAGCGATGTGCTGCAGGCGTTCGCGGAGGCTCTCCCCGCGCCCGGGTAGCGCCGCAGTCGCTCCCGAGACGCCTAGGCTCGACGGGTGACACTGCTGACCCTCATCCGCCACGGCGAGACCGACTGGAATCGAGACCGGCGCATCCAGGGATCCACGGACATCCCGCTCAACGACACCGGCCGTGCCCAGGCTCGGGACGCCGCAGCCGCGCTGCGTGCGCAGCTCGACCTCTCCTCGACTGCCGTCGCCCCCTCGGTCGTCTCGAGCGACCTGTTGCGCGCTCGTGAGACGGCCGAGATCATCGCCGCGGAGCTGGGTCTGCCCGCCCCCCGCGTGTACCCGGATCTGCGCGAGCGCGCTTACGGCCAAGCCGAGGGTCTGGACGCGGACGAGTTCCTCCGCCGGTGGGGCGACTGGCACACGGCCGAAGTGCCCGGAGCCGAGCTGTGGCCGCATCTGCGGGAACGTGGCCTGCGCGCCCTGGCAGCGGTCGTGCGTGACGCGCGCCGGCCGACCGCGCCGGCGGCGGCATCCGTCGTGGTCGTCACCCACGGCGCGCTCATCCGCGAGCTGATCCGGCACGCGACCGCCGGGGAGCTGCCTCTCACGGGTCAGCGTCTCGCGAACGGCTCGGCGCACACGATGCTGTTCGAACGCGAGCGGCTTCGCCTGCTCTCCTACGCCGGAGCGACCGCCTAGGCTCGGCGGCATGGCGGCTGCGGCGACGGTCGACGAGTACATCGGCGGGTTCCCACCGGAGGTCGCCGACCGGCTGCAGCGCATCCGGCAGATCATCGTCGCGGCGGTCGTGCGCGCGTCGGCAGGCACGGGATCTGGCACGAATACCGCGAACCCCTTGCCCGAGGAGAAGATCCGCTACGGCATCGCCGCGGTGATGCTCGGCGGTCGGTACGCGCTGCATTTCGCCGGATGGAAGAAGCACATCGGTCTGTATCCGGTGCCGACATTGGACCAGCCGCTCGAGAGCGAGATCGCGCTCTACCGCGCGGAGAAGGACTCGGTCGTCTTCCCCCACAGCAAGCCGATCCCCTACGACCTGATCGCCGAGGTCGCCGACGCCGTCGTCGCCCGTAGCGCGGCCGCTCAGTCCGAGAACGACTGACCGCGCGCCGCGAGCTCCTCGGCAAGGATGCGGATCGCCTTCGGCCCGACGCCGTGGACGGCGAGCAGTTCGTCGCGGCTGCGCCCGGCGAGCTCGTCGTAGCGACGGATGCCGTGGACGGCGAGTTCGCGCCGAGCGACCTTGCCGATCGCAGGCGTCAGGTCGGAGTCGTCGCTCATCGGCCCCGCTCCCGGGGCGTGTTCGGGGTCACGACCTCGCCCGGCGCAGGGTGGCACGCGCGTGGCGGAGAACCGGCTCGTCGACCATCCGGCCGTCGTAGGTGAAGACGCCCCGCTCGGTCTCAGCCGCAATCAGAACCGCGCGCGCCCACGCCACTGCGGCAGTCTCCGGTCGGTAGGCGGCGCGGATGGTCTCGACCTGGCTCGGGTGGATGCACGCGGTCGCCGCGAAACCGGACGCAGCAGCGTCCGCGGCCTCGATCGCGAGGCGCTTGGTGTCGGAGATGTCCAGGTGCACGGCATCGATGGCGGCCTTGCCGCGGGCTCCGGCGGCCAGGAGCACGCGCGCGCGGGCGACCCTCGCCACGTCGCGGTAGCGGCCGTTGGGTTTGCGGCTCGACGTGCCGCCGAGGCTCGCCACGAGGTCTTCGGCGCCCCACATGAGCGCGACCACCTGGTCGAGGGCGGCGAACTTCTCGGCGGCCGCCACCCCGCGTGCGGTCTCGCAGAGAGCGATGAGCGAGAACCGCCGATCGATGCCCCGGAGCTGCTTCGCACTTTCGGCCTTCGCGACCATGATCGTGCGGTAGTCCGTCTGCGACAGCGTGGCGAGGTCGGCCGCGAACTCGTCGGTGCCGGGCGGATTGACCCGCACGATCACCCGGTCGGCGTCCAGCTCGGACTCGATGAGCGCGCCGCGCGCGGCCGTTTTGGCGGCCGGCGCGACGGCGTCCTCCAGGTCGAGGATGACGGCATCCGCTCTCTCAAGGGCTTTTCCGAAGCGCTCCGGCCGATCGGCCGGACAGAACAGCAGCGCGGGACCGTGATCGATGATGCTCATGACTGCACCGCGCCGTTCGCGGCGGGACCGGAATCCTTGCACCACAACAGTGCCACGCGCGTCGCCGTGGCCACCACGACCCCGTCCTGGTTGCGTCCGATGTGGCGCATCGTGACGATCCCCTGTCCCGGGCGGGAGGCCGAGCGCCGGGCGTCGAGGATTTCGGTCTCAGTGTAGAGCGTGTCGCCGTGGAACAGCGGCGCCGGGAAGGAGATGTCGTTCAGGCCGAGCTGCGCCACGAGCGTGCCCTGCGTGATCTGGGTCACGGATGCTCCCACCATCGTCGCAAGGGTCCACATGGAGTTCATGAGCCGCTGCCCGAACGGCTGGGTCGCCGAGTAGGCGGCGTCCAGGTGCAGCGCCTGCGTGTTCATGGTCAGTGACGAGAACAAGACGTTGTCGGCTTCGGTGACTGTGCGACCGGGGCGGTGCAGGTATCGGGCGCCGACCTCGCACTCCTCGAAGTACAGGCCGCGCTGCACGATCTCCCGACCCGCGGCTCCGGCATCCGTATCGCCCACGGCGCTCACGCTACCCGAGTCCGAGCGCCCGCGAGATGACCAGCAGCTGCACCTCGGATGTGCCCTCCCCGATCTCGAGGATCTTCGAATCGCGATAGTGACGCGCCACCGGGTACTCGTTCATGAAGCCGTTGCCGCCGAAGATCTGCGTCGCGTCACGCGCGTTGTCCATCGCGGCGTCGCTGGCGGTCAGCTTCGCGATGGCGGCCTCCACCTTGAACGGCTTGCCGGCGTCGCGCAGCCGCGCGGCATGGTGCCACGCGAGTCGCGCGTTGTGCACGCGCAGCTGCATCCGAGCGAGCATGAACTGGATGCTCTGGCGGGTGGACAGCTGCTCGCCGAAGACGGTGCGCTTCTTGGCATAGTCGACGGCCGCCTCCAGGCACCCTTCGGCGGCGCCGGTCGACAGCGCCGCGATCGCGATGCGCCCCTCGTCGAGGATGTGCAGGAAGTTCGCGAAACCGCGGCCGCGTTCGCCGAGGAGATTGCCCTCCGGCACACGGGCGTCCTGGAACGTGAGGGGGTGGGTGTCGGACGCGTGCCAGCCCACCTTGTCGTAGGCCGGTTCCACCGTGAAGCCGGGCGTGCCGCTGGGGACGATGATCGTCGAGATCTCCTTGCGACCCCCGTTGTCGCCCGTGACGGCGGTCACCGTCACGAAACGCGTGATGTCGGTGCCGGAGTTGGTGATGAACTGCTTCGCTCCGTTGAGCACCCACTCGCCGCCGTCGAGCCGCGCCGTGGTACGTGTGGCACCGGCATCCGACCCCGCCTCCGGCTCGGTGAGCCCGAAGCCGGCGAGCTCGCGGCCCGCGAGCAGGCCGGGAAGGAGCTCGGCCTTCTGCGCGTCGCTGCCGAAGCGGAAGACCGGCATCGCCCCGAGGCTGACGCCCGCTTCCAGGGTGATCGCGAGCGACTGATCGACGCGCCCGAGCGCCTCGATCGCGAGGCACAGGGCGAAGTAGTCGCCGCCCTGACCTCCGAACTCTTCGGGGAACGGCAGCCCGAACAGACCCAGCTCGCCCATCTGGGCGACGACATCCAGCGGCAGGGTGTGGGTGCGGTCCGCCTCGTAGGAGCGCGGCGCGACGACTTCGTCGGCGAATTGCCGCACCAGCGCCGCGAGCTCCTGCTCGTCCTCGGTCAGGTCGTAGTTCATGGTTCTTCCTTACTGTCCTGTCTCGATCGGGTCCGCGGTCACCCGCGCGAGGATCTGGTCGCGGTGCACCTGATCGCCGACGGTGACTCCGATCACCGCTGTGCCGTCGTGCGGGGCGGTGACCGGGTGCTCCATCTTCATCGCCTCGATCGTCACGACGCGCTCGCCCGCCCGAACCCGTGCGCCGTCGGCGACGTGCACGGCGACGACGGCACCGGGCATCGGCGCCCGCAGCTCGGGATGGGCCGCGGCGGCGGGACCGCCCGCCTCAGCGAGGCGCCTGTCGAGCGCTTCGCGTCGGGTGAGGTGTCGAAGCCGGGACGCGGCCCCGTCGGCGTGCACCCAGAGTGCGCCGTCGGCATCCTGCCGAACGACCGCGGTGTCAGCTGGTGCCGCGTCCGCGCTGCTGAGGCGACCCGTCGCGCCACCTTCCGAGGCGACCGCGTGGACGGTGCCGTCGTCGCTCTGCAACAGCACCGGGACGGGCACGGCAGGCCCGCCCGCGCGCCACCCGGAGCCCGACTGCCACAGCGGCGATGATCGCGACGACGCCGGCGCATCATTGCGCAGGACGACGGATGCCGCGGCCTCGAGCGCCGCTCGGCTCGGCTCGGGATCGACGAACGCCGGCAGCCGATCGATCAGGCCGGTGTCGAGGTCCCCGGCGCGGACGGCGTCGTCGGCGAGCAGCGCGCGGAGGAACCCGATGTTGGTGTCGACACCGAGGAGGGCCGTGCGAGCCAGCGCTTCGTCGAGCGTCGCAAGAGCGGACGCGCGGTCGTCACCGTATGCGATGACCTTCGCGATCATGGGGTCGTAGTCCGAGGTGACCTCGCTGCCGGACTCGACCGCCGAATCCGTGCGGGCAGTGGGCGCCGGCATCCACTCCAGTACGGTGCCGCTCGCCGGGAGGAAGCCGCGCGCCGGCGACTCCGCGTACACGCGAGCCTCGATCGCGTGACCGGTCAGCACCACAGCCTCCTGGGCGATGCCGAGCGGCTCGCCCGCGGCGATCCGCAGCTGCAGCTCGACGAGGTCGAGGCCGGTCACCAGCTCGGTGACCGGATGCTCGACCTGCAGGCGCGTGTTCATCTCGATGAAGAAGAACTCGTCGGGGCGATCTGCGGCGACCAGGAACTCCACGGTGCCCGCACCCCGGTAGTCCACACTGGCGGCCGCCGCGCAGGCCGCGGCGCCGAGCCGGTCTCGGGTGCCGGCGTCGATGACCGGCGACGGGGCTTCTTCGATCACCTTCTGGTGACGGCGCTGCAGGGTGCACTCGCGCTCGCCGAGGTGGAGCACGGCGCCGTGCGCATCCGCCATGACCTGCACCTCGATATGCCGCGGCCGGTCGATGAGCCGCTCGAGCAGGAGCGTGTCGTTCCCGAACGCGGCGGATGCGACTCGCCGTGCGGTCGCAAGCGCCTCGTTCAGGTCCGCAGCGGCTCGGACCACCTGCATCCCCTTGCCACCGCCGCCCGCGGAGGGCTTGATGAGCAGCGGGTAGCCGACGGAGGCCGCAGCCTCGGCGATCGCCTCGTCGGAAAGCCCGGTGGCGTCGATGCCGGGCACGACCGGTACACCGCTGCCCGCCACGTGCGCCTTGGCGCGGATCTTGTCGCCCATCACATCGAGGGCGCGCTCGCCCGGTCCGATGAACACGACGCCGGCGGTGGCGCAGGCGGCGGCGAATTCGGCGTTCTCGGACAGGAATCCGTAGCCGGGATGAACGGCCTGTGCTCCCGACGCGCGCGCCGCGGCGAGGATGGCCGCTCCGTCCAGATACGACTTCGCCGCCGCGGCGGGTCCGATCCGGTACGCCGCATCCGCCTCGCGGACGTGCGGGGCGTCCGCATCCGCGTCGCTGTAGACCGCGATCGAGCGGATGCCGAGCCGGCGGAGGGTGCGGATGACGCGGCGCGCGATCTCGCCGCGGTTGGCGACCAGGACCGTGTCGAACATCTCGACTCGCGGGGACTGCTCGAGGACCGGTGTCTGCATGTCCCTCACATCCGGAAGACGCCGAAGCGCGGTTCGGGCAGCGGCGCGCGCGAGACGACGTCCAGCGCCAGGCCGAGCAGGTCGCGGGTGTCGGCGGGGTCGACGATGCCGTCGTCCCACAGGCGCGCGGTCGCGTAGTAGGGGTTGCCCTGCGCTTCGTACTGGGAGCGGATCGGCGCCTCGAAGCCGGCCTGGTCCTCGCTCGACCACTCCTGCCCCCTAGCTTCGAGCTGATCGCGCTTCACGGTCGAGAGCACCGACGCCGCCTGCGGTCCGCCCATCACCGAGATGCGGCTCGCGGGCCAGGTCCAGAGGAACCGCGGCGAGTACGCACGACCGCACATGGAGTAGTTGCCCGCGCCGAAGGATCCGCCGATCACGACCGTGAGCTTCGGCACGCGCGTCGTGGCGACCGCGGTGACCATCTTGGCCCCGTCCTTCGCGATGCCGCCGGCCTCGGCATCCCGACCGACCATGAAGCCGGAGATGTTCTGCAGGAACAGCAGCGGGATGCCGCGCTGATCGCAGAGTTCGATGAAGTGCGCGCCTTTTTGAGCCGACTCCGAGAACAGCACGCCGTTGTTCGCCAGGATGCCGACGGGGTGTCCGTGCATGCGCGCGAAGCCGGTCACGAGGGTCCCGCCGTACCCGTGCTTGAACTCGTGGAACACGCTGCCGTCGACGAGGCGTGCGATCACCTCGCGCACGTCGTACGGCTGGTTGACGTCGACCGGGACCACGCCGTAGAGGTCGGCGGGTGCGACCGCCGGTGCGACCGATTCGATGACGTCCCACGCCGGCGCGAGCGGAGGGGGCAGGGTCGCGATGATGTCGCGGACGATCTCGAGGGCGTGCTCGTCGTCCTCGGCGAGGTGGTCGACGACACCCGACCGGGTGGCGTGCAGCTCTCCGCCGCCGAGCTCCTCGGCGGTGACGATCTCGCCGATCGCCGCCTTCACGAGCGGCGGGCCGCCCAGGAAGATCGTGCCCTGGTTGCGCACGATCACGGTCTCGTCGCTCATGGCCGGCACGTAGGCGCCGCCCGCAGTGCACGACCCGAGGACCGCGGCGATCTGCGGGATGCCCTCCGCCGACATGCGCGCCTGGTTGAAGAAGATCCGGCCGAAGTGATCGCGGTCGGGGAACACGTCATCCTGCATCGGCAGGAACGCACCGCCCGAGTCGACGAGATACACGCACGGCAGTCGATTCTCGAGCGCGATCTCCTGCGCCCGCAGGTGCTTCTTCACGGTGAGCGGGTAGTAGGTTCCCCCCTTGACCGTCGCATCGTTGCACACGACCATCACGTGGCGGCCGTGCACGAGTCCGATGCCCGCGATGACTCCGGCTCCGGGTGCCTCTCCCCCGTACATGCCCTCTGCGGCCAGCGGTGCGATCTCGACGAAGGGGCTGCCCTCGTCCAGAAGTCGGCCGATGCGGTCGCGCGGCAGCAGCTTGCCGCGGGACTCGTGGCGCTCCCGGGATGTCTGAGGTCCGCCGACGGCTGCTTCGGCGAGCCGCTCGCGCAGCCGTCCGGCGAGGGCGGCCTGCGCATCGCGGGTCTGCTCGAACGCTTCGTCGTGCGCGACCGCGGTCTGCAGTGCGGAGCCGGCTGGCGTCATGTCATCTCCGTCGACGTCACGATCGGATCACGTCGGTTGTCCCGCTGCGATCGCTGTGGTTAGGGTTCACTAACTGACTTTCTAGGTTAGCGAGGATTAACTGAAATGACAAGCGGGGTCACCGAGCGCGATCGCGCCAAGGCCGACCGGCAGGCCGCTTTCCTCTCCGAGGCCGCGCGGCTCTTCGCCGAGCGCGGATTCAGCGGGGTCAGCCTCGAAGAGCTCGGTGCTGCAGTCGGCGTGAGCGGTCCGGCTGTCTACCGCCATTTCGCGAACAAGCAGGCCCTGCTCGGAGCCATCCTCGTGCGCGTGAGCGAACGGCTGTACAGCGGGGGGCAGGAGGTCATCGCCGCGCACGAGTCTCCGCGTGACCGCCTCGACGGCCTGATCCGCTTCCACGTCGACTTCGCCCTGACCGACGCCGACGTCATCCGCGTGCAGGACCGTGATCTGGCGAGCCTGAGTGACGACGACCGGCACACGGTGCGCCGGCTGCAGCGCGAGTATGTCGAGCTGTGGATGGGGGTGCTGTCCGACATCCATCCGGCTCGCTCGGAGGCCGACCTGCGGGTGCGCGCGCATGCGTGCTTCGGCCTCATCAACTCGACCCCGCACAGCATGCGCGCGCTGCGGGCGTCCCCCGCCGACAGCACGGTGCGCGGCATCCTGGAGTCGATGGCCCAGTCAGCGCTGACGGCCTGACGCGGGATGCCGCAGGCACGGGCCGACGGCTGACGACGCCGACCCGGGACGCGTTCAGCGCAGCAGCATCGCGCGGCCTGGCTCGTGCAGGATGTCCGCGACCTCCCGCAGGAAGCGCGCTCCCTGCTCACCGTCCACCAGGCGGTGATCGAACGACAGACTCAGCGTCATGACGTCGCGCAGGGCGATCTCGCCGCGATGCTCCCAGGGCTGACGACGCACGGCGCCGAGCGCGAGGATGCCCGCCTCTCCGGGATTGAGGATCGGGGTTCCCGCATCCACGCCGAACACGCCGACGTTGGTGATCGAGAACGTGCCGCCGCTCATGTCGCCGGGTGCCGTCTTGCCGGCCCTGGCGACCTCGGCGAGGCCGCCGATCGCGTCCGCGAGCTCGACCAGCGTCAGCTTCTCGGCGTCGCGGATGTTGGGGACCACGAGCCCGCGCTGGGTGGCTGCGGCGATGCCGAGATTCACGTAGTGGTACTGCACGATCTCGGCGTTCTCGCCGTCCCAGCGGGAGTTGAGGGTCGGATGCCGCAGGAGTGCGAGGCACACGGCCTTCGCGGCGACGGCCATCACCCCGATGCGATGGCCCTGGAGGGCGCGATCGTCGCGCAACGATGCGATCAGCTCGCTGGTCGCCGTGACGTCCACGGTGTGGAAGGTCGTGACATGGGGCGCGGTGAAGGCGCTGCGCACCATCGCGTCGGCCGTGTGCTTGCGAACCCCCCGGATCGGGATGCGGGTGGTGCGCTCGCCCCCGTTCGGTGCGGTGACCGCGGGCGCGACGGCAGGAGCGGCCTGGTCGCGCGAGTCGATGCGGGCAGCGTAGGTCTCGACATCCGTGCGGGTGATCAGTCCGGTCGCGCCGCTCGCCTCGACGAGGGCCAGGTCGACCCCGAGCTCCTTCGCGAGCTTGCGGACGGGAGGCGTGGACCGCGGGCGCTCGCGCACCACCTCGACCGGCTCCGGCGTGTGGAGCACGTCGTGCGGAGCGGCTTCGAGCACCGCAGTGTCGATCACCGCGGGTCGTGGCGCGCCGCCGCGGGCGCGACGCTGCGGGCGGCCCGAGCTCCGCGGTGCCGCGCCGTAGCCGACGAGATTGGGCTGCGCCTTCTCTTCGGCGGGCGCAGGCGACTCGGCGGCCGTGGCCGCAGGCGACTCGGCGGCCGTGGCCACATCCTGCGCGGGCTGCTCGGGTTCTGCTCCTTCGAGCTGGAAGGAGATCAGTACCGAGCCGACCTCGATGACGTCTCCTGCGGCCGCATGCAGTGCGGTCACGGTCCCCGCGTGCGGCGAGGGCAGTTCGACGACGGCCTTGGCCGTCTCGACCTCGGCGATGGTCTGGTTCAACGTGACCGTGTCGCCCTCGGCCACGAGCCACTGCACGAGTTCGGCCTCGGGCAGTCCCTCACCGAGGTCGGGCAGGCGGAAATCCACCATCAGAGCTCCACCCCCATGAGGCTGTTCGGCCGATCGAGGACCCGGTCAACGGCATCGAGGATCCGGTCGAGATCCGGGAGGTGGTGCTTCTCGAGCTTCGCCGGCGGGTACGGGATGTCGTGGCCGGTGACGCGGACGGGGGCGGCCTCGAGGTAGTTGAAGCACTGCTCGGTGACGCTGGCGATCAGCTCTGCTCCGACGCCCGCTTCGCGCGCGGCCTCGTGCGTGACGACGACGCGGCCGGTTTTGCGAACGGATGCCGAGACCGTGCGGTAATCCACGGGCGAGATGGATCGCAGGTCGATGACTTCGATCGAGATGCCGTCGTCCTCCGCCGCGATCGCGGCATCCATCGCGGTGGAGACCTGCGCGCCGTACGTGAGCAGCGTGACGTCGGTGCCCTCCCGCGCGACGCGGGCGAGCCCCATCGGGGGTGCGTCGGCGAGGTCGACATCGAGGTCGACGTCGCCCTTCGAGTGGTACAGCCGCTTCGGCTCGAAGTAGACGACGGGGTCGTTCGACGCGATCGCCTGTCGCAGCATGACGTATGCGTCCTGCGGGTTCGAGACGGCGACGACGCGCAGCCCCGAGGTGTGCACGAAGTAGGCCTCGGGAGACTCGGAGTGATGCTCCGCCGCCCCGACTCCTCCGGCCCAGGGGATGCGGATGGTGATCGGCATCTTCACGTTGCCGCGGGTGCGGTAGTGCAGCTTGGCCACCTGGCACACGATCTGGTCGAAGGCCGGGTACACGAAGCCGTCGAACTGGATCTCGACGATCGGGCGGTAGCCGCGGAACGCCAACCCCACGGCGGTCCCCATGATGCCCGACTCCGCCAGCGGCGTGTCGATCACGCGGGCGGCTCCGAACTGGTCGAGGAGCCCGTCGGTGACGCGGAAGACGCCCCCGAGCTTGCCGATGTCCTCCCCCATGACCAGGACCTTGGGGTCATCCGCCATGGCGCGTCGAAGCCCTTCATTGATGGACTTGGCCATCGTGAGCTGCGTCATCGCGCACCGCCCGACGTCGCGGCCTCCTCGGCGAAGCCGTCGAGGTATGCGGCGAACTGCGCGCGCTGCGTGTCGAGGCCGACGTGCGGCTCGTCGTAGACGTGGTCGAAGATCTCGAGGGGGTCCTTCGAGCGTGCCGAAAGGCATGCGGAGCGGACATCGGCTCCCCAGCGGTCGGCCTCGGCGGCGATCTCGCCGGCGAAGTCGTCGGAGAACTCATCCTGCGCGCGCAGCAGCGCCTCGACCCGAGCGAGCGGGTCGCGGCGACGCCAGCGCTCCACCTCGTCCTTGTCGCGGTAGCGGGTCGGGTCGTCGGAGGTGGTGTGCGGACCCATCCGGTACGTGACGGCCTCGATGAACGCGGGGCCGTTGCCGGTGCGGGCGTGGTCGACGGCCCAGCGCATCGCGGCGAGGCACGCCAGGACGTCGTTGCCGTCCACCCGCATGCTCGGGATGCCGAAGCCGGGCGCGCGACCGGCGATCGGGAATTTGGCCTGCACGGTGACCGGCTCGGAGATCGCCCACTGGTTGTTGCTGCACATGAAGACGACGGGCGCACGGAACGAAGAGGCGAAGACCATCGCCTCGTTCACGTCGCCCTGGCTGGTGGCGCCGTCGCCGAAGTAGGCGGCCGCGACCTGATCGGTGCCGTCGCGCTGGATGCCCATCGCGTAGCCCACTGCGTGCAGCGCCTGCGCGCCGATGATGATCTGCGGGGTCGCGGTGTTGATGTCGTACGGGTTGAACGTCGAGTGCGCCTCGCCGCGCCAGGCGAGGACGAAATCCGAGGGCACCGCGCCGCGGACGAAATTGACGCCGATCTCGCGGTAGCTCGGGAAGACGAAGTCGTCGCGGCGGAAGGCGCGGGCGGTGCCGACCTGAGCGGCTTCCTGCCCCTGGCAGGGAGCCCACAGACCGAGCTGGCCTTGACGCTGCAGCGCGACGCCCTCGATGTCGATGCGGCGCACGAGGCTCATGTCCCGGTAAAGGCCGCGCAGCGCGTCGGCGTCGATGTCCGCGACCCACGGATCGAGGTCGCTGTCGGCGATGCGCTCGCCGTCCGGGCTCAGCAGGCGTGCCACGTCGTCGACGTTGGTCGCCGGGTCGGCTGTGGGTGTCAGGGTGTGCATCATCGTCATCCCTCGTCGTTGCGAGAAGCCCTCGTGAGGCCGCTCGGCGCGGAGCGCCGGCACCGTCGCCGACACCGCTGAGGTTACGCCGATCTTGCACCTAGCTCAAGCAAGCTCGCACGAGTTGAGCATGTTGCCAAGCGCAACCGGCGCTGACCTGCTAATGTTTCGCACTATGAGCACCCTCGATCAGGTCGATCTCGAGCTGCTGGCCGCCCTCGCGGCAGACCCGCGAGCCACGGTCGTCGCCCTCGCCGAACGGCTGGGACTCTCGCGCAACACCGTGCAGGCTCGCATGGCCCGGCTCGACCGATCCGGGGTCTTCCTGTCCTACGAACGGGCGATCTCGTCGACGGCCCTGGGCTACCCGATCGAGGCGTTCATCAGCGTCATGGTCCGTCAGGCCGACCTTCCGCGGATCACCGCCGAGCTGGCCCACGTCCCCGAGATCGTGCAGGCGCACGGGTTGAGCGGCCAGGTCGATCTGCTCGTGCGCGTCGCCTGCCGCGACACGCAGCACCTGTTCGACACGGATGCGCGGATCCTCGCCATCGAGGGCGTGGAGCGCACCGAGACCTCGCTCGTCATGGGCGAGGTCATCGGCTACCGTGTGGCGCCGCTCATGGAGCTGGCCCGCCGGGAATGAGGTGAGTACGGCGATCAGGCCGCACTCAGGGAAGTAAGGCGCCCTCGCCGCGAGGGGTGTCGCTGGACTGCGCGTCGGCACGAACCAGCACGACGCCCACCAGGATGAGCGCTCCGCCGGCGAACTGGATCGGGGCGGGCACCTCGGCCAGGAAGATCCAGGCGAACCCGAGGGCGAAGAGCACCTCGGAAAGCCCGACGAAGGAGGCGACCCGCGAGCCGATCCGCGGCACCGCCATCACCCCGAACGCGTAGCCCAGCGTCGTCGCCACCGCGGCGACCCACACCATCGGCACGAACCACGGCACCTCGATGCCTCCCAGGACGACCGACACCGCCGGCGCGCTGAACGGCATGATGCCGACCAGGCACAGGATCGCCATGACGATCGCTCCGGTGAGCAGACCGCCGGCTGCCAGCGCGAGCGGTGGCAGGTCGTCCCCCGCGCGTTCGGAGATCACGAAATACGCGCACACGCAGATGGCGGCGCCCAGCGCGAGCATCGTGCCGATCAGATCGAAGGACGCACCGGAGATGTCGACGACGAGCACCAGACCTGCGATCGCCACACCCGACCCCCACAGCACGAGAGCTGAGGGCGCCTTGCGGGTGCGGAGCCAGACGAATGCCACGAGCATCACCGGCGCCAGGTACTGGATCAGCAGGGCGACCGCCACCGGCATCCGCTGCATGGCCGAGAAGAAGAACAGCTGGCAGCCGAGCACGGGCATGAGCCCGAATCCCAGGATGAGCTTCCAGTGCCGACGCAGGAACGCCGGCTGCCGGCGCATCGCAACGAACAGCGCGGGTGACAGGATCAGCCCGGCGATGCCCATCCGCACCAGAAGGGCGGCACCGAGCGACCAGCCCGCCTCCAGCAGGGGCTTGATGAACGGCCCGCTCGAAGAGAAGGCCAAGGCCGAGGTGACCGCCAGGACCAGCCCCGACGTGCTCACCCGCCGCGCGGGCGTCGGCGACAAGACGGGGATGGATGCGGTGGAGGCTGCCATGGCGGAATCCGTCTGTCAGGAGTGAGAAGTGCTTACACTAGTGACGATAGCGGTCGAATCTGTCAGGAGTCAACATGGTTTTCATTCGTGACACCGAGCTGTCGCTGCGAGCCGCCGTCTACCTCGTCAACACGCTTCCCGGGTTCGACGGAGAGGACACGCTGCAGACGCCGGCGGACCTGGACCGGTACCTGGCCGTCAACCCGTACACCGGGACCATCCGGCGCGATGAGGCCGAGGTGGCCGCCATCCGCGCCATCCGCCCGAGACTCCGGCAGCTGTGGGAGGTGGACCGTGAAGGAGCCGTGCCGCTCGTCAACGAGATGCTCCGCGACGGCCACGCCCTACCCCGGCTGGTGATCCACGACGGCTTCGACTGGCACATCCACGCGACCTCGGACGACGCGCCGCTCGCGACCCGCATCCTGGTCGAGGCCGCCATGGCGTTCGTCGACGTCATCCGTGCCGACGAGTACGACCGGGTTCGCGTCTGTTCGGCGGACGACTGCGAGTCGGTCTACATCGACTACTCGCGCAACGGGTCGAAGCGCTACTGCGACACCGGCAACTGCGGCAACCGCATGAACGTCATCGCGTACCGGGAGCGGAAAGCGCAAGAAAGCGCCTGATCGCCTCCGCCGCAGGCGCGGGCGTCTCGTAGTGGATCAGATGGCCGACGTCCGCGATCTCCACCAGCTCGGCATCGGGGAACAGGGTGGCGAGGTGACGCTCGGCCTCGATCGGCGTGATGTCGTCGCGCTGCGCCGCGATCAGCAGGGTCGGCTGGGCGATCCGCGGCGCGAACTCCCGCACGTCCTGCGAGACCGAGGCCAGGAAAGCGTCGTGCAGGACCTCCCGGTCGGCGAAGCGGGAGAAGTAGGTGTCGTGCTGATCGTGGATGAACCGGCGGAGGTCGGCGTCCCGTGTCTTGGCCATCGAGACGCTCATCCCCCGCACGATCGCAGAGTTGCGCAGCAGGGCGTCGCCGACGGGCTTCGGCAAGCGCGCACCGGCCCAGTAGTAGAACACCGCCAGGCGGGTGAGGATGCCGCGCGGCCCCTCCAGGGCGGGTGCGCCGATCGGGTTGACGAGGATGACTCGCGGGGTGCGCAGGCCGCCTGCGACTGCGGCCGCCACGACGATCGAGCCGAAGGAGTGGCCGAGGACGACGGCACCGGGGGCGACCGTGGAAGCGAACCCCTGCAGCCAGTCCGCGTAGGCCGCGAGGTCGTGGCGTCGGCCGGGCAGGGGTGGGGTCTCGCCGAATCCGGGCAGGTCGGGCGAGATGATCCGGACGCCGTCCAGGTGGGCGACCACCGGCTCGAGTCCATGGTGCTCTCCGCGGAAGCCGTGGACGGCGACGATCGTCGTCCCCGCGTCCGCCGGCCCGTAGACCCAGTACGCCGTGGTGCCTCCGAGCACCGTCGCCTCGCGTCGCTCCACCGGGATGGCATCGAGCAACGGGGCGTACGGGTTCGGCGCGGGCACGTTCCGAGTCTACGAGCCCCGCCCCGACGCGCTTCGGCGGCGATGTCGGAGGCGGCGCATACCGTTTCGGGCATGAAGGCGAGACGGAATTCCGATGCGGCGGTGGAAGCACCCGTCGGCGTCCCGGTATGGACGCGGGTGATCGGCGTGTTCGATCTCGAGACCACCGGCATCGACGTCGCGCAAGACCGGATCGTCACCGCGCATGTCGGGCTGCTCGACGCGAGCGGCGCCGCGATCCTCGCCCGCGACTGGCTCGCTGATCCCGGCGTCGAGATCCCGGCGGCCGCGACCGCCGTGCACGGCATCTCGACCGAGCATGCGCGTGCGATCGGCGCGCCGGCGAGCGACGTGGTCGAGCAGATCAGCGACACGCTGCGAGCACTGCTGGACGCCGGCATCCCGATCGTCGCCTACAACGCGGCGTTCGATTTCTCGCTCCTGGCCTCCGAGGCGGTGCGACACGGGGTTCCGCCACTGCGCGATCCGTCGCCGGTGATCGATCCGCTGGTGATCGACAAGGCCTACGACCGGTTCCGGCGCGGCAAGCGCACGCTGGCGGTGGTCGCCCATCACTACGCGGTGCGGTTGGACGACGCGCACGAGGCATCCGCCGATGCCGTCGCCGCCGGCCGGGTCGCCCAGGCTCTCGCGGTGCGGTTCGCGGGCCTGATGCCACCGCAGGCCGAAGAGCTGCACACCCGTCAGATCGCGTGGGCTCGGGCCCAGGCGGCGAGTCTGACCGAGTACTTCATCCGCATCGGCCGCCTCGATCCCGAGGACCGACTCGACGGGAACTGGCCGGTCCGCTGAACGTGAGTCGGTCTGCGGGTCCAACGCCGGAAGGCCCCGCCGAAGCGGGGCCTTCCGGATGCGGCGGCTAGTTGCCGGAGCCGCCGAAGTTCTTGAAGCGCTGGTTGAACTTCTCGACGCGACCGGCCGAGTCCATGATGCGCTGCTTACCCGTGTAGAACGGGTGCGAGGCCGACGAGATCTCGACGTCGATGACCGGGTACTCGACGCCGTCGAGCTCGATGGTCTTGCTGGAGGTGACCGTCGAACGGGTCAGGAAGGTCTCGCCCGAGCCGAGGTCGCGGAACACGACCGCCTGGTAGTCGGGGTGGATGTCAGTCTTCATGCGGAGTCCTTGCGGGATGTGCGGAGTCCCTGGCCGAGCGCAGGAACCGGAGGAAAGTCTGCGGTGCGAGTGCACCAAGGATCGATTCTATCAGCCCGAGGGCGCCGACGTGGAATCGTACTCCGTTGCGATCAGGAACCGGCGCGCGAGGCCCGCGCGGCGTAGCGGCCGCCGTCTGCCGTGAGGGAGATCGGAGTGCCGAATGCCTCCGTCAGGCTGTCTTCGGTCAGCGCCTCATCGAGCGGGCCGGCGGCCACGACACGTCCCTCGCGCAGGAGCAGAACATGCGTGAAGCCGACGGGGATCTCTTCGACGTGGTGCGTGACCATGACCATCGCCGGCGTCGTCGCCGCCTGAGCGTAGCCTCCGAGCAGGGTCAGCAGCTCCTCACGAGCACCGAGGTCGAGGCTCGCGGCGGGCTCGTCCAGCAGCAGCAGCTCGGGGTCGGTCATGATCGCCCGTGCGATCTGCACGCGCTTCTGCTCGCCGTCCGACAGCGTGCCGAAGGTGCGGTCCGCCAGCCCGTCCAGCCGCCATTCCGCGAGCACGCGCAGCGCGCGGCGCTCGTCGATGTCCTCGTACGCCTCGTTCCACCGGCCGAGAACCGAGTAGGCCGCGGTGAGCACGACGTTGAGCACGGTCTCCTCAGGCGGTACCCGCCTCGCCATGGCGGTGGACGCGAATCCGATGCGCGGGCGCAGCTCGAAGACATCCGTTCGGCCGAGCTGCTCGCCCAGGATCGTCACGGTTCCGGATGTCGGGTGCACGAGCGTGTCGGCGAGCTGCAGCAGCGTCGTCTTGCCTGCGCCGTTGGGCCCGAGGATCACCCACCGCTGGTCGTCCTCCACCTCCCAGTCGAGGTGGTCGACGATGTCTCGGGCGTTTCTGCGGACGACGACGTCTGAGAACTCGAGCACCTGCGGCATGCCGTAAGCCTAACGGCGGATGCCGGCCACCTCCGCGTACAGCGCCGTCGTGGCGTCCGCGATGGACGCCCAGCTGAAGTCGTTCTTGGCACGTTCGCGACCGGCGGCGCCGTACGCTGCGGCGCGCTCGGGATCGCTCACGACCTCGGTGAGCACGCGTGCGAGATCGTCGACGTAGACGTCGGGATGGAGCGGCGTGCCGGTGCCGTCCTGCACCTGCTCGATCGGCACCAGCCGGCCGGTGACACCGTCGACGACGACCTCGGGGATGCCCCCCGTGGCCGTCCCGACGACTGCGGCACCGCACGCCATCGCCTCGAGGTTCACGATGCCCAGCGGCTCGTAGATGGACGGGCAGACGAAAGTCGTCGCTGCGGTCAGGACCGTGCACAGCTCGTGGCGCGGCAGCACCCGGTCGATCCAGACGACCCCCTGCCGGGTCTCCTGCAGGCGGCGCACGAGCGCCTCGACCTCGGCCATG
The DNA here is from genome assembly GCF_036277215.1 of Microbacterium sp. Lineage (GTDB taxonomy): Bacteria > Actinomycetota > Actinomycetes > Actinomycetales > Microbacteriaceae > Microbacterium. Next base: position 7,814 of record NZ_DASUNI010000206.1, on the reverse strand, counting down.
ATCTGCGGAGTGTCCGGCGCGCCGGCGCACAGGATCACCTGCGCGTCGGCGGGCAGGCGTTCTGCCGCACGCAGGAAGTACGGCAGCCCTTTCTGGCGGGTGATCCTCCCGACGAAGACCACCGACGGCTTCGAGGCGTCGATCCCGAGCTGGGACAGCAGCTCGGGATCCTCGACCGGATGCCAGGCGTCGACGTCGATGCCGTTGTAGATGACGCGCACCTTCGCGGGATCCAGCGTCGGATAGCTGCGGAGGATGTCGGTGCGCATCCCGTCGCTCACGGCGACGATCGCCGCCGCACCCTCGTAGGCCGTCTTCTCGATGTAGCTCGAGACGGCGTAGCCCCCGCCGAGCTGCTCGGCCTTCCAGGGTCGCAGCGGCTCGAGGCTGTGCGCGGTCACGATGTGCGGGATGCCGTGCAGCAGCGAGGCCAAGTGCCCGGCGAAGTTGGCGTACCAGGTGTGGCTGTGCACCACATCGGCGCCGGCGACATCGGTCACGATCTCGAGGTCTGTGCCGAGAGTCTGGATGGCGCCGTTCGCCGAAGCCAGCTCCTCCGGCACGCCGTATGCGGTGGTCCCGGTCTCGTCGCGCGCACCGCCGAACGCCCGCACCTGGACGTCCATGCGCTCGCGCAGGGCCTTGACCAGCTCCGTGACATGCACGCCGGCACCGCCGTAGACCTCGGGCGGGTACTCCTTGGTGATGATGTCGACTCGCATGTCATCACGCTAGTACCCGAGGCGAAGTGCGGCATAGGGTGGGGCCATGCCTGCAGCGCCGAAGGTTTTCGGGATCATCCTCGCCGGTGGCGAGGGCAAACGACTTATGCCCCTCACGGCGGACCGGGCCAAACCCGCCGTCCCATTCGGCGGGCAATACCGCCTCATCGACTTCGCGATATCGAATCTCATCAACTCGGGACTGCGGCAGCTGGTCGTGCTGACGCAGTACAAGTCGCACAGCCTCGACCGGCACATCTCCCAGACCTGGCGGATGTCGCCCCTGCTGGATTCCTACGTGGCCTCGGTGCCCGCCCAGCAGCGCCTCGGCAAGCGGTGGTTCTCCGGATCGGCCGACGCCATCCTGCAGAGCCTCAACCTGATCAACGACGAGAAGCCCGACATCGTGTTCGTGATCGGCGCGGACCACGTCTACCGAATGGACTTCCGGCAGATGCTCGACGCGCACATCCAGTCCGGCGCGCGCGCCACCGTGGCCGGCATCCGCCAACCGCTGGCGCTGGCGAACCAGTTCGGCGTCATCGACGTTGAGGAGAAGAACCCGGCGAAGATACGCGAGTTCCTCGAGAAGCCGCAGGACGCCAAGGGGCTGGCCGACAACCCCGACGAGGTGCTCGCCTCGATGGGCAACTACATCTTCGACACCGACGCGCTCATCGAGGCGGTCGAGACCGACGGCGAGCTTGCCACCTCGAACCACGACATGGGCGGCGACATCATCCCGTACTTCGTCGGTCGCGGCGAGTCGGGTGTGTACGACATGAAGCTCAACGACGTGCCGGGCTCGACCGATCGCGACCGCGACTACTGGCGCGACGTGGGGACGATCGAGTCGTTCTTCGACGCCCACATGGACCTGATCTCCACGCTGCCGATCTTCAACCTGTACAACACCCAGTGGCCGATCCACTCGCAGACGGTCAACTCGCCTCCGGCGAAGTTCGTCCGCGACTCGGTGGGCCGCATCGGCAACGCCATCGATTCCATCGTCTCGCTGGGGTCGGTGCTGTCCGGCACGCACCTCGAGCGCAGTGTCGTCGGCCCCTGGACGCTCGCGGGCGGCGGCTCGACGATCACCGACTCGGTGCTCTTCGACCATGTGCGCGTGGGCCAGGGCGCACGGATCCACCGCGCGATCCTCGACAAGAACGTCGTGCTCGCGGACGGCGCGACGATCGGAGTCGATCGGGAGCGCGACATCGCACGGGGCTTCACCGTCACCGACACCGGTATCACCGTGGTCGGCAAGGGCGTGCACGTCGACGCCTGACATGAAGGCGGGGCGCAGGATGCCGCGGCGCTAGCGTGGGGTGATGCCCGCGCCGTCGCCCCGCTTCCTGCTCGTCCTCGACGCCGACTCGACCCTCATCCGCAACGAGGTGATCGAGCTGCTCGCCGATGAGGCCGGCCGCGGCGAAGAGGTCACCGCCGCGACCGAAGCCGCGATGCGCGGCGAGGTCGACTTCGCGGCGAGTCTGCGCTCGCGCGTGAGCATCCTGGCAGGGGTCCCCGTCGCCGCGTTCGAACGCGTTCTGGCCCGCATCGAGCCCACGCCGGGGGTGCGCGAGCTGATCGCTGCCGCCCATGAGAGGGGCGGACGCGTCGGTGTCGTGTCGGGCGGATTCCACGAGATCCTCGACATCCTCGCGCCCGGCCTGGGCGTCGACGTCTGGCGGGCCAATCGGCTGACCACCCGCGACGGCGCGCTCGCCGGTTCGGTCGACGGCGCGATCGTGGATGCCGAGGGCAAGGCCGCCGCGCTGCGCGAATGGGCCGCCGAGTCGGGTCTTCCCCTCGCGCGGACGATTGCGATCGGCGACGGGGCGAACGACCTGCGCATGATGACCGCCGCGGGACTCGGACTCGCTTTCAACGCGAAGCCCACCGTGAGGGCGTCCGCCGACCTGATCATCGAGCGCGTGGATCTGCGCGAAGTGATCCCGCTTCTGCCCTGAACGCGTCGACGGGAGGCTCGCACGCTGTCGGGAGCAGTCGGTAGCGTGCGGGTATGAACCTCCTCCTCGTACCCGGTCTCTGGCTCGACGCGTCCTCCTGGGGCGACGTGACACCCGTGCTCGAACGGGCCGGCCACACGGTGCATCCGCTGACCATGCCCGGTGTCGGCGCACCGGCAGGCGAGTCATCCGAGATCGGCATCGCCGACTGGGTTGCAGCGGTCGTCGACCAGATCGATCGCACCGAGGGTCCGGTCGTCCTCGTCGGGCACAGCGGCGGCGGCAACGTCGTCTACGGCGCGGTCGACGCGCGCCCCGAGCGCATCGCGCGCGTCGTGTTCGTCGACACCTTCCCACCCGGCGACGGAGGCTCCATCTGGGAGTTCCCGATCGTGGACGGTGTGGTGCCGTTCCCGGGATGGGATTCCTTCGAGGAGGCCGAAGTCGCCGACCTCGACGCGGAGACCCGCGCGGCCGTCGAGGCCCGGACGCGGTCCGTTCCGGCGCAGGTGCCGACCGATACCCTCCGACTCTCGGACGAGCGCCGCCGTCGCATCCCCACGACCATGCTCACCGGAACGGTCTCCGAGGCCGAGATCCGCACGTTCATCAGCGAGGCTCCGGACTGGGCGGCGGAGCTCGCCGCCGTCGAGGATCTGGAGATCGTCGAGCTGAACTGCGGCCACTGGCCTCAGTTCTCGATGCCCGACCGGCTCGGTGCAGCGATCCTCGCCGCGGTCGATCGCACGGGCGGGTGAGCCGCCTCTGCCGGCGCGCTGATCGATCAGGCGGGTCCCCGGCTCAGTGCCCCATTCCCAGACCGCCGTCGACGGGGATCACCGCGCCGGAGATGTAGGCCGCGTCATCGGACGCGATCCACGCGACGACACCCGCTACTTCGTCGGTCGTGGCGAAACGACCGGCGGGGATGTTGCGTTTGTACTCCGCCTGCGTGTCCTCGGGGAGCGACGCGGTCATGTCCGTCTCGATGAAGCCCGGGGCGATCACGTTGGCGGTGATGCCTCGGCCACCGAGTTCACGGGTGAGCGAGCGAGCGAAGCCGACGAGCGCGCTCTTGGAGGCCGCGTAGTTGATCTGGCCCGCAGAACCGTACAGCCCGACCACGCTGGAGATCAGGATGACCCGCCCCCAACGCGCCCGCAGCATCCCCTTCGAGGCCCGCTTGACCACGCGGAACGTGCCACCCAGATTCGTGGAGATGACGGTGTCGAAGTCATCCTCGGTCATGCGCAGCAGCAGCGTGTCCTTCGTGATCCCCGCGTTCGCCACGACGATCTCGACCGGACCGAGCTGCGCCTCGACCTCGGTGAAGGCGGCATCGACGGCCGCGGCATCCGTGACATCCGCTCGCACGGTGAGCGTTCCTTCGGGACCTTCACCCGACCGGGCGGTCACGGCCACCTTGTAGCCGTCCGCGACGAAGCGCTCGGCGATGGCGCGGCCGATGCCGCGGTTGCCTCCTGTGACGAGGACGACGCGTTCGGTGGACATGACGGGCTCCCCGGGGGCTGGACACGATGAACCGCACCAGCCTATCGGTGCGGTGTTTGACACTCCCGGCAGCCACTGGGACCCTGGAACCGCACCCGACGAAAGGCCTCCCGTGAGCGATACGAATCCCGACGGCTCGACGCCTGTCCCGCCGGCGCAGCCGGCACCGCCCGCCTACGGCTCGCCCGCAGCCTATCCGCCGCCGGCAACGCCCCCGTACGGTCAGCCGCCCGCATACGGCACTCCCCCGGACGCGTACGGCGCGGCACCCGGGTACGGAGCAGCGCCGGAGTACCCGACAGCACCCGCCTACGGCGCCGCGCCCGCATACGGAGCGCCACCGTACGGCTACGCACCCGCCAAGACGAACACGCTCGCGATCGTCTCGCTCATCTCCTCGCTCGTGGGAATCCTCATCATCCCGTTCATCGGCTCCGTGGTCGGCGTCATCACCGGGCACATGTCGCTCGGACAGATCAAGCAGACCGGTGAGCAGGGCCGCGGCATGGCGCTCGCCGGTGTCATCGTCGGCTACGTAGGCCTGGCCTTCATCGTGCTCGCCCTGATCGTCTTCCTCGCGCTGCTTCCGCTCCTGATCGCAACCGGAACCGCCCGCACCTGACCGATCCGGTGCGGTCCGACCGGCGTAGTCTGGAAGGACCGTGAAGAGTTCGTCGAGGCCCCAATCTGCGACGTCGCTGCCGCGCGCACCGCGCGACGACGAAGCTCGGCGTTCCAGCCGCTACCTCGTCATGATGGGCATCCGCATCGCGTGCTTCATCCTCATGGTCGTGATCACTCCGTACGGCTGGTACACGTGGGTGCTGGGTGCCGCGGCCATCGTGCTGCCGTACTTCGCCGTCGTGCTCGCCAACGTCAGTGCGAACGTGCGCCGTACCGATGCCGAGAATCCCGAACGCGCGCTGCCCGCCGCGCCGTCGGTGCAGAACCCGCCCGCATCGAGCGGCCCCGTTCTTCGGATCGAGGAGACGCGCGCCATCGACCAGCGGTCGAACGAGTCGGACGGTCACGCGTGAGCACCGCCGCCGATACGCCTTCGGACTGCTCGCGAGCCGGATGCCGGGCAGCGGCGGTCTGGCGGATCGAGTGGCGCAATCCGAAGATCCACCCCGTCGATCGCCGCAAGGTCTGGGTCGCCTGCGACGCACATCGCGATTTCCTCCGCGACTACCTCGCGGCCCGCGACTTTCCTGTCTCGGTCAGCACACTCGCGCCGATCGGCGCGACCGCAGGCGGAGAGGGGTCGCAGTGAGCCGGTCCACCGCGCCGGCGGCGGTGCGGTGGACGGCATACGTCGCCGTCGCCATCGTGTTCGCGGTCGCCTGCGCGTTCCTTTCCAATTGGCAGTTCACGCGCAACGCGGATCGCGCGCAGCAGCTGGCGCTGGTCGAGCAGAACTACGATGCGGAGCCCGTGGCGTTCGGTGAGATCATCGACCGGAACGGATCCCTCGCTGCGGGGGACGAGTGGCGTCCCGTCACGCTCGAGGGCGAGTATCTGGCCACCGAGCAGGTGCTCGTGCGCAACCGCCCTCACGGGGGGACGGCCGCTTTCGAGGTGCTCGTCCCCTTCCGCATGGCCGACGGACGGGTGCTTCTCGTCGACCGCGGCTGGGTCCCGCCGGGCGAAGAGCAGCCACTCCCCGACGAGATCCCCGCCCCTCCCGACGGTCGGGCGAGCGTCCTCGTGCGCCTCCGCGCCGCCGAGCAGCCGCCGGCATCGGGACGTTCGGCGCCGGACGGACAGGTGCCCACTCTCAGTCCACCCCTGGTCGCGGAGGTCATCGACCCCGAGGTCGCTGAAGACCTGGAGCTGAGTGCGTACGGCGTCCTGGTATCCGAGGATCCGGCGCCCGCGACGCGGCCGAACGCACTCTCGGCGCCGTCCGAGGATCCCGGCCCCCATCTGTCCTACGCGATCCAGTGGATCCTGTTCGCCATCATGGGCTTCGTCTTCATCGGCTACGTGATCCGCACCGAGAGGCGCCACCGGCGCGAGGACGCGGAAGATGCACGTCAGGGCGGCGATGCGCCGCCCCGCGTGCGTACTCCGGCACGTCGGAACGATCGGGACATGCAGGACGAGGACTCCATCCTCGACGCCGCCGGCCGCTGAGGCCCGGCCGGCTCACGCCAGCGAGATCAGCTCCTGGTAGTCCCGGTTCCAAAGATCCTCGACGCCGTCAGGCAGGATGAGCACGCGCTCGGGGTTCAGCGCCTCGACGGCACCCTCGTCGTGGGAGACCAGGACCACAGCACCCTCGTAGTGCGCAAGCGCACCCAGGATCTCTTCGCGTGACGCGGGATCGAGGTTGTTCGTCGGCTCGTCCAGCAGGAGCATGTTCGCGGAGGAGACGACCAGCGTCGCGAGAGACAGCCGCGTCTTCTCACCGCCCGAGAGCACTCCGGCGGGCTTCAGAACGTCATCACCGGTGAACAGGAACGAGCCGAGCACCTTTCGGGCCTCCGTCGCGCTGATGTCCGGCGCGGCGGACATCATGTTCTCGAGCACCGACCGCGAGACGTCCAGGTTTTCGTGCTCCTGTGCGTAATACCCGATCTTCAGCCCGTGGCCCGGCTCCAGCTGACCGGTGTCCGGCTGGTCGACTCCGGCGAGGATGCGCAGCAGCGTCGTCTTCCCGGCTCCGTTGAGCCCGAGCACCACGACCTTCGAGCCCCGGTCGATCGCGAGGTCGACGTCCGTGAAGATCTCCAGCGAGCCGTACGACTTGGACAATCCGGAGGCCATCAGCGGGGTCTTGCCGCACGCGGCGGGCTTGGGGAAGCGCAGTTTGGCGACGCGCTCGACCTGGCGCACATCGTCCAGGCCGGACAGCATCTTCTCGGCCCTGGCCACCATCTGGTGCGCGGCCGCCGCCTTCGAGGCTTTCGCACCGAAGCGAGCGGCCTGCAGCTGGAGCTGCGTCGCCTTCTTCTCGACGTTGACGCGTTCCTTCTTGCGACGCTCTTCGTCAGCCACCCGCTGGCGGAGGTAGTTCTTCCAGTTCATGTTGTAGATGTCGATGACCTGACGGTTGGCGTCGAGGTAGAAGACGCGATTGACCGTCTCGCCGACGAGCTCGACGTCGTGGCTGATCACGATCAGCCCGCCCTTGTAGTTCTTCAGGAACTCGCGCAGCCAGACGACGCTGTCGGCATCGAGATGGTTCGTCGGCTCGTCGAGGATCATCGACTCGGCGTCGGAGAACAGGATGCGAGCCAGCTCGATGCGACGGCGCTGACCTCCGGACAGCGTGCGCAGCGGCTGGTCGAGCATCCGGTCGGGAAGGGAGAGGTTGTGGGCGATCGACGCCGCCTCCGCCTCCGCGGTGTAGCCGCCGAGGGCCTCGAAGCGCTCGGTGAGGCTGCTGTAGCGCTTCATCGCCTTCGCCGCCACGACCGTGTCGTCATCGCCCATGAGCAGCGAGGCCTCGTGCATGCCGAGGGCGAGCGTGCCGAGCCCCCGCGCGTCCAGGATGCGTGTCCGTGCGAGCATGTCGGGATCCCCGGTGCGGGGGTCCTGAGGCAGGTAGCCGAGCTCGCCCGACCGGTCGACTCGACCGTCCGCGGGCAGCAGATCACCG
>NZ_DASUNI010000205.1:0-5891 GCF_036277215.1 Microbacterium sp. | reverse complement strand
ACCGCGCCTCACGGACCGGACGGCTCGGGGTCGCGAAGCCCGTCGGCGGCGACGCCGGTGCCCTCGCTCAGGGTCGTGAGAGCTTCGGCCAGACGCGTGGCGAGGTACGCGTGCCCGTTGGTGGACGGGTGCTCGCGGCCGATGCCGGTGTCGATGACGGCCGCGTAGTTCTCGGTCGTGATCCAGTCCTCGCCGATGGGCGAGACGTACCACCAGCCGCGTTCCGCGGCGAGGGTGGCGAGGTCGGCGTCGATGCGCGCCGTGGCCGCCTCCACCGGCAGGACCTGCGGCGCCGGTCCGAGAATGACGACGGATGCCTCGGGATACCGCGCGGCAAGCGCGTCCCACGCCGCGGTCACGGCCTCCCGGTACCCCGTCGGCGCAAGACGTCGGTCGTTGATCGAGCCTTCGACGATCACGAGGTCGGGATCGAGTGCGGGGTCCAGGGCGGAGATGCGCTCGCCGTAGGCACCACCGTCGAGGCCCGGCTTGAGGTAGCCGCTCCCGCGCACGCCGTCGACCGTCGTCTCCCAGCCGAGGCGCTGACCGATCACGTAGGCGTACCCGAGCGTGGGCAGCGACGCGGCCGAGCCGTACGTCCAGGAGTCGCCGAAGATCAGCACCCGCGGCTGCTCGGGCAGCGCGAGCAGCGCCGGCGCGGCCGCTGCTGCGGCGACCGTGCCCTCGTCGGTGGCCACGACCGCGCTCGGCGGAGCCGACCACGATCGAAGGGCGGCCACCGCGCACACCGCGGCGATCGCCACGGCGACCACCGCCAGAACCCAGAGACTGCGCGTGCGACGAGAGCTCGCGGGCGCGGTCGTCGGGGCGGTCACGTTGCGAGGGTAAACGATGATCCTCCGGGCGCCGAATCAATGCCAGGACGGTCGTTTCGAGGCCGCCCACGTGGTTGCGGAAACGTCGTTCGCGGCGTCGGAGCGAGCGCCGACCGAGGTGCGCGAAGATCGAGTTCTGGCGCACGCGCGAAGCACCCGATCCGGCGTGCGAGGATACTTCGGTGCAACGCGTCGTGACCGCCGAACTGGACCTCGAATTGGGGTCGTCCGTGGACCTCATCTTCCAGGTCGCGGCTGCTCAGCATGTGCCCGTGGTGAGCGAGGAATTGACCTTCACGCAGGGCGAGCGGGTGTACACGCCGACCGAGATCGTCGACCAGTCCGGCAGCCGTCTGCACCGGCTCACCGGCGAGGCCGGTCGACTCGAAGTCCGGTACGAGGCGACGGTCGACGGTCAGACCTCCAGCGGGCGCACGAGCGACCTCGAGGCGATCACCTATCTGCGGCCCAGCCGGTACTGCCAGTCGGACGAGGTGTTCGGTCAGGCCCGCCGGCAGTTCCGCGGACTGCAGGGGCTCGATCTGATCGCCGCGGTCTCCGAATTCGTGGCCACCAGCACCACCTACACGCCCGGGCTCAGCCAGGGAACCGACAGCGCCGTCACGACCCTCATGACGGGGCAGGGCGTGTGCCGCGACTACGCGCACGTCGTGATCTCGCTCCTGCGGGCGATGGACATGCCGGCGCGATACGCCGCGTGCTTCGCGCCGGGCCTGCAGCCGATGGATTTCCACGCTGTCGCCGAGGCGTACCACGACGGCGCCTGGTACGTCATCGACGCGACGCGGCTTGCCAACCGCCGTTCACTCGTGCGCATCGCGACCGGCCGGGATGCCGCGGACTGCGCGTTCCTGAGCTACCACGGCGGTCCGGTGAGCCTGTCTCACATGAGGGTCGATGCGTGGGTCATCCCCGACGCGGCGTCCGCAGAGGGATTCGAGGGCGAGGGCCGGCCCGACTCGCTCGAGCGCTCGCTCCCACTCGGGGCGACGGCATCCGATCCCGCATCGGACGACTTCACCACCCTCGTGCAGCTCGCCTGACGGCGGAGGCTCCCAGGCGCGCAAACGTAGACTGGTGCGGCCATGAACCCCGCCGAACTCTCCGCCGCCCTGCTCGCCGTTGTGACTCCGCTCGCCGAGGCGCGACGCGAGGGATCGGCGGCGGGGTTGACGGCATCCGCTCTGCCGTTGGAACGGCCGAAGAACCGCGACCACGGCGATTGGGCCTCCAACGCCGCGCTCAAGCTCGCAAAGGTCGTCGGCGCAAATCCGCGCGAGCTGGCCACCGAGATCGCCGCCGGACTCGCGCTGACGCCGGGCATCGCGAGCGTAGAGGTCGCCGGGCCCGGCTTCATCAACATCCGACTGGATGCCGCGGCCGCGGGTGCGCTTGCGAAGACCATCGTCGACGCCGGTGCAGCGTTCGGCACGAACGAATCGCAGCGCGGGAGGACGATCAACGTCGAGTTCGTCAGCGCGAACCCCACCGGCCCGCTGCACATCGGCCACACACGGTGGGCCGCGCTGGGCGACTCGATCGCACGCCTGCTCCTTGCCAGCGGCGCGACCGTCGCCCGCGAGTTCTACATCAACGACGCAGGTGTGCAGATGGACCGCTTCGGCGGATCGGTGCTCGCTGCTGCCAAGGGCGAGCCGACGCCCGAGGGCGGTTACGCCGGCGTCTACATCGACGATCTCGCCCGTCGCGTCCTGGAGACCCGGCCGGACCTGCTGGACCTGGACCCGGATGAGCAGCTCGTCACGGCGCGCGACCTCGCGTACGGCTTCCAGCTCGGCGAGCAGCAGGCGTCCCTGGCGAAGTTCCACGTGACCTTCGACGTCTGGTTCTCGGAGCGCACGCTGCACGCGGACGGCGCGAACGGCGAGCCCAGCCTCGTCGACGAGGCAGTCGAGCGGCTGCGCGCGCAGGGCCACGTCTTCGACGACGACGGCGCCGTGTGGGTGCGCACCACGGACTTCGGCGACGACAAGGATCGCGTCATCCGTCGCTCCAACGGCGAGTACACCTACTTCGCGGCGGACGCCGCCTACTACCTGAACAAGGGCGACCGGGGCTACGCGCACAAGATCTACCTGCTCGGCGCAGATCACCACGGCTACGTGCACCGTCTCAAGGCATTGGCAGGCGCCGCGGGCGACGACCCGGAGAAGGACGTCGAGGTGCTCATCGGGCAGCTCGTGTCGGTCAACGGCGCTCGCCTGTCCAAACGCGCAGGCAACATCATCGAGATGGACGACCTGCGCGAGTGGCTCGGCACCGACGCGCTGCGCTATTCGCTCGGCCGCTACCCCGCAGACTCTCCGCTCACGCTCGACCCCGAGCTGCTGCGCAAGCGGACCAACGACAACCCCGTCTTCTACGTGCAGTACGCACACGCCCGCACCCACAACGTCGCCCGCAACGCCGTCACCTCGGGCGTCGACCGCAGCGAATTCGCACCCGAGCTGCTCGATCACGAGACGGAGTCGGCGCTGCTGGGTGCGCTGCAGGAGTTCCCGCGCATCGTCGCGTTCGCGGCGGAGGTGCGCGAGCCGCACCGCGTCGCGCGGTACCTCGAGGAGCTCGCCGGGCTGTACCACCGGTGGTACGACAACTGCCGCGTCATCCCGCTGGGTGACGAGCCGGTCGGCGGCGTGCACCGCACGCGGCTCTGGCTGAACGACGCGACCGGCCAGGTGCTTCGGAACGGGCTCGACCTCCTCGGCGTGGACGCGCCCGAACGGATGTAGGACGCGATGACGACCGGCGACACGCAACCGACGACGCCGCTGCCTCCGTGGACGTACTCCGAGACACCGCCGAAGCGGCGGCGACGCGTGTGGCCCTGGATCCTCGCTCTGGTCATCGTTCTCGGCCTCGCCGTCGCGGCGTGGTTCGCCGGGGAGTTGATCGCGCGCGACATCGTCACCAAGACGATCCGCGAGCAGGTCATCACGCAGCTGTCGCTGCCGGCCGACCAGGACATCGACGTGGTCGTGGAGGGCACCGTCCTGCCGCAGCTGATCGTCGGCACCCTCGAGGACGTGACCGTCTCCTCCGATGACGTGAAGCTCGGTGCGCTCGTCGGCGACGTGACCGTGCACGCGCAGGACATCGCGATCCGGGGCGAGGGCACGGCCGGCGCCGCCTCGGCGACCGTCGTCCTCGATCCGCAGCAGCTGCGGACGCTCCTGTCGACGATCGAGGACTTCCCCGCCGATTCCGTCGATCTCGCGGAGCCGAATGTGACGATGGCGACCGAGCTCAGGCTCTTCGGCGTCGAGCTGCCGGTCGGGGTCGCCCTGACGCCGACGGCAGTGGACGGCGACATCGTGCTGACGCCCGCCGCACTGCAGGTCGCAGGCAACGAGGTGACCGCCGACGCCCTGCGCGACCAGTTCGGCGGGTTCGCCGATGCGGTGCTGCGGGACTGGACGATCTGCATCGCCGAGTACGTACCTGCCGGCGTGGAGCTGTCCGACATCAAAGTGACGGGCGACCAGGTGGTCGCCGATCTGGCCATCGACGGTGCGATCGTCAGCGACACCTCGCTTCAGGAGCTCGGAGTGTGCGAGTAGCGATCACCGAGACGCGGCGCGGCATACGGCGTGCCCTAGACTTCTGGGAACCGCCCGGCGCGTGAGTCCACCGCTGCCGCGGCACACCCGCAAAAGCCCGGCCCCCCGCCCGCAGCAGTCGCGCCGAAGCACCCTTTCCACGATTGGTCCGAGTTGTCCGTCTCCACCTCGCTCGCTCCGGATTGGCTCCTGCCTCCGGGCGATGCGAATGACCTCGCCGGCGGCGTGTGGCCGGCGTCCGCGCAACGCGACGACGAAGGCGTGCTGAGCATCGCCGGCGTGCCGGCGACCGATCTGCGGGAGAGCTTCGGCACACCGCTGTACGTCGTCGACGAAGGCGAGGTGCGCGCACACGCGCGCCGGACGCTCGAGGCGTTCCGCTCGGCTGTGGAGCCGTACGGCGTGCACTCGCGGGTGTACTACGCAGGCAAGGCCTTCCTGTGCGCCGAAGTCGTGCGCTGGGTGACTGGCGAGGGCCTCGCGGTCGACGTGTGCTCGGGCGGCGAGCTCGCCGTCGCGTTGGCCGCGGGAGCCGACCCCGCCCGACTCGGGTTCCACGGCAACAACAAGAGTGTCGCCGAGCTGGAGCGGGCGGTCGAGGTCGGGATCGGGTCGATCGTCCTGGACAGCTGGATCGAGCTCGAACGGCTCGCGGCCATCGTCGAGCTCCGCGGCGCGGACGACGAGGCTCCGCAGGCGGTCCTCGTCCGCGTCAACAGCGGCGTGCACGCCGAGACGCACGATTTCCTCGCCACGGCGCACGAAGACCAGAAATTCGGCTTCGCCCTCGAGGATGCCGCGGCGGTCGTCGCCCGCATCCGCGAGCTGCCGGGACTCTTCTTCGCCGGCCTGCACTGCCACATCGGCTCTCAGATCTTCGGGACGGCCGGCTTCCAGGAGTCCGCCGGCCGGCTCGTCGAGGTGCACGCCGCGCTGCTGGAGGGCGGCGACATCCCCGTGCTGAACCTCGGCGGCGGGTTCGGGATCGCGTACACCTCCGCCGACGACCCGACGCCGATCGAGGCCCTCGCGTCGGGCATCGCCGACGCGGTGGCGCGCGAGTGCGAGGTGCGCGGCATCCCGATGCCGAATCTCGCGTTCGAGCCCGGCCGCGCCATCGTCGGACAGGCCGGTGTGACGCTGTACGAAGTCGGCACCACGAAGCCCGTCGAGATCGCCGTCGGAGTCCAGCGCCTGTACGTGAGCGTCGACGGCGGGATGAGCGACAACGCCCGGCCTGCTCTGTACGGTGCGGACTTCAGCGCACGCATCGCTTCACGGCGCAGCGCCGCGGCACCCGCGCTGGTTCGCGTCGTGGGAAAGCACTGCGAATCGGGAGACATCGTCGTCGACGCGGAGTACCTGCCCGGCGACATCGTGCCCGGCGATCTGCTCGCAGTGCCCGCCACCGGCGCCTACTGCTTCTCGCTCGCGAGCAACTACAACTACGTGC
>NZ_DASUNI010000204.1:0-2558 GCF_036277215.1 Microbacterium sp. | reverse complement strand
GAAGTTGTCGAGAAATAGGAGGCACTGGCTGTCGCCGATATGCCGCGCGACGTCGCCGTCGGCGCCGATCGCGACTGCGACCGTGGGAAGGACGAGGGCCGGATCGCGGAGCGCGGCAAGCGGCACGAACCAGACACCATCGGGAAAGGCGTGCGCCGCCTCTCCGGCGACCGCGAGCGCGAACCGAGTCTTGCCGACGCCGCCCGGCCCCGTGATGGTCACGGCCCGAGATCCGTCGAGGAGCGCTTTCAGGACGTCCGCGAGCTCCTTCTTGCGCCCGACGAGCGGGTTGGCGGCGAGCGGAAGGTTGGAGCGGTAAAGGCTCTTCAGCGGTGGAAACTCGCCGTCGCCGAGCTGGTAGACGCGCTCGGGTGCCGCCAGGTCCTTGAAGCGATGCTCGCCGAGGTCGACGAGGCCGTCGAGACCGACGAGCGCAGCGGTCGAGGAGGCGACGAGCACCTGCCCGCCGTGTCCAACCGCCGCGATGCGTGCGGCCCGGTGCACATCGTCTCCGACATACCCCTCGTCGGTGACGAGCGGCGTCCCGGTGTGCAGCCCGACGCGGACGTGGATCGGACCGGGCGCGAGCGAGTCCGTGAGCGCGGCTGCAGCCGCGAGAGAGCCGGGCGCCGTCGGAAACGCGAAGAAAAAGGCGTCTCCCTGGGTATCGACTTCAACGCCGCCTTTGGCGGCGCACGCTTCCCTGATGATCCCGCGGTGCTGAGCGAGCGCCTCCGCGTACGCCTCTGCCCCGAGTGAGTGCAGGAGCTTGGTCGAGCCCTCGACATCGGTGAAGAGGAATGTGACGGTGCCGGTCGGGAGGTCGTCGCGCACGCGGCGTGATCATCCGTCGGACAAGACCTGGCGTCCAGTCGCGATCAGCTTCTGGAGACAGGATCGCGCGCTGCACGAGCGTGCGGGACTGTCGCTTGACGAAACGGCTGTGGGTTCAGAGTGTCGTCGCGAGAAAGCGCTCGATCATTGCGTTGATCTGATCGGGCACCTCGAGCTGGTGGAAGTGGCCAGCTCCTACCGTGATGCCGACCTCCAGATCAGGCTTGAGAGAGCGCAGCTGGAAGTCCTCGGGGTCATCGTCCAGTCCCGGTCGTAGCAAGAGTGCGGGGATGGTGCACAGGGCGAACGCGCGGGCTCCGTTCCAGGCGACCACTCCACGAATCACATCAATCGCGATCGGCAGTGGAACAGCACACATCAGCTCGGCGATCCAGCGCGCGAGCACTTCGTCTCGAGCTCCCATATCCCCAACGTAGGTGCGCCGGAGATCCTCGCCACCCGGGCCGCCGAGCTGCTCCGCGAACGAGCGGAAGGACTCGACTGTCGTGGGGAGCGGGTGGATCGGGCCGGGATCGAGCAGAACGAGCGCGCGCGCGATCGAAGGGTGCTGAGCAGCGAACTCGACGGCGATCATCCCGCCGAGGCTGTGTCCGATTATCACCGGTTTCGCGATTCCAACCGCAGTGCAGAACCGAGCGAGGTCATCGGCGAAGTCAGGGACACCGTAGCCAGCCGCCGGGCGGCCACTTCGGCCGCAGCCGCGCAGGTCGAGGGCGGTCACAGTGTGCGTCTGCGCGAAATGATCGAACTGCGGCCCGAACGCCGTGTGATCGCAGCACCAACCGTGAACGAACAGCAGCTCCGGATCGCCGCTGCCAGCCCGCTCGTAGTACAGCGTCAGACCGTCGAGTTCCGCGTACGGCAAGACGCCGCCATCCTCTCACGACAGGCCCAGCGACATCAGCCTCGTGTGCTCGAGCGTTCAGGAATGTTCCCTGAGGCGAGTGGCTGCCCCGCACGAGTGCCAAACCGGACGATTTGCTCCCGCTCGACCAGCGTGAGACAGTTCCCCCATGGCGAAGCTCCTCATCCACATCACATGCGGCCCCGAGGATCCGACGCGCGCGGCGCTCGGCTTTCTGGTCGGCAAGGCAGCGGTCGAGGATGGTCACGACGTGTCGCTCTTCTTGGCGGCAGACGCCGTTCAGCTCCTGAGGCCTGCCGTCCTCGATTCGCTCGTTGGACTCGGAACGGGATCGCTTCGAGAATCGTACGACGCGCTCGTCTCGGGTGGAGCCAAATTCTTCGTGTCAGGGATGTCGAGCAAAGCGCGCGGCTTCGACGCGGAAGGCATCGCCGAACCATCAACCCCGAACCGACTCGTGGAGCTGGCGCTGGACCACGACCGCGTCATCACGTATTAGCTCCGCACCGTTAGTACGGTGCAGCGAAAGACGTGACACTCCGCTGCGCGAGCGTGCTGTCGCCAGAGACGCCGAAAGCCGACTAGCGCGCTCGCCGGAAGTGCTCGATCGTCGCGCGCACGCCGTCGGCGAGCGCGGTGTGCGGTAGCGGGCCGACGAGCCGCTCGAGGAGGTTCCCCTGCAGCGCCTCGGGGAACGGCAGCTGACCCTCCTCCCACGTTACGCGGCCCGCCACGCCCGGCGCCGCAGCCTCGATCGCATCGACGACCTCCTGCATCGTCAACGGCACGCCCGGGAAGTTCGCGACGTGCGCGCCCTCCGTCGCGGTGCGGGCGGCGA
>NZ_DASUNI010000203.1:0-5587 GCF_036277215.1 Microbacterium sp. | reverse complement strand
GCGCTCCGGGAGCCCTCCACGCGCCCCGTCGATGCGCACCAGCAGCGCCTCGAATTCATCGATGCGGGCGCGCGTCTCGGCGAGCGCCGCTTCGCCGGCCATGTGCCGACGCTCGGCGTCGGCCGCCGCCGTGGCGACGGCGAGGTCTCCGGTGAGCTCTTCGATCCGGCTGCCGAGGTGAGCGGCATCCCCATTCTCTCCGGCGGCGATCCACGCGGCGAGTGCGCCGATCTCGACCTCGGCGGCGTCGGCCGCGGAGGCCGCAGCGCGAGCGGCGGATTCGATCGGCGCACGCAGGGCCTCCGCCGCGGAGGCCCGCTCGAGAGTCTGCCGATCGATCGAAATGACGGCGGACTTCGACTCGAGGGAGCCCAGGGCCGCTCGCGACCGCTCGCGCTGCTGCTGCTTGTCGCGCAGCGCCTTCGCCGTGAGGTGGGCCGCCTCGGCCGCGCGATGTGCGGCATCCGCGGCATCCCGCTCACGAACCAGCGTCTCGGCACGATACGCAGCTCGCCGAACAGCACGCTCACCACGGTCGAAGCGAGCCGCAGGCCCCGCCGGTTCGCCGGTGACGACCGACTCGAGGAGAGCCTCATCGGGCGAGTCGCCCGTCAGGTCGTCGGCCTCGATGAGGCGCTCGGCCTCGCCGAGGAGGAGGGTGACCCCGTCGCCCGCAGCCGCGAGCGCACGTTCGGCATCCTTCCGGCGCTGCTCGAGCGCAGCCTGATAATCCTCGTAGGTACGCGTGCCGAAGAGCTTGCGCAGCAGCCGCTGCCGGTCGTCGTTCTTCGCGAGCAGGAACTCGGCGAACCGGCCCTGGGCGAGCAGGATCACCTGGAGGAACTGCTGCTGGTTGAGTCCGAGGATCTCGTCCAGTTCGCGCGCCACGTCCACCGGACGGGCCGCGCGGCCGACCCATGCGTCGTGGACGAGCTCATCGAGCTGCGCACGATGCGACTCGGTCGTGAGCCCGTTGCCACGCTGCTTGGGCCGTTCGTATTCGGGCGAGC
Source organism: Microbacterium sp. (assembly GCF_036277215.1). Classification (GTDB taxonomy): domain Bacteria; phylum Actinomycetota; class Actinomycetes; order Actinomycetales; family Microbacteriaceae; genus Microbacterium. The sequence continues at coordinate 4,577 of NZ_DASUNI010000203.1, read as the reverse complement.
GGGTGACGCGCCAGCGCCTGCCGGCGGCGCTGAACTCGACTCGCACGCTGGTGGGGTCTTCGGGAGCGCAGTGATCGCTGCGCAGGCGCTTCTCGGCCCCGTCGTAGCGCGGCGCTCCGCCGTAGAGGGCGAAGCAGACACCGTCGAGGACGCTGGATTTGCCGGCGCCGGTCCGCCCCGCGATGAGGAAGATGCCGTCGGCCGCGAACGCGTCGAAGTCGACGGCCTGCTGTTCGCGGAAGGGCCCGAAGCCCTCGAGTTCGAGTCGGTGCAGCCTCACGCGGTCGCCTCCACGAGCGAGCGCTCGTCGATCACGTCCCGGATGACCTCGGCCTCGCGCTCGGACGCACCCTCGCCGTCGCGGACATGGCTGAGGAAGGCGTCGACGAGTTCGGCGTCGCTGCGCGCAGCGCGCACCCGTCGCGAGTAGGTGAGGCCGTCGGGGCCGCGTAGGCCTTCGGGCGTGTGCATCACCGTGGCACAGAACGGGAACCGGGACTGCAGTCGGCGCATGGGATCCAGCTGCGGCGTGGCGTCCGTGTACTGCGCGCAGACCCACGCGTTCTCGTACTCGGCGAAGCGCTCATCCGCGAGCAGCTCGTCGAGTGAGGCGCGGATCGTCTTGAGCGGGCGCGGGATGGGAAGGTCGAGCCAGGTGACCTGCGCGAGGCCGACCTCGTCGAGTTCCACGAGCCACGATCCGCGCGGCTTGTCAGCCTCGCCGAAGCTGTAGTGCAGAGGTGCGCCCGCATAGCGCACCCGATCCGACAGCTGCTGGCGGCCGTGGATGTGGCCGAGCGCGACGTAGTCGGGACCCTCGAACGCCGACAGCGGAACCACGTCGAGGCTACCCTGCCGGATCTCGCGCTCGACGCCCGGAGTCGCCTCGACGCCCGCCGCGAAGCAGTGCGCGATCGCAACCGATCGACCGCCCCGCCGGGCGAGGTCGCCGCGGACGAGTCCCAGAGCGTGCTGCATCGTCGCGTGCTGCGAGCGCAGTTCGGTCTCGGGCCACAGATGGCGCACGAGCGCGGGCTCGAGGAACGGGATGCCGTAGAAATGAACGGGACCGTGCTCATCGCGGATGGTGATCGGGGTGCCGACCGACACCGGATCGGTGACGATGTGGATGCCCTCGCGCAGCAGCGCGGACTGGAAGCCGAGCCGGGCGGCCGAGTCGTGGTTTCCGCTCGTCACGATGATGCGGGCGCCGGTCTCGGACAGCGCCCGCAGCGTCTCGGTCAGCACGGTGTAGCAGGCGGATGCCGGTGCGGCCGAGTCGAAGACGTCGCCCGCGACGAGCACCACGTCGACCTCGTTCTCGCGCACCTGGACGGCGATCGCCTCGAGCACACCGCGCAGCGCATCGAGCGTGGCGTGGCCGTGGAACGACCGCCCGATGTGCCAGTCAGAGGTGTGCAGGATGCGCATGCTCACACGGTACGTGCGCCGTGCGACATCGCCGCCGAGGCAGGCTGGCGGTTCGCTCATCGCGAAGCCCCGGCCCTGCCCTGTCACGGACTGCGCCGGGACCGCGCGTCGTGACAGGCGAGTAGAGCCCCGGCAACCGGGCCCGCGCACCGCGCACCGAGCACCGAGCACCGAGCACCGAGCACCGAGCACCGAGCGAGCGAAGCACCGCGCACCGTGCGGAGTGCTACCCCTTCTTCTTACGTCGTCTCGAGCTCAAGTCGACGATCGAGATCAGGAAGGCGAGGGCCACGAAGACCGCGACGGCCGTCATGCCGTACGCGTACGCGTCGTGGTAGACGACGATGTCGGGCGCGGCTCCGTTGCCCTCGCGGTAGATCGTGGCGTAGAACAGCGACAGCGCGACGGCGGTGCCGACGGATGTGCCGATGCGCTGCCCGAGCTGCCCGATCGAGCCGGCGATGCCGCCTTGCTTCACCGGGATGTCGCCGAGGGTCAGCGTCTGGTTCGGCGACATGACCAGGCCGCCGCCGACGCCGCCGATCACCATGACGCCGGCCATCACCCACGCCACCCACTCGGCCGGAACGAACAGTGCCGCCGCCGCCAGCCCGATCACGCAGGCCAGCACGCCGACGAGACCCCACACGACCACGGGGCGGCCGTACGTGCCGACCAGGTTGCCGCCGATCCACGAGAACAGTGCGCTCGCGAGGGCGAATCCGATCGTGACCATGCCGGCGTAGACCGCGGCCAGTCCGACACCGGTCTGCAGGAACAGCGTCGTGAGCAGGAACAGGGCGGGAAGCGCGGTGAAGTAGGCGGCGATCAGCAGGGTGCCGTTGCGGAACGACGAGATGCGGAAGAGCGCGAACCGGATGAGCGGCTGCTTGCCCTGTCCTTCGTAGTGACGCTCCCATGCGACGAATGCGCCCGCGAACAGGACGAACAGCACCAGCAGCCACCAGCGTCGGGGATCGTCGTCGGGCGAGCCGGTGGTGAACAGGAACGGCCACATCAGCGAGAGCACCGCCAAGCCGAACAGCAGCACCCCGAACAGGTCGAACGAGAGGGCTTTGCGGGATCGCGTGCGCGTCTTGGGAAGGACCCAGACGGCCAGCGCGATGGCGATGATGCCGAGCGGAACGTTCATCCAGAAGATCCAGCGCCAGCCGTCGGTCGCCCCGCCGACCAGGATCAGCAGCCCCCCGATCGTCGGGCCGAATGCGGTCGCGATCCCGATCGTCGCCCCGAAGAGCCCGAAGGCCCGCCCGCGCTCCTTGCCCTGGAAGAGCTGCTGGATGAGTCCGAGCACCTGCGGCATCTGGATCCCGGCCGCGACCCCCTGCAGCAGTCGCCCGATCATCAGCATGAGCGGGCTGACTGCGACGGCGCAGACGAGGCTCGTGATCGTGAACAGCGACAGGCCGACGATGAACAGCGCCCGTCGAGAGCGCTGATCGCCGAGCCGCCCCATCGGAACCAGCACGAGCCCGAATGTCAGCACGTAGCCCGACACGATCAGCTGGAGCTCTGTGGAGCCGGCGCCGAGCGCCGACTCGATCGACGGGAGGGCGACGTTCACCTTCGACAGATCGAGGATCGTGATGCCGGCCACCGCGACGCACACCCAGAACGCGCGCCACCGCTGGGGCGAGGACAGCACGATATCGGTGGTGGGCGGATGGGCGGGCTCGACGGCGCGGTCCTCGTCGGCCGCGGGGGCGGGAGGCGCGGCCGCGCCGGCGGGAGGCGTGTTCGCGGAGGCGGTTGCGGAGCTCGGGGAGATGGAATCCGACATTGCACCCAGATTATCGGCGGGCCGGCGCCCGCGGGCCGGCCTTGACCTGAGCGGGATCCGGCCAGGGCTCGACGCGGATCAGGCGGAACTCTCGCCGTCGCAGCAGGCGCAGGACCGCCCGCCGCGCACGGCCGTACGCGCGAAGGCCCGCTTCGGTCGAGAGCGGCTCGACCGCGAGAACGCGATACATGCGTCCGCGATGGAGGATCTCACCACCGGCACGGACGATGTTCCGGTACCAGTAGACCTGGTCGCCGTACGTGAGTTCGCTCACAAGCCCTTCGGCGGAGCCGGTCAGGATCACCGGGGTCTCGTAGGTGCGTCCGGTCTTGCGGCCGATGTGGCGCACGATGGAGAACGGACCGCGTCCCGTCCGCGCGATGCGCAGGGCGACCGGATTCAGGGTTCGGTGCAGCACTCCGAGGAAGGCCTTCTTGAAGCGACCCACGCGCACCGCCTTCCTGTTCGGGATGCCGAGGCCCCTCGTTCTCGTCGCATGCACGTTCGTCCGCGGGGGGCCGGCCCGCACGGATTCCCGTCCGAGATGAGCGGATTCCTGCCATCAGTCACGACGGCGGCAATGTCGGAACCCCTCCCTACGTTGGAACCATCGGAACCCACGGAGGAATCATGCTCTCGACCGTTTACTCAAGCGAAATGCAGTTCCGTCACGACGCCATGACTCGCGAGCGTGAACTCGCGCTTCTCGCGTCGATCCGCGAACGTCGCGCCGCTGCCACCGATTCGACCACCGTCCATACCGTCGCCCCGGTCGCGCTGCGCGCAACGCCGCGTCGCGCGCCCGCCCGGGTGACGAGCGCGACGTGGCCTCGGCCCATCGGCATCAAGACGGCATCGCCGGCGGCCTGCTCCGTCGCCTGACCTGCATCCGCGAACACCACCCCGCGAGACGCCAGCGCCGGTGGCAAGGGGTGCGTCGGTTATTCAGACGCCGCTGCCACCGCCGCCGCTGGGGCCGGGTGATGCTTCGCCGGAGAGCGACTGCACATCCGCATCCGTCATCTGGATGCCGGCGTCTTCCAGCCTCTGACGCAGCACCTCGGCGTAGCGCTCGTCGGTCTCGCTGCCGAGATCGGCCCGAGTCTGTGCGACGATGCCGGCGATCTGATCCTGAGTCGTCGCGGCGTTCTGCTCCAGGACGGGTTCGTCCTGAACACCTGTGCCGTCGTCGCCCGACTCCGAGTGGACGGCCCCACCGACTCCGGCCGTGCTGCTCACCTGGGTGCCATCGGAGTCTTTGCGGTCCGCAGAGTGCGCGGCGGTCTGATCAGGCCCGTTCGCTGTACCCGACATCAAGAGCCTCCCTCGTCCAGGTCATCGTCTG
>NZ_DASUNI010000202.1:0-3915 GCF_036277215.1 Microbacterium sp. | reverse complement strand
ACAGGTCGACCGGGGCGTCCGGCGGCACGGCGCTGCGGCATCCGTCGGCTGACCGGCACTGACGTTCGGATGGCGCGGGCGACACCGGGGACACGAGTGCATGCTACGTCCGCGCCCCGACATCGGCCCCCCAGAATGCGACCGGCTGGGCGCCCGCATCTGCCGTGGCGGTGTATCTGACGGCCGCCTCGGCGCCTCCTGTTCGGTATGGGATCGTCTACGCAGGCACCCGAAACCCGGGCCACCGACGCCTCGGCCCGGCCGGTGCCCGAGCAGGTCGACTCGGCTGATTCGATCGAGAATCAGGCGCTTCGCGGCGGCATGGTGAAGTCGCTCCTCGCGGTGCTGGTGAACGTCGGTGTGCTCACCGCGCTGCTGGTCTACTTCGGCTGGGTGCGCACCGACCGGATGGCCATGATGCTGGGCATCGACGAGGCCATCCTCGGGATGACGGTGGACGACTACGTGCGCCGCAGCGTGCGGTCCGTCGTCCTGCTGCCCATCTTCGCCGCGGCCGGAGGGCTGGCGTGGGTCGCGTTCGACCAGTGGTGGCAGCGCCGGCGCATCCGTTACGGAAACGACGACAGGGCGGTCGTCTTCGTCGCCAGATGGATGTGGGTCTTCGCGATCCTCGTGTTCCTGCTCGGGACCGCGTTCTGGTTGATCGGCCTCGCATTCACCTATATCGCCGCTCCGCTCATCTGCGCCGCGGGGCTGCTTCTGCTGCTGTACGGCTTCGGCCTGCGTTCCCACCTGCCCGGCGCAGTGCCGCTCGCGCCCTTGACGGACGGCATCCTGCGCGGGTCGGTGGCCGTTCTGGTCGCCGTGGGTCTGTTCTGGTCGGCGACGAACTACGCGACGGTCGAGGGCACAGAGCTCGCACGCGAATTCCCCGGCCGGATCTCCACCCTCCCCGGGGTGGAGATCGACAGCGCGTCACCGCTTGACATCGTGGCCCCTGGTGTGGAGGTTTCGTGCGTCGGCGAGGGCGAGGGTACGCGCTTTCACTACCGGGGTCTTCGCCTGCTCGAATCGACCGGGGGCAACTACTTCCTGATCTCGGACGAGTGGACGCCCACCTACGGTGTGGTGGTGATGCTGCCGATGAACGCCGACGGGATGCGTTTCACCTTCGTCCGGGACGTCGCCGGCATCCGCGCCGAGGACTTCCCGCCCTGCGAGAGCTGAACGCACAAGGCCGCCACCCCTGAGGGCGACGGCCTTGTGCTGCAGTGACTAGCTGTGGTGCGAGATCAACGACCCGAGAGCTTCTCGCGAAGCGCGGCGAGCGCCTCGTCGTCGGCCAGCGTGCCGCTTCCGGCGCTGTCCGAAGAGAACGAGCTCGAAGCGGAGCTGGTCTCGGTCGGGGCCGCAGCCTCGGCCTCGAGGGTCTTGGCGACCTGAGACTTGTGCGCCTCCCAGCGAGCCTGGGCAGCGGCGTACTCCTGCTCCCACTTCTCGCGCTCGGCGTCGAAGCCTTCCTTCCACGCGTTGGTCTCGGAGTCGAAGCCCTCGGGGTACTTGTACTCCCCGTTCTCGTCGTACTCGGTGACCATGCCGTAGAGGGCGGGGTCGAACTCGGTGCCGTAAGGGTCGACCGACTCGTTCGCCTGCTTCAGCGAGAGCGAGATGCGGCGACGCTCGAGGTCGATGTCGATGACCTTGACGAACACCTCTTCGCCGACCGAGACGACCTGCTCGGCGAGCTCGACGTGCTTGCCCGACAGCTCCGAGATGTGCACGAGGCCCTCGATGCCGTCTGCGACGCGGACGAAGGCGCCGAACGGGACGAGCTTCGTGACCTTGCCGGGGGTGACCTGGCCGATGGCGTGGGTGCGGGCGAAGACCTGCCACGGGTCTTCCTGCGTCGCCTTGAGCGAGAGCGACACGCGCTCACGGTCGAGGTCGACCTCGAGGATCTCGACGGTGACCTCCTGGCCGACCTCGACGACCTCGCTGGCGTGCTCGATGTGCTTCCACGACAGCTCGGAGACGTGAACCAGGCCGTCCACGCCGCCCAGGTCGACGAACGCACCGAAGTTGACGATCGACGAGACCGTGCCCTTGCGGACCTGACCCTTGTGCAGGTTGTTCAGGAACGACGTGCGCGACTCGGACTGCGTCTGCTCGAGCAGAGCACGGCGCGACAGCACCACGTTGTTGCGGTTCTTGTCGAGCTCGAGGATCTTCGCCTCGATCTCCTGGCCGAGGTACGGCGTCAGATCACGAACGCGGCGCAGCTCGATGAGCGACGCGGGCAGGAAGCCGCGCAGGCCGATGTCGACGATCAATCCACCCTTGACGACCTCGATCACGGAGCCGGTGACCACACCGTCGGTCTCCTTGATCTTCTCCACGTCGCCCCACGCACGCTCGTACTGCGCGCGCTTCTTCGACAGGATGAGGCGACCTTCCTTGTCCTCCTTCTGGAGAACGAGCGCCTCGACGGCGTCGCCGACCTTGACGACCTCGTTGGGGTCGACGTCGTGCTTGATGGAGAGTTCGCGTGAGGGGATGACGCCCTCGGTCTTGTAGCCGACGTCGAGGAGGACCTCGTCGCGGTCGATCTTCACGACGGTTCCTTCGATGAGGTCGCCGTCGTTGAAGAACTTCAGGGTCAGTTCGACCGCGGCCAGGAAGTCCTCAGCAGATCCGATGTCATTGATGGCGACCTGCTTGGTGGCCGGGGCGGTCGTTGCGATAGTCATGTAGTGGGTTGTCCTTGTTGGGTTGGGGTGTCAGGCTTCGGCGCACGGGCGTGAAGATGCCGCGAGCCTCAGCGGTTGGATGTGGAGCGAGTTCGTGCGATGCCACGCGCGCACGGCAATAGAGCCACACGGGTGACATTTCAGGGTACCAGAACGCCGCGACAGCCCGCATCATTCCGTCGGCCGCCGCTGCGGGCGCAGCGATCGCCGGCTCGGCATCGACTCTTGCGATCCGCGTGCGGACGGGTCCACAGTTTCGGTATCTCGATCGGCCGATCGAGCCCGGCGCGCGGGGGCGCCCGGAAGCGTCGATGCGGACGGGGGGTGTCGCGGATGGGCGATTCCGCGTCGACGGCGCCTGCGCCCCGACGCTCGTTCAGGCGTCGGCTCATCCTCCTCGGCCAGCGGATCCTCCGCAGCGATCACATCCTCATCACCGTCATCGCGGTCTCGATGAGCCTGAGCGCCGTCGCCGTCTATCAGGCGACCCGGGCCGCGGATGAGGCCGGTGATCTGCTCGACCAGGTGCGGATCGTCTCGGCCGAGGCATCCCGCCAGGTCGGGTACCTGCAGACACTGGTCGACCACGACCTCGACGTGCTGCGCAGCTACTGCGCCGCGGAGGTGCAGCGCGACGTCGCGCGCGTCACCTACCTCAGTGAGACGCCCGATCTTCCGGCGCTGGTGACGGCCAACCTCACCCTCGACGGGCTTCGCCCCCTGCTGCTGGGCGATCGGGACGCCGAGTGCACCGCAGAGGAAGGGCAGGGGTACCTGACACAGCGTGCGGCCGAGCGCCTCGACAGCCGGCAGTCCGACTTCGTCTCGGACGCGTCGAACGGATCGGCGCTTGCGGCGCAGGCGGCCGTCCTGCATCGCGACGAGGCGTTCCTCATGACGGCCGGATTCCTGTTCGCCTTCGTCGTCGCAGGCATCATCGCGATCGATCAGTTCAGCTCCCGCGGCACGCGACCATCCCGCCTGCGGACGCGGACAGTTCATCGCTGGCAATACGGGATGCTGGTGGCCGGCGCGATCGCGTTCGTGGTCGGCGTCGTCCTGCTCGTGGTGTTCGCGGTCGACCCGGTGCTGACTGCGGTCATCCTGGGTGCGCTGGCACTGATCGTGCTGGCCGAATGGATCTGGCTGCGGCGTGGGCGACCGCAAGACGAGGCGGCGGCGACCGCGGCCGTTCCTCAGACGCCGC
>NZ_DASUNI010000201.1:0-2224 GCF_036277215.1 Microbacterium sp. | reverse complement strand
TCAGCGAGTCGATGGCGACGGTGAGCGCGAGGACCAGCGCCGCGTCCTCCCCCGCCGCGACGTCGACGCCGTAGGCCTCGCGCACACGGAACCACTTCTTGGAGACCGTGGCGACCGTGTCGCCGTCGCGCTCGATCTCGTACTCGTGGTCGACCACGTTCCCGTGCGCCTTCATGTCGGCGCCGTGCTCGACGTCGATGGCGAAGCGATCGCGGATCCCGACCAGCGCCTTGTGCACGGTCGCGACGGTGTCACCGTCGCGCTCGATCGCGATCTTGTCCCGGATGCTGAGCTTGCGCTCCTGGATCCGGGCCACCTCGACTCCCGCCGTGTCCTCCAGGACGAAGGTCTTCCGGATGCGGAACGCCTTGCCGTCGACCTTGAACGCCCGCTCGCCGCGGTCGTTCTCGATCCAGTAGTCGTCGCCGATCGACAGCAGCTTCTCGCGCATGAGAAACCGCTCGCCGCCCGGTCCGTCCGCCCCGCGTCGCAAGAGCCCCATGGCGTGAGCATGACGTCCCCGCGTCGCCGACGCATCACCCGAACCAGGTGAATCCGCGGCGGCGCGCGGCCGGCGTCCACGGGATCCGCCTCGGGCTCAGGTTCGTGCCGGTCTGTCGTCCTCGCCGTAGATCAGGATGCCGTGCAGGATGTAGATGCACAGGGCGAACACGGCCAGCGACCACCATGGATTGCCGTCGCCGATCGACAGCAGCGCCGCGAGCGCGCCGAGGCCGGCGCCCACGACCCCGATGATGCGACCGAATGGGTTGCCCACGAACAGCGAGAGGCCTCCGACGATCTGGATCACCCCGAGGATGATCAGCACCCAACCCATGGTGTTGAGGTCGGTGAGGATGTACCGCTGATCGTCGACGAAGATGTTCGCCCCGTCCAGCGCGCCGAACCCGTAGATGATGTTGACGAGCCCCGCGATGATGAGCAGCGTCGCCGCGAAGAACGCTCGGCCGATGCCTTGCATCCGTTCCTCCTGAGATCGATTCGAGCGCACGGAGTCGTGCGCCGAGAGCCGAGTACAGAGGTGTTGCCGGCGCGGCGCGTCATCCCGATCAGGTGACGGGGACCCGGCGCGTCGCCCCAACCCGGGCGCTTGGCGGCCCGAGCCGACCGTCCATGGCGGGGGCGCGGGCACCCCGGCGCGCACGGGTGCGGGCAATATTGAGCAGGCAGCGGTCATGGCGGACGCTCCAGCGGATCCCATGACCTCGGCCCTGGCGACGATCGCGGCGCTGCTGATCGCCTACGCGACCGTCTCGCGGCGACTGCAGCTGGCCAACGTCTCGGGCGCGATGTTCTTCACGACCGCCGGCGTCCTCGCCGGGCCGGTGCTCGGCCTGCTCGACCTCCACGTCGAGGGCGAGCTCGTGAAGCGCCTCGCCGAGATCACGCTCACGCTCGTGCTGTTCGGCGACGCCGCCCGGATCTCGCTGCGGGCACTGCGTCACGAGTTCGCCGTGCCGCTGCGGCTGCTCGGGATCGGCCTGCCGCTCACCATCCTCGCGGGCGCGGCCGCCGGCGCCGTGATCGTGCCCGGCATCACGTTCGCCGAGGCGCTCGTGCTCGCCGTCGTGCTCGCCTGCACGGACGCCGCGCTCGGGCAGGCGGTCGTCTCCGACGAGCGGATCCCGTCGCGGATCCGGCAGGGGCTCAACGTCGAGAGCGGCCTCAACGACGGGCTCTGCGTGCCGCTGTTCTTCATGGCGATCGCGCTCGCCGAGGCCGACAGTGGCACCATCTCGGACCACACCGCCGCCGAGCTCGTGCTCGAGGAGATCGGCTACGGCCTCGTCGGAGGGCTCGTCGCCGGCGTGATCGGCGCGCTCGCGCTCCGCTTCGCCACGCGCCGAAGCCTGATCGAGCCGCACTGGACGCAGATCCTGACCGCCTCCGCCGCCCTGCTCGCCGCCGGCATCGCAACCGGGCTCGGCGGCAGCATCTTCATCGCCGCCTTCGCCGGCGGCTTCCTCTTCGGGGCCTTGCGACACGACGCCGGCGGTGAGGTCACCTACCTCGTCGACGAGGGCGGCGAGCTCTTCAGTGCCGTGACCTTCATCGTCTTCGGCGCGCTCATCCTCGGCCCCGCGCTCGATGAGGTCACCTGGCAGGTCGTCCTCTACGCCCTGACCAGCCTCACGCTGGTGCGGATGGTCCCGGTCGCGCTCGCCTTGCTGGGCACCGGCGCGCGTGCGCCGACGGTCGCCTT
>NZ_DASUNI010000200.1:0-6332 GCF_036277215.1 Microbacterium sp. | reverse complement strand
GAGACCGGCGGCGACGCCGACACAGACCTGCTCGGCGAGGCCGACATCGACGAACCGGTCCGGGAACTTGTCACGGAACTCGACGAGCGTCGCGCCGATGTCGGGGGTCAGCACCCAGAGGTTCGGGTAGTCGTCGCCGAGCTCGGCGAGGGTCGTCCCGATGACGGAACGAGCGGAGAGCATCTCTCCGAAGGTGAACGTGACGGGCATCAGACCGACTCCTTCTCACGGGATGCCTGGAGAGCCGCCATCGCGCGCTCCAGGTCGGCGGCGCCCAGCGATCCGGCGTGCCAGGCGAGGTTGTGCTCCATGAAGTCGACGCCCTTGCCCTTGATGGTTTCGCAGATGACGACGGTCGGCCGGTCGCTGTCGGTCGCCGGCAGTCCGTCGATCGCCTCGACCAGCTGCGCCATGTCGTGGCCGTCGATGTGGACCACGTTCCAGCCGAAGGCCGCCCACTTGTCGGGGTAGGGCTCGAAGACGACGCGCTCCTCGGCGAAGCTGGTCATCAGCTGGCGGTTGCGGTCGACGAAGGCGACCAGGTTGCCGAGCTCGTTGCTGCGGGCGGCCATCGCGGCCTCCCAGACCGATCCCTCGCCTGTCTCGCCGTCGCCGAGCAGACACACGACGCGGTGCGACTCGCCACGCCCGCGGGCGCTCAGAGCCATGCCGACCGCGAGCGGCAGGCCGTGGCCGAGCGATCCGGTGGAGCACTCGACGCCGGGCAGCTGCACCTTGCAGGGGTGCATCCCGTAGGCGCTGTCGAGCTGACCGTAGGTGTCGACGATGCCTTCGTACGAGAAGAACCCGCGAATCGACATCGCGATGTACATACAGACCGCGGCGTGACCCTTGCTGAGCACGAAGCGATCGCGCTCCGGGTTGCGCAGATCGGTCGGGTCGACGTGCAGACCGTATTCGAACAGCGCCGTGAAGATGTCGGCCGCCGACAGATCGCCGCCGATGTGGACGGCGCCTTCGTACGTGCCGCACAGGTGCAGCAGCTTCGACCTCAGCTCGAACGCGAGGTCTTTCAGCTCCTCGACGGTGTGCGGGTTCTCCCGCGCAAGGGTCGCTTCACCCATCTCATGCCTCCTCATCGATGACATAACCGTCGACAAGAAGCGCGCCAGGGGCGTCCTCATCGACTCTCGCTTTTTGGTCTCATCCGGGTCCCGGACTCGACTTGGCGACAGTAACACGAAGCAATTTACAAGTAAACAACTATGTAGATAAACTCATCTTGGGATCCAACGAGGGATTCCGTTGTCGAGTCGCAAGTCACGGAGAGGTGCTTGGTCGTCATGACTGAAACGCTGGAATCAGTTCGCACAGGGTTGTACATCGGGGGCGTCGAGCGCCAGACGCCCGAGACGCTCGCCATCGCGGATCCCGGAAAGCCCGGCGTGATCGTCGGTCACGCGGCATCCGCGTCGAAGGAGGACGTCGCCGATGCGGTGGCGGCGGCCAAGACGGCGTTCCCGGCGTGGTCGGCGCTGAGCGCGGTCGAGCGCGCTGCGGCGATGGCCGCGGCGATCGAGGGCATTGCGGACGACCGCGACGCGGATGCGGCGATCCTGTCGCAGGAGAACGGCAAGATCCGCTTCGAGAGCTGGATCGATGCCCTGGTCTTCGAGATCCGCTGGAACCTGGCGCTGATGCTGGCCGATGAGGTCGACACGGACAAGACGCTGCCCGTCGCCCCCGGCATCCCGGTCGAGACGGTGATCTCGTACCAGCCGCTGGGCGTGGTGACGGTGATCGTGCCGTTCAACTGGCCGATCGCGATCCTGGGTGCGGCCTTGCCGCACGCCCTGCTTGCGGGCAACACCGCTATCGTCAAGCCGCCGCCCTCGGCGCCCCTGGCGACCACCCGGGTCGTGCAGCGCATCGCCGAGAAGCTCCCCGCCGGCGTGCTCAACGTCGTCACCGGCAAGGACGAGAACATGGGCGGCCTGATCCAGAACACCGACATCGCGAAGGTCTGCTTCACCGGGTCGGTGAACGGCGGCAAGCGGATGATGGAGCTGGCGTCGAAGTCGCTCACTCGCGTCACGCTCGAACTGGGCGGAAACGACGCGGCGGTATTCCTCGACGACGCGATCATCGACGACACGCACCTCGATCGGCTGTACGCCGCGATCTACGACACCACCGGGCAGATCTGCATGAACGCCAAGCGCGTCTACGTGCACAACTCCCGGCTCGACGAAGTGGTCGCAGGCCTCAGCGAGCGCCTCGAGAAGGCCGTGATCGGCTACGGGCTTGACGAGGGCACCACGATGGGCCCGCTGCACTCGCCGGCACAGAAGGCGTTCGTCGAGGAGATCATCCAGGAGGCGAAGGATGCCAGAGCCGACGTCCGCGAGTTCGGCGAGCTCCCGGGGGGCGATCTCGCCGGCGGCAACTTCCTCCGGCCCGCGATCGTCGTCAACCCCGACTCGGCGCTCCGGGTCGTGACGCAGGAGCAGTTCGGGCCGGTCATCCCGATCATCGGCTTCGACTCCGAGGACGAGGCGATCGCGCTGGCCAACGACACCTGGGGCGGCCTGTGCGGCTCGGTCTGGACAGCAGACCCCGCGTCGGCCAACCGAGTCGGCGGCAAGCTGGTCTGCGGCTACGTCTGGGTCAACGACCACGGCGCCACCCGCCTCGATCTGCGCGCTCCGTTCGGCGGCATGAAGCAGTCCGGCATGGGTCGCGAACAGGGCATCGAGGGCGTCCGCGCGTTCCAGGACACCCGTTCGATCGCCACCATCGACGCCGCCGCGCTCGCCGCACAGGCGCACTGATGATCGGGCGCGGTCGACATCCTCGGCCCGGAGGCTCGAGGATGCCGGCCGCGCCGCACCCGCTCCCCTCGCCGACCGTCGTACTGAGCATCGGTAGACTCACCCCGAGGATTCCGACGTGATCCGTCCTGGGAATGGAGTGCGGATGACCGGCGACCTGGGCACCGCGGCCGTCCCGATCTTCGTGGGCGCGTCAGAGATCATCACCGAGCCGTTGGATGACGTCATCGACAGCGAGAACTTCACCCCCCGACTGCTCGCACTGCTTTCGAATGCGCTGGTGTGGCGCGAGTCGCGCCTGCTCCGCCGGGAGTTCAACCTGGGCACCAATGACTGGCGCGTGATCTCCGCGCTGTCGATCCGCCCGGGCGCGACTTCCAGCGACATCTCCGAGTTCGTGGCCATGAACAAGGCGGTCGTCTCGAAGAGTGTCAACACGCTCATCGCGCGGGAACTCATCGTGCCGGCGGATGGCGCGCGCGGCTCGCGTCACCTGTATCTGACGCGCGCCGGCGCCGACATGCACGACCGTATGAAGCCCATCTCGATGCAGGGCCAGGAGATCGTGCTCGCGGACCTCAGTCCCGACGAAGTGCGTCAGCTCAATCACCTGCTGACGCGTCTGCTCCAGAAGACGCCGGAGCTCTCGCGCGCGGGTGAAGAAGCCGCGCTCGCCGAAGAGGACTGAGCGCTAGCGCCGGAAAGCGCGGACGTACTGCGGCGGCGCGAGCGCCTCCAGCCCGTCGCCCAGTTCCTCCGCGGCGCGAAGGCCGAAGTGCGGGTCGCGGAGCCATTCGCGTGCGGCGAGGATCGCGTCGGCGTCGCCGGATTCGAGGATCGACTCCGCCTGCGCCCCGCTGGTGATGAGACCCACGGCGGCGACGGGCAGACCGGTCTCACGGCGGACATGCTCGGCGAGGGGCACCTGATAGCCGGGGCCGACCGTGATCTGCTGATGCGCGACCAGGCCGCCGCTGGAGATGTCCAGCAGGTCCGCGCCGGCCTCGGCCGCCCACGTGGCGACCGTCGCGGTCTCCTCGACGCTCCAGCCGCCTTCGGCCCAGTCGGTGCCCGAGAACCGCACGAAGACCGGCGTCGCCGGGCCGGCGGCATCCCGAACAGCATGGACGACGCGCAGCAGCAGCCGGGCGCGGTTCTCGAGCGACCCGCCGTACTCGTCCTCGCGGAGATTGCTCAGCGGCGACAGGAACTGGTGCAGCAGATAACCGTGCGCAGCGTGCACCTCGATCACGTCGAAGCCCGCCTCGACCGCACGGCGAGCGGCCGAGCCGAACGCGGCGACGATCTCGTCGATGCCTGCAGCGTCGAGCGGCGTCGGCTCGGCGATGCCCTCGAACGGCACAGCCGAGGGCGCGTCCGTCACCCACCCGCCCTCGTCGATGTCCACGCTGCCGTGACCGCGACCGGCGAACGGCCACCAGGTCGACGCCTTGCGCCCGGCGTGAGCGAGCTGGATGCCGGCCGCCGCACCCCGCGCATGGATCCCCGCGACGAGCGGAGCCCACGCATCGCGCTGCTCGTCGTTCCACAGGCCGGTGTCGCGCGGCGAGATGCGCCCGTCGGGAACGACCGCCGTCGCCTCCGCGATCACGAGGCCCGCGCCGCCTGACGCGAACTGGGCCAGGTGCACCCGGTGCCACTCGTTCGGGATGCCGTCCTCCGCGCTGTACATGCACATGGGTGCCACCCAGAGGCGGTTGCGCAGTACGAATCCGCGCACGGTCAAGGGGGAGAAGAGGATGCTCACGGGTGCTCCGGGGGTGTGGTTCGGGGGGACCGGATGGACGGCTCGGGTCGGGTCGGTCGGGTCGGGCATCGGGGAGAACGGACGGCGGGCTGGATCTGTTCCCTCGCCGGCTGTTGCGGCGAGGTGGCGCGTGCTTCTCGGTGCCGGAGGGGGCCGTGTTCGGGCGCCGACTCCGGAGATCAACCCTGCTTCTGCCAGTACACCGCCTCGTCGTCGATCGGCACGATGTCGACCTGCAGGCTCATCTCATCGAGGTAGTCGTGCACGGCTTGCCGGCACTCGCTGAATGTCCCGTAGTCGTCCACGATCGCCCAACCGCCGGGAGACAGCTTCGGGTACAGGCTCGTGAGGGAGACATGCGTCGCGTCGTAGAAGTCCCCGTCCATGCGCAGGAGAGCCAATTGCTCGATCGGAGCGGCGGGAAGGGTCTCGCTGAACCAGCCGCGGAGGAATTTCACCTGATCGTCGAGCAATCCGTATCGTCTGAACGACTCGCGGACCTCGTCGTAAGATGTGCCCTCTTTCAGCAACACGAACTTGTCCTGGAAGACCTGAGGCAGCGCTGACGGTCCCCCCTCCAGAATGTCCGCGCCGGGTGATGTGTACGACTTGGCGGTGACCCCGTGGTCGTTGACCGCCGGGTAGTACGCCTCGAAAGAGTCGGCGAGCCACACGGATCGGTCGGAAACGCCATAGGCCTTGAGAACCCCGCGCATGAATATCGTGGAGCCGCCCCGCCAGACGCCGGTCTCGATCATGTCGCCCGGCACCTCGTTCCTCAGCACGTCCTCGATGAGGTCGCGAACGTTGTCGAGCCGCTTCACGCCGATCATGGTGTGCGCGTAGCGAGGCCAGTCCTTGCCGGCGAGCCGGCGCTCGAGCGAGAACTCGGCGCGTAGCGGATCGGCCGACTCATCGTCCAGGTACGGGACCGCCGGATCCTGGTAGATCAGATTGCAGACGCAGCGCTTGAGAAGGTCGAGGTACAGGGAAACCGCATCATCAGCCATGAGCGTTCCAATCCGCGCGATAGCGGGATTCTTCTCGCCTTGCGGTGCGAGCGCAATCGGCTGGACGCGACCTCGTTCGTCGATCGCAGGTGCCGGGTAGATCCGCCAGGATCCGACCGAAGGGTGTCTCACTGCCGAGTCAGGGCCTCGGGGTCTGCCGGAAACTGGAACGCCTTGTCACGCGGCCGCAGGCTCCCACCCCGCTGAATGCTCCGCAAAAAGCCGACGAGCGCCCCGGCGGACGCCGACGTCAACCCGACTTCGTAGCATTTGATCTGGAACGCGCGCGGGTCGACGCTCATCCAGCGGTCGCGGACATTCATCATGTCGGCCTTGATCCGGTCCTCTTCGCGCCTGCGGACGTGCCCGCTCGGTGCGGCCGCAGCGCCGAGGAACTCCACGATCGCGCTCACGCCCGGAGGCAGCGGATCGGTCCCCATTCCCGAACCGTAGAACGATCGAGCATCCCGCACACCGGGAGGAAACCCCGTTCATTCAGAGGCGGGCTGAGGGGTGGTGTGGCCCGCCGGCGGGTGGTCTCTACGCAGAGTCGCTCAGGGATGGCTCGCAGGACGGGAGCCATCGCGGCATCGAAGGTAGCTCACGAAATGCCGCACGAGGGAGAAAGATGCACAAATGGGTGTTCGAGCCGGGCGCATTCACAGCGTCGCACGATCAGCAGGGCTCAGATCTTCCCTTTCATAGGATGCCGGAACCTATCGACTTACTGTGAACCTGGCTCACTTCGGGCCGTGCTCCCCC
>NZ_DASUNI010000199.1:0-4269 GCF_036277215.1 Microbacterium sp. | reverse complement strand
GCGGCATACATGTATGCGGCCGAATTGCAGTTGTAGCCCGACGGGTGATCCGAATACGGCGGAGCCGCGACAAGCGGCGTCCATGCTGGATCGCCGATGGTCCTGCGGTTGCCGTCAAACTCGCCCTCTTGGATCGCGGTGAGCGGACGCCAGAAGTTCCAGAACCCCTTGTCGTCGAAGCAGCTGATGACACTGTCTGCCGTGGCCACGTTCAACATGGCGAAGAGACGGGCTTCCTCGGCGAGGGTGAGTCCTTGGGCTTCGGCTATCACCCGGAATGTACGGTTGAACAACTCCACCGGGTTGGCCTTGTAGAAGTCTGCGACGGCCTGCTGCTCAGGCGTGCGGAGACTGTTCACTGCCCTGCCGAGGTCCCTCACCTCGTCGTAGTCCCTTGCATAGGCTCGGCTGGTGAGGTCGTTCGGCCCTTTCGTACGCAGTTGCGATGTGCTCTCAAGCGTGAACGGTTCGACCTCGGCCACCCACGCAAGGAGGTTGCCAGACGGTGGCGGCGAAAGGGGACGCCACTGGCCGGGATCGTCGCCCTCCATCCACGACAAGTTCGGCGCGAAACGGCCGTCGCCCGTCCGTGCTTCGAGCATGGCTGCAGCGGCGGCTGCCCCTATCGCCACCCCCTCGGTCTTGGCGTCGCCGTCGGGGATGCCTGCGAGCGCGGCGGCATAGAGCGCATCCAGCCGGTCGAGGACCACCTGCGGCAACGGCGGAACCGGCGCGATGCCCAGGCCGACCAGCACGTCGTGCGCGGCGGTCGCAACGGCGGCGTCCTGTGACGCCGAAGGCGGAGCCGCCGGAAGGTCCGGCAGATAAGGCTGGTATCCGCCGACGATCGCGTTGACCGCGTCGTAGACGGCCCCCTGCACCATCGCGAGGTGCAATTGCGACACCGGCGGCGCCTGACCCGCGCCGGGAGTGGCCGCCGTAGGGGCGTTTATCAGCGCGTCCGAAGCGTGGAGATTCCAGACTCGCACCGCGTCGGAATGCTCTGAGTCTGCTACTGCGGGTGCAGGTCCGAGCACTGATGCGAGCAGCGCGACAGAGGCAGCAAGCACGAATGTGCCGAGTGTCCGCTTGTGTACTCCTCTAGGCATGATGCGTCCTCCCTTTTCCGTGTCACATGCGCCACCAGAGCCCCACTGCTCGCGGCTCGCCATGCGACTGTTCGGTTCGTAGGTATTGCGCCATGAAGAACGCAACCAGAACCCGGTATCAGCGCGGTATCGGCCCTCGCCGCGACCGCAAATATTCCTGATCGGAGGAACGGCGTATGAAGCGAAGCGCGGTTACGCGCGGCATTCCGGGGCGTAGGGCCTAGTCCCGATGAGCTCCGCCCACTCTTGTTCGGTCAGCACCCGTCCCGCGACCTGACAGGCGCGTTCCTCCCACATCGACGGTTCGGCGAAGATCACTCGCGTCTTGCCGTCAGACTGTTCAAGCGCGACCGTACGCTCATCGAGTTCAACGAACGGGGTCTGCCGAACCTGCGTGTCGAGTCCGGCGCGCGCATACCAGTCGCTCAGGTCCCAGGTGATGATCGCGCCGTCCGCGCCGGCCGTCACCAGATCGCCGGTTGGCTGGAACTCGACCGCAGTGACGCTGCCGTCATGACCGCGGAGCGTCTCGGCGATGTCGCCGGTCTCGGCGCTCGCCACCACGATCCCGGTGCCGGCGGCGATGGCCAGCTGACGGCTGTCGGTGCTGAAGTCGGCCGCCGAGGGCAAGAAGGACAGCGGGACGGTGATCGACGTTTCGGCCCCGGAGGCCTCGACGATACGGACCGCGAACGAGCCGTCTCGCACTGCGATCCGACGGCCGTCCGGACTGACCGCCAGAATCCCGTTTCCGGGAATTCGACGCAGCTCCGCCCCCGACTCTGTGTCGATGACGATGGTCGGGCCGAATCCGCTCGCGTACAGCTGCGAGCCATCCGGCGAGAATTCCACCGCACCGAATTCCCCGCCGGATCGCGGATCGAGACCGCTGACATCCGCGTCGATGATCACGGGGTTGCTCGCTCCGGCTCGCCAGAGTGCGACGCGACCGAGAGATTGAAAACTTGTCGACGCGGCGAGAGCCGCGAACACGGATCCGTCGGCCGAGTACGCGACGGCGGCCGCGGCCATATCCAGGCCCTCGTAGGTCGTCACGCCCGAAACTCCCCCGTTGCCGACATCGAGCATGGCGATCCTGCGGAAGTCGCAGCCGGCATCGCAGGGATCGGATGTCTCGCTGAACGCGACCGCGCCAGAGACGGGGTCCACGTCCGACGTCACCACCAGCCTCCAGAACGGGGAGTACTCGCCGAGCTGCGATCCGTCCTCGAGGTCGAGCAAGCGCACGTCATGGTCGCTGTCGATCACCGACGCTCGGGTCCCGTCCTCTGAAAGCGACATACGCACCGGGGTGACTCCGTCGTCCTGGAGGTGGATGATGCCCGTCGCCCGGGGTGCACGCGAGAGGACGCGCACCAGGTTGATCCGTGTCTCCGAATCGTCCCACAGCGCGATTGCCTCCACAGCGAGAAGCAGCGCGCGATCGAAGGCCGGCTCGTCTAGCGCGAGCGCGGCGACGCGCCTCGCCTCGGCGACGGTGGCGCGTTCGCCGGCGAGGTTCGCTTGGAATCCGGCGAGGAGGCCGGCCGTGACAGCAACGATCGCGAGCGCGGCTGCACCCGCCGACACCCATGACAGCCGGCGCACCATGCGGCGCTCTTTGCGCAGTTGTTCCCGCGCGGCGGCGAGGCCTGCGGTCTCAAGCGCTGCGGCGGCATCGAGGAACTCCCGCTCGACCGCGGTGAGCGCCGGGCGGGCCACGTCCCGCCAGTGCTGGGCCGTCGTCAGTCGGCCGCCGCGATAGAGCTCGCTGTCGGGTCGTCCCATTCCATCCCAGGCGGCCGCCGACGAACCCAGGTGTCGCATGATCCGCTGGCCTTCGACATCATCGGCGAGCCACTCCTTCAGCCGTGGCCATTCCCGGGCGAGCGCTTCGTGTGACACCTGTACCGACTGCTCATCGGTGATGAGCAGGCGTGCGTCCGCCAGGCGGTCGACGATCTTCGCATGGGCGTCGTCGATGGCGATCCGCGTCCGCTCGACCCGACGAGAGATCACCGAACCGTCCGTGGATCCTTCGACGAGCCGAAGGAGGATGTCTCGCAGGAGCCGCGCGCCTTCCTCCGAGAGCGTGGCGAAGACTTCTTCGGCGGTCTTCGCCACGGCGCCCTCGATCTCACCGGATGCCCGATAACCGTCGACAGTCAGCACGCGGCCCTCACGACGGAACCACACCTGGCGCAGCGCGTGGGACAGCAGGGGAAGGGTGCGCCCGTCGGCGTCGCGGACCAGGATCTCGACGAGGCCGGGTTCCAGGATGAGCCCGGCCTGTTCTGCAGGCTTCTCGATCACACTCCGCAGGCCGTCGGGACTGAGCGCGGTGAGGATGAGCATGTGCGACTGGATGATCTGAGCGAAGCCTTCGTGCTCGGCGAGGTCTCCGAGATGGTCGGCGCGGATCGCGACGACGACCGGGCCGCGGAAGAACATGCGCGTCAGGGCTCCGAAGAACTCGCGGATCTCAGCGGGGTCATCCGCGGCGAAAGCCTGCTCGCACTGATCTACGATCAGCAACGACTCTCCGGCCGGCAGATCGACACTGCGAAGGGCATGAATCGGATGCTCGCCGGGTGTCACGATCGAGACCGCCTTACCGCGCGCGAGAAACTGCGCACCGATCCCGGCCCTGACGAATGAGGACTTGCCGACGCCCGATGACCCGGCGACCAGCAGCACCCCGTGATCCTCGAGCGCCTGCAGTGCACCCGACAGCTCATTCTCCCGACCGAAGAATCGTTCCGCGTCGCCGGCGCCCGCCGGAGGCAGACCGAAGTAAGGACACTCCGGGCTCGCGGCTCGGAATACCTTGTCGGACAGGAGCGCGGGATCCTGGCGGAGGATCGACTGCTCCAGCTCGGCGAGTTCGGTGCACGGATCCAGTCCGAGCTCGGCGGCGAGCAGCCCCCGTGCCCGGCGCACCGTGGCCAGCGCATCCGCCTGCCGACCCTGGCGGTACTGCGCCACGCTCAGCACGACCCAACGCCGCTCGCGCAACGGTGCCTCGGCGACGCGGGCGGGCGCCAAAGCGGCGACCTCTCGGACCTCCCCGGCCTGGAGCCGGGCGTCCAAAAGCAGCTCCTCGACGCCGAGACGCATCTCTTCGAGGCGACCGGCAGCGATCTGCGCCGGCTCCCAGTCG
>NZ_DASUNI010000198.1:0-3474 GCF_036277215.1 Microbacterium sp. | reverse complement strand
GGATGCTCCGGCCCCGTCCTGCGCCTGCGGGCCGTCGACGCCGGTGAGCCGGCGTCCGTCCGCAGCCCCTCGATCACCGCGAGAAGTGTGGCCCCCTCGGGCCACCCCCTGCGCGGGGAGTGACTCGAGAGGGCCAATGCTCTCCGTTGGCTTCCTTTGCTCGCTGGGGACGAGGTGCTGCTGGGGACAGCCAGAAACCGTTGTATACGGGAGCTGATCTCAACGGTACGCGCGTCTGGTCTGCGCGTCTGTCCCCTCTTCGGGGGACAGTTTCGTAACAAAAGCCGTGAAATCGGTCTCAGTACAGAAGTATCTGCTTCGACTGGGTCGACGCGATGCCGCCGATCTCGACGCTCACGTTGTACGCCGCACCCCCACCCGGAGCGCTCTGGCGGTTGGGATCGTCGCACGAGCCGACCGACGAGCGGGTGCGATCCCATGCCAGCGGAGCCGCGCTCGAAACGGACTGGCCGGCGGCGAGGAGCACGACCATGTCGCTCGGCTCGGTCTGGCAGTCGGTGGAACGCCACCACACATCGCTGCCGCTCACGATCGTGAACGACTGCCCGCTGGTGCCCACGTTGAGAGTGCAGTCCGCAGCGCCGTCGTTGGTGAGGCGGATCGTCAGCTGCGGATTCTGGCCGGGCTCGTACGTGTCCTGATCGGTGACCGCATCGACCGTGACGTCCCGTGCGACGCAGGGTTTCGCAGTGGGCGGGGCCGTGCTCGACGGTGTCGCAGAAGGTGAGGGGGCGGCATCCGCTGTCGGTTCCGCCGTCGGTGTGACGGTGGGCGTCGGTGTCGCGGTAGATGCCGCCGGAACGGGGATGCTGCTCTGTGTCGCTGTCGGACCGGGGTCGGAACTCGAGGCCGACGCCCCGCGCCACGGCTGGGCGATCAGCAGCCACACCAGGGCGGCCACCGCGAGGACGGCGAGCACCAGGACGATCCGCCGGCGTCGATACACCGCCGGCGAGTGCCGCTTGCGGGGAGGTTGGCCGGTCATGCGCCCAGGCTAAGCCAGCCTGCGGAGGGCTCCCGACCGGCACGCCCCGACGGATGCCGGTTCGCCCCGGTTTCACAGGGTCGGACGGGCGTCAGCGGGTACGGAGTCGGACGGGGGTCAGCGTGTGCGCAGTCCGTCGAGTGCGACGGTGAGCACGTCCGCCGCGAGCTCGGCGGCTCCCTCGGGGCCGGAAGGGCGGTACCACTCGACGATCGAGTTGACCATGCCGAACAGCAGACGCGTGGCGATTGAGGCATCCACATCCGCCCGCACCGACCCTTCGTCCTGCGCGGCCCGCACCATTCCGGTGATCTCGTGGTCGAACGAGCGGCGGCGATCGAGCGCCTGCCGCTCGACCTCGCTGTTGCCGCGGACGCGCAGCTACAGCGTGACGAAGGGCCGCTTGTCCACGAGCACTCGGACGGCACCGCGCAGCACGTACCCGAGGCGCTCACCCGCGTCCCCCTCGCAGGCCCCTGGCTCGAGCAGCACGCCCTCGAGGCCGCCGAGCGCCTCGTCCAGCGCCATGCTGAGCAGGTGCTCCTTGGATTCGAAGTGGTGATACAGCGCCGACTTCGACAGGCCGAGGCGGGTCGCCAGCGAGGCGACGGAGGTCGCGTCGTAGCCGTGCTCGATGAAGACGGCGACCGCGATCTCGAGGATCTGCCGCTGATCGTACCCAGGCCGCCCACGTCGCGGGGCGACCCGGTCGGTGGGAGGCGGCGAGACGGTCACGCTCCCCAGTGTGGCATCCGCTTCGACGAACGGATGCTTCTTCCTGAACGATCGGTAAGGTAATGGCGTGCGCAATGGAGCGGAGGACCCGACGATGGCAGCGCCCCTGCTGGTCGATCGCCTGCCCGACCGCGTGGTGGCGACCCTCAACCGCCCGGAGAAGCGCAACGCGATCGATCAGGACACGATCGACGCGCTGCATGCGCTGTGCGCCGAGCTCGAGGCGGATCCGCGCACCCTCATCCTGACCGGGGCGGGCGGCGTGTTCGCGTCGGGCGCCGACATCGCGCAGCTGCGGGACCGGCGGGCGGCGCACGCGCGGCAGGGCATCAACGCGATGGCGTTCATCCGGATCAACGAGCTGCCGATGCCCGTGATCGCCGCGATCGACGGCTACGCGCTGGGGGGCGGCGCAGAGCTCGCGTTCGCCGCCGACCTGCGCATCGGCACGCCGGCCCTGAAGGTCGGCAACCCCGAGACGGGGCTCGGCATCATGGCGGCCGCCGGTGCGACCTGGCGACTGCGCGAGATCGTCGGCGAGGCCCGCGCCAGTGAGCTGCTGCTCACGGGCCGCATCCTCGACGCCGACGAGGCGCTGGCATGGGGCGTGGTCTCGTCCGTGCATCCCGCGGACGAGTTGATGGGCGCGGCGCACGCGATGGCCGACCGCATCGCCGCGAACGACCCGCTGGCGACGCGGCACACCAAGCTCGCCCTGCGCGCGTCCCGCGCCGACCACCCGGCGATCGAGCTCGAGCTGCAGGCCGAGCTCTTCGAGAGCCCCGAGAAGGACCGGCGCATGACGGAGTTCCTCGAAAGGCGGAACCGCGGATGAGCGACGACGGATCGACTCGGTTGCCGAGCACCGGCGATGCCGCGGATCGAGACCACGCAACCGGGTCCGCCGCACCGCGGCGGGTGGGCGTGCTCGGCGGCGGCCGGATGGGCTCGGGCATCGCGCACGCGTTCGTGCTCGCCGGCTCGGAGGTCGTGGTGGTCGAGCGCGACCAGATCACAGCGGATGCCGCGGCCTCCCGCATCCGCGCGAGCCTGGCCCGTGCAGTCGAGCGCGGCGCCACCCGAGGGCCGCTCGCCGTGCTGCAGTCCGCCGTGACCACCGGCACCGACGCCGGGCTCTTCGCGCAGTGCGCACTCGTGATCGAGGCGGTGCCGGAGGACCGCTCGCTGAAGGTCGAGGCGCTCACGCGCGCCGAGGCCGTCCTGCCGGAGGACGCAGTGCTCGCGTCGAACACCTCGTCCATCTCGATCGACGATCTCGCGGGGGCGCTGGGCCGGCCCTCGCGCTTCCTGGGGCTGCACTTCTTCAACCCGGTGCCCGCGTCTGAGTTGGTCGAGGTCGTGGCTGGTGCGGCGACCGACCCCGCGCTCGTCCAGGAGGCCCGGGCGTGGGTCGACGAACTTGGCAAGACCGCGGTCGTCGTGCGCGACTCCCCCGGCTTCGCCTCGAGCCGGCTCGGCGTCGCGCTCGGGCTCGAGGCGATCCGGATGCTCGAAGAGGGGGTCGCCGACGCCGCCGACATCGACGCTGCGATGACCCTCGGGTACCGGCATCCGGTGGGCCCTCTGCGCACGACCGATCTGGTGGGCCTGGACGTGCGCCTCGGCATCGCCCAAGAGCTGCACGCCAGACTCGGCGCCCGCTTCGAACCGCCCGCCCTGCTGCGCCGGATGGTCGCAGAGGGGCGGCTCGGCCGCAAGAGCGGCGAAGGCTT
>NZ_DASUNI010000197.1:0-4960 GCF_036277215.1 Microbacterium sp. | reverse complement strand
TTCGACGATGCGCAGGCCGCTAAATGGGGAAGGTCCAAAGACACTCAGTGGCAAGCCAACGGATACGGGCCGTGGGCGGTGTACCTGATTGGGGGTTCTGCGGCTGGGGCGGATACCAGCGCGAGGACGCAGGCCCAGACTTCGCTTTGGTTCTGTCGCCCTCTTTCAGGGATTTCGGCGCACACGTCACTAGAGCCGCTCTGGATCGCGGCTTCAGTGAGTTCCAATTCCAAGGGACCTTCGTTGCGCTGCCCGGCTCTCGATCCCCGAACGCCGTCATGGCGAGGCGCGGCTCCACGTCCGAGGGAGATGGAAACCTCGAGGGGGTGCGCTCCCGTCGCTAACGGCCGACTCAAGTTACTGGGCGCGGTGACGAACTCCGCATCGGGTTATGCCCGCGACGTCGCAGCTCGGGCGGGTCGGAGAACTCTGGCCTCCAATCGCCGGGCCGTCGTTGCTCATCGTTACCTCGGCGTCGCCCGCGATTGAGAATCGCGTCCTCGGCGCCCAGGTGAGCGCGCGATAAGGGATGCTTCTTCCAGGCCCGTTGATTCACCTGGAGGTCCTGTGTTTATAGATTCGTCGAATCTTCCGCACCACGACGGATCCGAGACCTACGTCTCGAATCTTGCGCCGGACGTTGGTGAGAACGTGTCGGTGTTCCTTCGCGTCCCGAAGGCCAGCAGCGTCACGCGCGTGATGCTGCGGACGTATATCGACGGCGAGCAGGCGTTGTCGGAGACGACCGTGGACCGCGAGACCGAGGAGGACGTGCGGCTGCGGGCGCAGTTCCGGGTGGAGAACCCCGTGGTGAATTATCGGTGGCTGCTGGATGGCGTGCCAAACGGTTACCAGTGGCTGAACGGCGAAGGCTTTTTCGACCGAGACGTCACCGACGCGTCGGACTTCCGAATCTCCACTTATCCGGCACCGCCCGCATGGGCAGCCGACGCGGTGCTGTACCAGATCTTCCCGGACCGGTTCGCCAAGTCCCTAGACCGCCCCGCACCGGACTGGGCGATCCCGCAGCGGTGGGACGACGCGGTCATCGGGTCAGGGCCCGAGACGCCGTTCCAGTATTTCGGGGGAGACCTCGACGGCATCACGGCGCACCTGGATCACATTGCCTCCACCGGCGCGAACACGCTGTACCTGACGCCGATCTTCCCGGCGCGGTCCAACCACCGGTATGACGCTTCCACCTTCGATGAGGTCGACCCGCTGCTCGGCGGCAACGAGGCGTTGGAGCGGCTCTCCGATGCCGTTCACGCCCGAGGCATGCGGATTATGGGGGACCTGACGACGAACCACAGCGGCGCGGCCCACGAGTGGTTTCAGCGGGCCATCGCTGACGCCGACTCTTCCGAAGCGGGCTACTTCACCTTCACCGATCATCCCGACGAGTACGTCTCCTGGTTCGGTCACCGCTCGTTGCCGAAGTTCGATCACCGCAGCCAGGCTCTGCGCCGAGCCCTTTATGAGGGCCCGGACTCGACGGTGGCGAAGTGGGTCGGTCCGCATGGCCTGGACGGATGGCGCATCGACGTCGCCAACATGACGGCGCGTCTGGGCGCAATCGATCTCAATCACATGGTTGCGACCACCCTCCGGGCCACCATGGCGGAGGCGAACCCGCAGTCGCTGCTGCTGGCTGAGCACTCCAACGACGCTTCCCACGACCTGCTCGGTGACGGCTGGCACGGCATCATGGACTACGCGGGATTCTCGCGACCCCTGTGGGCGTGGCTGAAGCGCCCAGAGGCGGTTCGCTTCGAGCCCGGGCCGGTCACGCCGGTTCCGCGCTTTGGTGGGCACTCGATGGTTGCCACCATGCGAGCCTTCAATGCAGCGATCCCGTGGCGTGTGCGGGCGCACGCGCTCACTCTGGTCGGGTCGCATGATGTCGCTCGCATCGCGACGTTCTTGGACGGGGATGGGGGATTAATCACGGTTGCGTTCGGGATGATGGCGTCGATGCCGGGCATCCCGATGCTGTGGGCCGGTGACGAGATCGGCCAGGAGGGCGTGAACGGCGAGGACGGACGTCGCCCGTTCCCATGGCACGACACCAGTGGCTGGGACATGGAGAGGCTCGCCGTCACCAGGTCTCTGTTCAACGCCCGTGCCGCGAGTGTCGCGCTGCGCCACGGGGGTTTGCGCTGGCTGGCTGTCAGCGATGACGCCGTGACCTTTGTACGAGAGTCGCCCGTGGAGAGTGTCCTGGTTCATGCCGCTCGCGCCGCTCACTCACCGGTTCGCCTGGGGCGTGCCGTGGTAGGACCAGAGTTGACCGGTCTCGCAGGGGCCACGGACATACACGCCGATCGAGACGGTGTGGTCACGCTTCCGGCGAACGGGCCGGCCTTCGGAATGTGGCGGATTCGATGACCGCGGCGAGAAAGTTCGTGATCCATTCGTGATGCCAGGAATTTTGTAAACGCTTCCATTCCCGACACTGCCGCGCTATCCTCCTGTGCTACGCAGTGTCGCGTTCTCGGAGAGTTCGGACCTGCGCCAACTGAACTCACGAGGAGAAGCAATGCGCAAAATTGCCCGGGTAGCCGTCGTCCTCGCCGGCGTCTCACTTCTGGTTACCGGCTGCGGCAGTTCCGGGGGCGGCGAATCCACCGCTGAACCAGCCCCCGATGCCACAGAAGAAGCCGTTCGTGGCGATGAGGATCTTGTCATCTGGGCGGAACCCACCCGAATCGACTACATCCAGCCGCTCGCCGACGCGTTCGCCGAGGAAAACGGCATCACGGTCGGTGTTCAGGGCATTGTCGATCCCCGCCAAGCGTTCATCACCGCGAACTCGGCAGGCAACGGCCCTGATGTCATCGCCGGTGCTCACGACTGGCTCGGACAACTCGTACAGAATGGTTCGATCGACCCGCTGCAGCTCTCGGCATCCGATCTGGATGCCTACTCACCGGTGTCGGTCCGTGCCGGCACCTACGATGGCCAGCTGTACATGCTGCCGTACGCGGTGGAATCGGTGGCGCTGTATTGCAACACTGATTACGCGCCGGACACCTACGCCACGATCGAGGACGTCATCGCCGCTGGGGAACCCGGTGTCGCCGCAGGCGAACTGGAGGTGCCCCTGATCCTCCAGCAGGGTGAGCCGGGTGACGCCTACCACATGCAGCCGCTGTTCACCTCCGGAGGCGGGTACATCTTCGGTGTCGATGCGGAGGGCAATTACAACGCTGAGGATCTCGGGTTGAACAAGCCCGAGGCGATCGCCGCGGCGCAGAAGATCGCGGGCCTCGGATCCGCCGGGGTCAACACGATCCGCACCTCGATCAGCAGTGACAACTACCTGTCGCTGTTCACCGAAGGAAAGGCGGCGTGCATGGTGTCGGGTCCGTGGGCATTGGCGGACGTCCAGACAGCCCTCGGCGACAAGTACTCGATTCAGCCGGTTCCGGGTTTCGCTGGTGCCACGACCGCTCAGCCGTTCATGGGGGCGCAGGGCTTCATGGTCGCTTCCGAGGGAAAGAACAAGGCCTTCGCGCAGGAATTCGTCACCAATTACCTCAACACTGAGGAGGCCATGCAGGAGCTCTACGACCTCAGCGGGCAGCCCCCCGCCATGACTGCGGTCATAGACGGTGTAACGGATGAGGATGTGCTCGCTTTCGCGACCGCGGTCGACAACGCTGCACCGATGCCGGCGATGCCGGAGATGGCCGAAGTGTTCGCACCGCTGGGTTTGGCGTGGTCGGCGATCATCAGCGGGGAAGACCCGGCCGCCACGATGGAAACGACGTACAACACGATCTCTGCCGCGATCAGCGGCTGAGGTCAGCGGTGCGGGGGTCAATGCCCTGACCCCCGCACCGATATCCCGATTTCCCAATAATCTGACCCTCAGGGTTTCCGGATCGACCTTCGGAGCGTGACGCGTGGCAACTCAGTTAGACAATCAGACGCCCACGAGCAGGGGAAGGCAGCTCGACCCTCACTCTCCTGCCGAGACCTCTCAGTCATCCAGCGTGGGTGGCCTGATCATCAAGATCATTTGCCTCGGCGTCATCGCCGCTCTGGCGTTCATGCTGACCCCGCCCCTCGTGAGCAGCGGCCAGTGGGTCTTCCTCGCCGTGATCTGGGGCATCGTCCTCGTCGTGGTCGTGGTCTACGCGACGAAGAGGTTCCTCCCCGCCAAGTACCTGCTGCCTGGAACGCTTCTGCTTGTCCTGTTCGTGGTGTACCCCGTCATCCTCACCTTCCAGCTCTCGGCGACGAACTACGGCGACGGCACGCGGACGACCAAAGAGGTCTCGATCTCGCGCATCATTGCCAACTCCGCCGTGCAGGTCGAGGGGGCGCGAACGTTCGAACTCACGGTCGGCAGCGAGGGGGCGTCGACGTCAGGGCCGTACACCTTCCTCCTCGTGGACACCGAGACCGGAGACGTCTACGCGGGCACCCCTGAGGGGCTCGATGAGCTCGACCCGGATGCGGTCACGGTGGAAGACGGCGTGATCACCGCCGCTGACGGGTACACGATTCTGAGCCGGGCCGAGGTGAACGAGCTGAGCCAGTCAGGCGGACCGCTCGAAGGATTCGCGGTTCCGACCGAGGACGGTGTGATCACCGCGCAGGGCTTCAGCGCGGTCGAGCTGTCGTCTCCGCTCGAGTACGACGAGGCCACAGACACGATCACCAACACCGAGACGGGTGTCGAGTACACCCCGGTCCAGACCGGCGACCGCAAGTATTTCACCAGCGCGGACGGCGAGCGTCTCTCCGACCTTTCCTGGGGAGAGGACGTCGGCTTCGACAACTACATCCGCGTGTTCACCGACCCGACCATCAGCAGAGACTTCATCGGCATCTTCATCTGGACCCTCGTCTTCGCCACCGTCTCGGTCGCCGCCACTTTCGCGCTGGGATTGGCTCTGGCGACGGTGTTGAACGACCCGCGCCTACGGGGTCAGAAGCTGTTCCGTTCAGT
>NZ_DASUNI010000196.1:0-9219 GCF_036277215.1 Microbacterium sp. | reverse complement strand
GACCTTCAGCGCGAACGAGCGGGTCACGATCACGCTTTCGGGAGAGAACGGCGCAGAGGGACGCATCGGCGCCATCCTCTTCGCCGTCACGACCGCGAGCGGCTTCGCGACCTCGACCGAGTCGGGCGCGCTGCCCGCCGTGCGCATCACGCTTCCGTCCAACGCCTCCGGCATCTACAACGTCGCCGCAGTCTCGGCGACCTCCGCCGGAGGAACGGCAGCTGTCTCCCTGACCTCGGCTGACGGCAGCGCCCTGCCCGCTACCGGCCTGGACACCGCAGCGACGCTCGGCCTGTGGATCGGCGGCGGCGCTCTCGTGCTCGCCGGCGCCGCGTTCGTCGCGATCGCGACGATCCGTCGATCACGCAGCGACCGCTGAGCCGATTGTCAGTTCTTCCCCTGTAAACGCGAGGCAGACAAGCATGACCGACACGGAGCGCCAGCAGATCGCCGTCGTCGTCGAAGACGATCCCGAGATCCGCGAGCTGATCGTCGAGGTCTTCGAATCAGCCGGCCTGCGCACTGTCGCCGTGGACAACGGCATAGATGGCGTCGAGGCCGTGAAGACTCACGACCCGTCGGTCACGACGCTCGATATCAACATGGACGGCATCGACGGGCTCGAGACCGCGCGCCGAATCCGCAGCGTCAGCCCGACGTTCATCATCATGCTCTCGGGCCTCGGCGACGAGACCGACATCGTGCTGGGCCTGAACGCCGGCGCCGACGAATACGTCGTGAAGCCGTTCCGGCCGCGCGAGCTGCGGGCCCGCATCGAGGCGGCTCTGCGTCGGCCGCGGTTCGGGAATGGCAGTCTGCACTCTTCAGCGCCGGTTGCATCGGACGAGCCGCAGGGGACTTCGGGTGAGGCGTCTCACGCGTCCGCGCCGACGGCGCTCCTGGCGGGCAACCCCGATGTGTGGCTCACCCACCGCGACCTGCGGCTCAACGCCGCCACGCGAACAGTCCTCATCGCCAACGACGAGCTCGACCTCACGCGCACCGAGTTCGATCTGCTCGCCACGCTGATCGAGTCGAAGCGGCGCGTGCGCAGCAAGTCCGACCTGACCCTCGTGCTGCGGGGCGAGGCGGCCGCGACGTCGTACTACGTCGGCGAGGCCGACAAGCGGGCGGTGGAAGCCCATATGGCCAACCTCCGTCGCAAGATCGGCGACAACGCCAACGATCCGCGCTACATCGAGACGGTGCGTGGAGTCGGGTACCGCTTGACCCCGTGATCGGTTCCCCAGATCCGATCACGAGGCCCGCGGCTTCGGGTACCGGCTGATTCCGTGATCGGTCCCAGATCCGATCATGAGGTCGGCGGCTTCGGGTACCGCCTGCCACTGATCGGGTCTCCCCCAGTCCGATCACGGAATCACCCGGCGTCTATGAGCTCCCAGGGGGAGCGGTCGTGGTCGGTGACACCGAGCGACGGGTCTTCGCCCTGCGTCCACCATTTGGCGACGTACGGCGTGCCCTTGTAGAGCACCTTGTCGCCCGCCACGTAGGTCTGCGCACCCGACCAGTCCGGGTAGGTGCCCGGAGCCGCCGTCGGCAGGGTGAACGGTTCGTCGACGGCCAGCACCGGGCCGACGAGCGTCCACGCGGTGGCGGTGCCGTCCAGCGTCGGGTCATCGGGCTCGGCTCCGCCGCGGGTCCACCACTTCGCCGCGTAAACGTTGCTATGCCACACGACCCGCACCCCCGTCGAGTAGGCGAGATCCTCCGACCAGACCGGATACGGGCTCGTCTCCGGGTCGTCCTCGACGATCGCGACCGGACGCTCGGTCGCGGCGGGGGTTGCGGACGCCCGTCCGTCGAAACCGGACGACAGCATGGCGGCGAACGTCTGCCCGCCCTGGTCGATGCCGCTGCACGAGTCGGACACGATCTGGGTGTTCGGATAGTTCGCCCCGCACGTCCGGTCGCGGTTCAGCGACCACATCGACAGGCGATCGAGCGACTTGTCCACCGCGAAGGCGTTGAGCTCCTCGGCATCCTTCAGCGTGAAGATCTCGCCCGCGACGTCGTTCTGGCCGATCATCGGCGTCGCTCCGAGCACCGACCACGCACCGCCACGCGGCAGCGCGATGTCGTGCTCGTCGTAGAGCTCGGTGAGCTGGGCGTGGGTGGCGTTCAGGGCCGAGATGGAGGCATCCGCCATCGACGCGCCCTCGAGGTCGATGCCGTAGTCCATCGTCATGACGTTGACGCCGCCGAGGTCGACGCCGGCCGACAGCATCTGCGCGACGGCGGCCACGCCCGCCTCGGTGAGGCCGTGGGTGGCCACGGGCAGCGTCAGCCACACGCTCAGCTCGTCGCCGTTCGCGCGACGGTCCGCCTGCAGCTGGGCGACGGCGCGCGCACGCCGTTCGCCCGCGACCGTGTCGGCGAGGTTCTCCCCCTCGATGTCCAGGTCGATCATCTCGATGTCGTAGCGGTCGATGACCGCCTCGTACGCGTCGGCGAGGTCGTCGACGGTGGCGCAGGCGCCGGCGAGCTCGGTGTTCAGGGCGCCGCCGAACGAGACCGCCACCTCGGCATCCTTCTGACGCATCCGCGCCACGCGGCGGTCGAGATCCAGCTCGGTGCCCGCCTCGTCGAGACCGTAGTAGGTCCCCCACGACGGCACGCACGAGTCCTCGGCCTCGGCGACGATGAACGCCAGCACCACGTTGGCCGGCGCGTCCGTCGACGTCGGCATCTCCGACACCGGCGCGGCCGTCACGTCGAAGTAGCCGCCGAACCAGCGCGGGCCGGACTTCACGGCTGCCGACTCGGCGCTGGCCTGGCTGTTGAGCACGAGCGGCACGGCGACGGCTGCGCCGACGATCGCGAGCACCGTGAGCACGGCCGCGCTGACGCGCCATGCCGACAGACGCTTGCCCGCGTGCCGACCCGTTGATGCCCCTGAGCGGCTCATGCGCGCGATCCCGTCTTCTGCAGTGCCTTGGTGGTCTTGGTACCCGGAGCCGCGTGGCCCTCGTGCAGCGCGGTGCGCCAGTCCAGTGCCGCGTCGTCCGTGTCGCTCGAGTCGGCGACCGTGCGGTTCGCGTCGACCCACATCCAGTCGGTGAGGCCGATCCAGACATCCACGATCGAATTGCGGATGCCGATGTACGCGAGGATCGCCCACGACGCGAGGATCGCGTTGATCGTGGAGAAGGCCAGCGTGCCCCACGCACCCTCCTGGAAGCTGCGCCAGGCGACGAACACGGAGAACCCGACGATCACGTACGGCGCAACGACGTACAGCAGCTGCGTGGCCGTACGCTCCTTCACCTTCGGAGTCCGCGCGAACGGGATCTTCATGCCGGTCAGACCCTGCTGGACCGACTTGAAGACGCCGGCGAGGTTCACCGGCAGCATGATCAGGTTGAAGCCGTAGATGCGCAGGACGTCGGTGCGCTTGTAGCCGGTGTAGTGCAGATCGCTGGCCATCGCCAGGAAGTAGGGCAGCGCACCCACGAGCACCAGTGGGCTGACGAGCCGGCTGTCGTACGGGTAGGCGAGCAGGAACAGCAGGCCGAAGCTGGCCCACGCGATCGAGGCCATGTAGTTGACGCGCAGCATCACCTCGCCCATGCCCAGCGGCTTGAGCATCTGGCGGCGCTCGCGCATCTGCTTCCACAGCTTCGGGAGGATGAGCAGCCCGCCGTTCGCCCAGCGGCGGCGCTGCACGACCAGCGACCCGAAGTCGGGCGGCGTCGCGCTGTAGCTGAGGCGCTCGGGGTAGTTGATGAGGATCCAGCCGTGCTCGCCGAGATCGACACTGGACTCGGTGTCTTCGATGACGGTGCGGTCCTGCACATAGCGTCGCACCTCGAACCCGTCGACCATCTCGATCTCGAGGATGTCGTCGAGTGCCTCCATGCGGATGACGGCGTTCGCGCCGACCCAGAACGTCGCGTTGTGAGCGGTCATGCCCTGGTGCAGGATGTGCTGCACGTCGGTCGTCGCCCCCGCGAGGCGCTCGATTCGGGTCGGCGCCTCGCGGAAGGACGAGTAGGGCGTCTGTGTGACGGCGACGCGGGCGTTCTGCGGCTGCTCGAGGAAGTGCACGAGGCGCAGGCAGTAGTCGCGCAGCAGCACCGAGTCGGCATCGAGGGTGAGCACGAACTCGGAGTACGGCACATCGAGGTCGATCAGTTCCGAGCTGGTGGCGGGGCGGAGCAGCATCCCGTCGGGGGTCTCCTGCTGCGTGAACCGCCCCCCGAGCAGGCCGATGTACGAGTTCAGGTTCATCGCCTTGTTGGCCTCGTGCGACAGCGACACGTAGCGCTTGCGCTCGAATGACGCGACCTCGGCGCTGAAGATCCAGACCAGTCGTCGGAACAGTTCGTGGATGCGCTGGGCGGGGATCATCTCGGATGCCGCGATCGCGGCGGCCACCGCGAACGCGGTCGTCTCGAGGTCGTCCGCGAGCCCCAGAAGCACCTCTTCGACGAAGAAATCGTCGACGTGGTCTTCGCGCGGCTGCGCGGCGGCCTTGTCGCGCAGCCACTGGACGGCCCACTCGTACTCCTCGAGCAGGTGCACCATCGACTGCTCGGTGAGGCCGCCGGCCACGAGCGACTCGTGCTCGCAGGCGATCAGCGCGTAGCTGAATCGCATGGCCGGCACGTGCAGGTCTTCCATGATGTCGTCGGCGATCGCGCGCGTCTCGTTCAGGCGTTCGAGGTCGGCGGGGTCGCTCGGCTTCGGGTTGTCGTCGATGAGGAGGACGACGCGCAGCGACGGGTACTCCTGCAGGGCCGCCGACCACAGGGTCTTGCGCACGACGGCCGGCTCTTCGGCGTAGGAGGGGACGAGCACGGTCAGCGTCTCGTGCGGGCTGGAGAAGTGGCGGTCGAGCTCGGCGCGCGGCGCCCGGCGGTGCGCGCGGAACCGCTGGTAGGCGCCCTGGCGGGCGACGAGGTACATCAGCGCCGAGAAGGTCAGCAGCGTGACGACCAGGAGATAGGACACCGCCTCGATGACCCGCCACGTCGTGTCGAACGCGCCGGCCATCAGGAGCGTCACGACCACGGTGAGCACGTAGAGCGCCCACACTGCGACCGTCACCCAGATCGCCACGCGGCCCCAGATCAGCTTCGCATTGGACGGCCGGTCGTGCACTGCGGGGAGCGGGGCCTGGGAGCGCTCGGTCCCCCACTGGCGCCTGCGCCGCTGTGCCGGCGCGCTGCGCTCGGCTGTCTGCACCTCGACCATGCTGATCGGACTCACTCCCCTGGCTGAAGCTGACCGGCAGTCTGTGCTCTGCCGCTGATCCCGACATTAGGGGCGCGAGGAGCGGCATCCGATCGGTTCGCGGTGATCTTCACGCGATCTCCGGGATCTTCACGAACCCGGGTGCGAACTTCAGGGAACGTTGCGCTTGGGCCGGCACGGCGGCCCGCCGATAGACTCCGGATATGGCCATCGGGGGCAGATGGGAAGCGCTCCCGGCAGGTGCGCCGGACAGTCGCACGCGCTCGATCTGGCTGACTCAGCTGATCCTCGCCGCGAGCGTCGTGGTGATGGGCGTGCTGGTCCTGGCGATGCAGCCCCAGCTGTACGGCATGTGGAATTTCGCCGCCGGGACGACCGCGATCATCGCCCTCACCGTCGCGACGCTCATCACTCCGTGGGCGCTGTTGCCCAAAGCCGCTGTGCTGATCATCCCGTTCCTGGACGCGATCGCGATCGGACTGCTCTCGAGCGGAACGGAGCTGGGCCTCGGCTATCTGTGGGTGTTCCCGGTGATCTGGGTCTCGATGAACTTCCGCGCGGACGCCATCGCCGCGATGCTCGGCGTCATCGCCGTGATCCTGCTGATCCAGGCGATGGCACCCACCGGCAACGGCCTCACGCTGAGGATCTTCATCGTCCTGCTGTCACTCGCCTTCCTCGGCGTCACCACGCACCTCGCGATGCGACAGACCCGCTCGCTCCGACGTCTTCTGGTGCGCCAAGCCGGACGCCTCACCGCCACCGCCG
Organism: Microbacterium sp.; assembly: GCF_036277215.1. Taxonomy (GTDB): domain Bacteria; phylum Actinomycetota; class Actinomycetes; order Actinomycetales; family Microbacteriaceae; genus Microbacterium. The sequence continues at coordinate 3,237 of NZ_DASUNI010000196.1, read as the reverse complement.
ACCGACGCAGAGGGGAGGAGCGCAACATCCGCGAGATCCTCAACGGAGTCGACACCGGCGTCGTGCGGATCTCCGCGTCGGGCGCGGTGCTCGCCGTGAACGAGTCCTACTCCCGCCTGTACGCACTCGACCCCCTCGACCCGAGCCTGCCGGCCAGATCGGTCGAGTACACCGGACTTCGCGAGATGCCGATTCCGGCGATGGACCGGCCCTTCACCCGAGCGGCCCGCGGCGAGAGCTTGACGGATGTGCGCGTCTGGCTGTTCACCCCGAACGGCGAGTGGCACGCGCTGTCCATCAGCACCAAGCGGGTGCCCGCGTCCGGCCGCGAGGAGGCGAGCCAGCTCCTCGTCGTGAACGACATCACGGCGATCACCTACGCCGAGCGGGAGCGCGCGCGGCTGGCGGAGATCGCGTCGCATGAGCTGAAGCATCCGCTCACCGTGCTGATCGGCAACGCCGAGCTCTCGCTCGAGATCGACGAGCTGACCCCCAAGACCCGCAAGCGCATCGAGACCATGCTCGGGGCGAGCAATCGGCTGGCCGAGATGGCCACGAGCATGCTCACCTCGTCGCGCACCACGACGACCGGCACCGAGGCACGCGCCGAGATCGACCTGCGCGAGATCGTGGACGACTCGGTCGCATCGTTCGGTCCGACCGCTCGCGCCCACAATGTGACGATCCGCGCGGTCGTCCAGGAGCCGCTGCCCATCTTCGGTGACGCGTTCCGGCTGCGCCAGGTCGTCGACAACCTCCTGAGCAACGCGATCAAATACACGCCCTCCGGCGGCGAGGTGCGCATTCACGCGCGGGTGGACGACGGCACGGTGTCACTCATCGTGTCCGACACCGGCATCGGTGTCTCCGCGGAGGAGCTGCCGAAGCTGCTGGATCCCTACTTCCGCACCCAGGCCGCCCAGGAGAAGGCGAGCGGGACGGGTCTCGGACTCGCCATCACGAACGAGATCGTCGCGGCGCACGACGGCAGTCTGTCGTTCGAGAGCGAGGAGGGAGCCGGCACGACGGTCACGATGCGGCTGCCGAGCGCGGCGCTGGTCGCCTCCGGTGGCGGAGCGGGAGGAACGGGGTGATCGCGGGGACGGACTGGGGAGTCGGGCTCGCCCAGGCGGCGATCGCCACCCTCGCCACGCTGCTGACGGTCGGCGTCGCCTTCTTGAGCAGGCCGAGCAAGGCGACCCTCTACTGGTCGTGCGCCTTCACCCTGGCCATGGTCGCGACGGTCGGCGTCACCGCCGCCTCGGTCAACGACTCGGAGATGATCCGCCGGATCTGTCTCGGTGCCCTGATCGGGGGGCCCGCGCTGCTGTGGTCCGGCTTCCGGGCGTACTGGGGTGTGCGCCCGTTCGTGTGGATCGCGCCGCTCGCCGCCGTGTCGGCTGCGGTCGCACTGGTTCTGGCCGGCGACGTGGCCGGGTTCACCGCGGTGTACCGGATCGTCTATCTGGTCGCGGCCGGCTTCGCGGTCCTGTTCTTCTTCGACTGGCTGCGATTCGCGGATCGCCGGGATCGGCTGCTCCTGCCCTTCGCGCTCATCTCGGCCCTCTTCGGCGCCGCCGGCGTCGCGAGCGCGATCCGGGGCCTGCTCGCACCGCCGACGGGTGGAGATGACCTCGTCCTGCTGCGCGCAGGTGCGTCGGTGGGACTGCTCGCGTACGTCACGTGCGCGCTGATCGCGGTGCTGGGTCTGTCGGTCCGCGACAGCACCCTGCGCCGCGCGGCATCCGCGCCCGCGGCGTGGACTTCCTTCCAGGAGAGCGCCGGCGACCGGCTGTCGGCCGCGCAGGCCGCCGGCGAGCAGCTGTCGATGATCTACCTGCGGGTGGACGATGCGACCGAGATCCGGCAGGCTGCGGGCGCTCCCGCCTTCTCCGACCTCGCCGAGCGCGTCACCCTGCTCGCGCGATCCGTCTTTCCGGCCGACTCGGAGGTGTGCCCCGACGCGGGAGGCACGTTCGTGCTGGTGTCGCGGCCGGACGTCGTCGTTCGGGGGCTCCTGAGCTCGTGCCTCGAGCAGATCGCCCGGTTGGACGTGCCCGGCAGGCTGCCGATCCACCCGTCGGCCAGCGCGGGCTGGGCGACGGCGTCGACCCTGGGCTACGACCTCAGCGCTCTGATCCTGATGAGCCGCGAGGCGGCGATCCTCGCAGGTCAGAACGGCGGCGACCGGTGGGAGCGGATGAGCGCGGCGGTCGTGCGCCGGCTGCTGACGGGTGAGCCTGCGGGCTGAGGGCCGGCGGCTTGGTGCTGCGGCTGGTGCGCGTCAAGCCGGCTTGGCTGCTGCGGCTGGTGCGGTTGCTGCGCGTCAGGCGGCCTTGGCCGCCGAGCGGTCCTGCGCCGTGGCCGTCACGAGGATCGGCAGGTGGTCGCTGAGGCCCTGCGGTAGCGTGCGCACCCGGTCGATCGTGAAGCCGACCGAGGTCGCGAAGTCGTAGTGGCCGCGGAAGAAGCGGTACCGCGTGTACGTCCGCGAATCGCTGAGGTTGAGCTCGTAGCCGTGCTCGCGCACCTTCTGGCCGAGGTTCTCCTTGAAGACCGGGTAGTTGTAGTCGCCGACCATGAGCTCGGGCAACCCGGTGCCCAGCTGCTGCAGCTCGGTGAGCGCCGTGCGGATCTGATGACGCCGCAGCGAGTTGAGCGCCGTGAGCGGAGCCGCATGGAACGACGCCACGATCACATCGCGGTTCTCGTCGATGTCGTGCAGTCGCACGCCCAGCATCCGCTCTTCGGCGGGCTTGAGAACGCGGTCGTGCATGGATTTCTTGAGCGCCATCGAGCGCACGTCGACGAGGTTGTACGTGTTCTCGCGGTAGTAAACGGCCAGGCCCAGGCGATTGCGCGACGTGGCCTCGGCGAGCTTCAATCCGCCGATGGATGCCGGCATGTCTGCCGTGTCGCATTCCTGCAGGCACATCACATCGGCGCCGTATCGCTGGGCGAGGGCGGTGAGCTCACCTGCGGCGCGGTGCTTGCGCAGGTTGTACGAGATGACCTTCATGGCACCCCCCAGCCTAGAACTGCGCGGTTTCGCGGGGGGGCCTCTGGACAATCACTCGGCAATGTCATAGGAGCAGGCGGGTTCCGGGGTCGGTTCGTCGTGCGGGCGGAGCGAGGCGAAACCGGTCGTTGAGCGAGCGAAGCGAGACGAAACGCCCGATGGTTCACGCGACCGATCGTTGAGCGAGCGAAGCGAGACGAAACGCCCGATGGTTCACG
>NZ_DASUNI010000195.1:0-8857 GCF_036277215.1 Microbacterium sp. | reverse complement strand
GGTACTCCGACGACGTGTTCGTCGAGGCGCGCGATTGGCTGCGGGGGCTGCTGAGCGGCGAGCCCGAGCTCTGAAGCGCCGGGCACCTCGGCCCCCGGCGCCGGCGGCATCCGATCTTCCGCAGTTCTTCGGAGATCTGCATGAACACGGTCGCATCCGGGCCCGCGGCTCGGAGATCGTGCAGATCTCCGAGACTGCGCCTCCGGATCAGGCGGCCAGCAGCTCGAGCGTTCCCAGGCGGCCGGTCGCGACGTCCATCGGCTCGCCGTCGAAGGCGCCTGCGACGGGCGAGATCATGACCTCGTCGACCTCATACTTCGCGGCGAACTCGGCGACCTGCGACCGCACGTCGGCACCGGTGCCCACGAGCCAGCGCCTGCGGGCGGCTGTCATGATCGCCTCCGCCTGCGCGTCGGCCTCGGCCGCCAGCGCCGTGCGCGCCTGCTCGACCGTCTCCAGTGCGGTCAGCGGCTTGCCCGTCCGCAGCCGCGCCATCATCCGCAGCTGGGGGAGCGCGCGCTCCTCGGCCTCCTCGGCCGTCGCAGCGGCGACCGCGTTGATCGTGAGGAACGTCCTCGGCTCGGGATGCGCCTCGCTCGGCCGGTAACCGCCGCGGTACAGATCGAGCGCGCGCTCGAGGCCCTCGCCCGAGAAGTGGTTCGCGAACACGTAGGGCAGGCCGAGGGATGCCGCGAGCTGCGCCGAGTAGTCGCTCGAGCCGAGCAGCCACAGCTCGGGAGCGCCGACTGCGGCCGGCGTGGCGTGGACGTCGTAGGTGCCGCCGGAGGTGAAACGCACGGTCGCGCCGTCGGTCGAGACGAGGGAGAGGATGTCGCGGATGTGATCGGGGAAGCGGTCGACGTCGCTCGTGGTCCCGCTCTGTCGCAGCAGCTGCGTGATCACGGGGTCGCTGCCGGGCGCCCGGCCGATGCCGAGGTCGATCCGGCCGGGCGCGAGCGCCTCGAGGGCGGCGAACTGCTCGGCCACCACCAGCGGAGAGTGGTTCGGCAGCATGACACCGCCCGACCCGACGCGGATGCGCGAGCTGCGCGCGGCCGCCGCCGCGATCAGCACCGGCGGCGTCGTCGAGGCGACCGCCGGCATGTTGTGGTGCTCGGCGAACCAGTACCGGCGGTAGCCGAGTTCATCGGCTTGCCGGACCACATCGAGGGATGCCGCGACCGCTTGCGCGCTGGTCTGCCCGGTGCGCACCGGCACGAGGTCGAGGACGGACAGGGCCGGGTATGCGGAGCGTGACATCCCCAGGCACAACCGCCCGGGGCTGCCCGCGTATTCCGCGGACCGGATCTCAGCCCTGGTATTTGACCAGGCGCTCCTGCTTGTCCTTCATGACGCCGGCGATGATGAGGATGATGTCGATCAGCCACCAGATGCCGAAGCCACCGAGAGTGATGAGCTTCAGGATGCCGGTGCCGATCTTGCCCAGGTAGAACCGGTCGATGCCGAACTCGCCGAGGAAGATCGACAGCAGCAGGGTCGCGAGCCACGACTTCGGGCTCAGGGGCTCCGAACCGGGAGCCGCATACTGCGGCGCGGCCGCATACTGCGGTGCGGCGGCATACTGCGGCGGAGCCGCGTACGGGGGCGGGTCGGCCGGATACTGCGGCGGGCCGGGTTGAACGGGCTGAGACATGGGTTCCTGCCTTTCGAGTCGCCTCGAGCGTAGGACGCGGCCGCACCCGGCACACGGGGGCTGACCCGAATGCGCACTGATCCGCCGCCCGGGCGGTGCGCTCGGGGCGCCGCCGCCGCCCGGACGGTGCGGTCAGGGCGCCGCACCCGCGTGCGCACAACTCCGTCGATCCCGCACCCGGCGGTCGGACGCCGCCCCACCCGCGTGCACAACTCCGCCAATCCGAGCCGTCCACCGACGCCGGCGCCCGGAATTCCGCGGGTCGTCCCGGCCCGGCGCATCGGATTGGCGGAGTTGTGCGCGCGCGACGCGGCTGACCGAACCGAAACTCAGCGCGACGAACGCCGCATCTGCTCGTACGCGGCCAGCGCGGCCTTCCGCGTCTCGCCCAGATCGACGATCGGCTCGGGCGGATCCTCCGGCGAATCGACGCGGTACTCCGGAGCCCACCGGGCGATGTACTCCCCGTGCGGGTCGAACTTCTGCGCCTGCAGCTCGGGGTTGAACACCCGGAAGTACGGGGCGGCGTCCGCGCCCGAGCCCGCGACCCACTGCCAGTTGAACGGATTGCTCGCGCCGTCGGCATCCACCAGCGTGTCCCAGAACCACTGCTCGCCGCGTCGCCAGTCGATGAGCAGGTTCTTGATGAGGAAGGATGCCGTCACCATCCGGATGCGGTTGTGCATCACGCCGGTGTGCCACAGTTCGCGCATGCCCGCGTCGACGAGCGGAATGCCGGTGCGCCCCTGCTGCCAAGCCCGCAGCTGCGCCGGGTGCAGGCGGGGCCACGGGAACGCGTCGAACTCGGACCGGAGGTTCTTGGTGGCCAGGTCGGGGTGGTGGTAGAGCACGTGCGCGGCGAACTCGCGCCAGCCCAGCTCGGAGAGGAACCGCCCGGATTTCTGCCCGGATGCGACCGTCTCGTGCCAGACCGCGTACGGGCTGAGCTCGCCCCACCGCAGCCGAGGCGAGAGGCCCGAGGTCGCGCCCGCCGACGGTTCGTCGCGCGAGCGGTCGTAGTCGGCGAGGTCATCGGCGAGGAACTCCCGCAGCCGAGCGCGCGCCGCGGGCTCACCCGGCTCCCACGTCTCGCGCAGCCCGCCGGCCCAGTCGGGCGCTGTCGGCAGCAGCTTCCAGTCGTCGAGGTCGTCGCTCGCCGGAGTCGACCGCGGACCCGGCATCTCCCGCGGCTCGGGCAGCGGCGCCCGCGGCGTCGGCATCGACTGGCACGCCCGCCAGAAGGGGGTGAAGACCGAGTACGGCGTGCCGGCTCCCGTCTGCACGGTCCACGGCTCGAACAGGAGTGACGCGGCGAATGATGCGACGGTGATCCCGTCGTCGCGCAGCGCCGTCTTCAGCGTCGCATCCACCTCGCGCTCGGCGCCGCCGTAGCGGCGGTTCCAGAACACGGCGCCGGCCGAGGCTTCTCTCGCGACGTCGGCGACGACGGATGCCGCGGCCCCGCGCCGCAGGACGAGCGTCGAGCCGCGCTCCCGCAGGCGCTCGCCGAGGGATTCGAGGCTGCCGTGCAGCCACCACTTCGCGGCGCCGCCGAGCGGACGGATGCCGTCAGACTCCTCGTCCAGCACATACAGGCCGATCACCGGCTCGTCGCGATCGATCGCGGCCCTCAGCGCAGGATTGTCCGCGAGACGAAGGTCGTCGCGGAACCACACGATCGACGGCTGGCCCACCCTCGGATCGTAACCGCGGACGGGGGACGCGAGGGCGGGTTGACGAAGCCCGCCGGCTCTGCCAACCCTCCGGCGCGCGCCACGAATCGACGCCCGGGTCCAAGCACGCGACGCGCCGACCGCCTTCTGGTCCGAGCCCGTTTGCTCGCCTGCCACAACACGCCGACGCGACGCGCACTCCGGGAAAGGGGAGCCCCAAGATGACCGGACGGATGCCGCCGGCGCCGGCATCCGCAACCGTGCTCAGAGCCCCGACAGGTCGTGGCCCTTCGGCACCGCGGTCACGAGGCCCCCCTCGACGATCCGGCAGCGGATGTGCACCGCCTCGCCGAACTCGTCGCCGTCCAGCTGCACCGGCTGCGCCGGGGAGGTCGCCACGTCGAGGCCCTTGCCGCGCGCGTACAGCACCGCGTTGTCGTCGGTCTGCAGCGCCAGGACTCGCCGGCCCGCGCGGAACCGTCGCAGGAAGCTGTTGTCCCATGCGACCCGGCGCCACACCAGCACCCAGCCCAGCGCGTTCTTCGGCTGGAAGATCGCGACGTCGAGCTCGCCGTCCGACACGGATGCCTCGGGGATCAGCTCCAGCCCGGCCGGAAGGGATCCGCAGTTCGCGATGAGGATGCTCTGCACCCGCGCCGCGTGCAGGCGTCGACCCGGCACCTGGTACATGATGCGGAACGGCTTCGCGTTCGCGAGGGATCGAGCCGCCCCGTCGACGTACGCGATCCAGCCGACCTTCTTCTTCAGGTCGCCGCTGGTGTTGGCGATCATCGCGGCGTCCAGGCCCATCCCGCCCATCACGACGAATGCGCGCTCTTCGGTCGTGCCGTCCACGCGCCGCATCGCGGCGAAGCCGACGTCGACGCGCACCTTGTCGCCGTCGAACGTCGCCTGCACCATCGTCGCGTGCTCGGTGAGGGGCAGCGACATGTTGCGGGCGAGCAGGTTGCCGGTGCCGCTCGGCACGATCGTGAGCGGCACGCCCGTTCCGCTCATCGCCTCGGCGACGGCGCGCACGGTTCCATCGCCGCCGGCGACCAGCACCGCGTCCGCACCCGCCTCCAGCGCCTGGCGGGTGACGTCATCGCCCAGGTCGTCGACGGTCGTCTCGTAGAACAGCGGCCTCTTCCACCCCGCGTTCGACGACAGTCGCTCCACCGTCGCACGCAGGGTGGCGGCATCCACTTTGATGGGGTTGTAGACGAGGGCGGCCGTGCGTTCGGAGGCCCCGTTCCCGTCGCTCATCGGCGCCGGGGCACCGTCCGCGTCGACCGCACGGGCGGGCTCGGTCACCGCGTCCTGCGTGCCGGGCGAGACCATGGCGACAGCCTACGGGCGGCCGGCCGCGCGATGCCGCTGAGTACACTTGTCGAGTGATCGATCCAGTCTTCCTCCGTGAGAATCCCGAGCTGGTCAAGCGCTCGCAGGAGGCACGCGGGGAGTCGCCGGCCACCGTCGACGAGGCTGTCGCCGCCGACCGCGAGCGGCGGGCGGCGATCACCGCCTTCGAAGAGCTCCGGGCCGCTCAGAACGCGCACGGCAAGCGCGTCGCACAGGCACCGAAGGAGGAGAAGGCCGCGCTCGTCGCCGAGGCGAAGGCCCTCAGCGAGCAGGTCAAGGCCGCCCAGCACGCGGTGACCGCCGCCGAGGAGACGGCCGATGCGGTGCTCGCGCGGATCGAGAACATCGTGATCGACGGCGTGCCCGCTGGCGGCGAGGACAATTTCGTCACCCTGCGCACGCACGGTGAGCCACCGCAGTTCGACTTCAAGCCCCGCGACCACCTCGAGCTCGGCGAGATCCTCGACGCGATCGACATGGAGCGCGGCACCAAGGTGTCGGGCAGCCGCTTCTACTTCCTCAAGGGCATCGGCGCGCGCCTCGAGATCGCCATCATGATGCTCGCCCTCGACCGCGCGCTGAAGGCGGGCTTCATCCCGCTCATCCCGCCGACGATGGTGCGCCCCGAGGTCATGCGCGGCACCGGCTTCCTCGGGCAGCACTCCGATGAGGTGTACCACCTCGAAGAAGACGACCTGTACCTCGTCGGAACGAGCGAGGTCCCTCTCGCCGGCTACCACATGGACGAGATCCTCGACCTGTCGAAGGGCGCGAAGCGTTACGCCGGATGGTCGACCTGCTACCGGCGCGAGGCCGGCTCGTACGGCAAGGACACCCGCGGCATCATCCGCGTGCACCAGTTCAACAAGCTCGAGATGTTCGTGTACACGACTCTCGAAGACGCCGAGGCCGAGCACCGGCGGCTGGTCGCCATGCAGGAGGGGATGCTGCAGGACCTCGGTCTCTCCTACCGCGTCATCGACGTCGCCGCGGGCGACCTCGGCTCGAGCGCGGCGCGCAAGTACGACGTCGAGGCCTGGGTACCGACCCAGCAGGCGTACCGCGAGCTGACCAGCACGAGCAACTGCACCACCTTCCAGGCGAGGCGGCTCGACATCCGCCACCGCCCGCCGGTGGAGGGCGGCGCCGCCACCGGCAAGACGCAGCACGTCGCGACGCTCAACGGCACGCTCGCCACGACCCGGTGGATCGTGGCCCTTCTCGAGACGCACCAGCGCGCCGACGGCTCGGTCGTCGTGCCCGAGGTGCTTCGCCCGTATCTGGGTGGACTCGAGATCCTGGAGCCTGTCGCGTGAGCGAAGCACACTTGCCGCGCACTGGCAGCATCGAGGTCGTCAAGCAGAAGAAGGCGGCCAAACTCGTCGAACGCGTCGCGCGCGACACCGAGAACCCGAGGCTCCACACCGAGCACCTGCTGATCGTGCTCGACATCGACGGCACCGTGCTCCTCGAGGACGAGACCCTCAGCCCCGGTGTCGTCGAAGCGGTCGAGCACGCCCACCGCGCCGGACACGAGGTGATGCTCGCGACCGGGCGCAGCTGGGAGGGCACGCATCGCATCCTCGAGGCGCTCAAGATCGAGGCCGAGTTCGTCGTGTGCTCGAACGGCGCGGTCATCCTGCGCCGGGTGAACGGCAACCCGGGGCTTTACGAGCGCTTCCACACCGAGACGTTCGACCCGACCGAGGTGCTGCGGCTCCTGCGGGAGCACCTTCCCGAGGCGAAGTACATGGTCGAGCTGGCTGACGGGCGCCGCCTGTTCACCGAGCACCTCGACGACTGGAACCTGACCGACGCCGACCGCGTCACCTTCGACGAGCTCACCGCCAACCCGGTCTGCCGCGTGGTCGTCGTCTCGCCCGGCGACACCGAGCAGGATTTCGTCGACCTCGTTGCCCGCATCGGACTCAACGAGGTCTCGTACGCCGTCGGCTGGACAGCGTGGCTCGACATCGCCCCGCAGGGCGTCGACAAGGGCACCGCGCTCAACCGCGTGCGCGAGTGGCTCGGCATCGATCCGGCGCACGTGCTGGTCATCGGCGACGGGCGCAACGACGTCGGCATGTTCCGCTGGGCGCTCGAGAACGGCGGCCGTGCCGTCGCGATGGAGCAGGGCCCGCAAGAGGTCCGGGATGCCGCCGGTGAGACCACCACGTCGGTGCAGGCCGGGGGAGTCGCCGAGGTGCTCCGCAACCTCTGACCGTGCGTTTCGTCTCGCTTCGCCCGCTCAACGACCGGTCGTTGAGCGAGGAGCGCAGCGACGAGACGAAACGCCGCGCGGCGCTCCGTTCAGGACCTCCTCAGGCGCTCCTGGAAGAATGGCTGAACAGTGCCGTCGGCTAGACTCGACGCCTGTTCGACGGATGCCGCGACCTCGTGTCGTCCGCCGGGAGGGTTGTCCGAGCGGCCGATGGACCTGGTCTTGAAAACCAGTGGGCAGCGATGTCCCGTGGGTTCGAATCCCACACCCTCCGCTTCGTCTTGGGTGTGCTCTCGAGCCCCGCACCCCGAAGCATTCCGAGAGGACCCGAGTGAGCCAGTCGACCAAGCCCGCCAAGCGTGGCCGCCGGACTGTTGCACGCCACGGTGAACTCAAGTCACCGCATCCGTTCGGCATGCTCATGAAGATCTTCGGGATCATCGTCGCCGTGGTGCTCGTCGCCGGAGCGGGAGTCGCCGCCTACGCCGCGTACGACCTGACCGCCAGCTTCACGCAGGATGCGGTCGACCTCGAGGGTCAGGAGGCCGTGCCACCGGACATCGGGGCGATCGAAGGCGGGGTCAACCTGTTCGTCGCCGGCACGGATGCCTGTGAAGAGGCCTACGCCGGTTACTTCGGCGATCGGTGCACCGGCCCGGACGCCGAGGTCGAGCTCAACGACGTCAACATGCTCGTGCACATCTCCGACAGCCCGCGCCGGGTCACGGTGATCTCCTTCCCGCGCGACCTCATGATCTCGATCCCCTCGTGCACGGCCGAGGACGGTTCCGAGACCTCACCCGTGGACTACGCCCCGATCAACACGGCCTACACGCAGGGCGGCCTCGCGTGCGTCGTGAAGACCGTCGCGGCGCTGAGTGAGCAGCCCATCCCGTTCGCCGCGAAGGTCACGTGGGGCGGTGTGATCGAGGTCACCAACGCGGTCGGGGGCGTCGACGTGTGCCTGGCCAGCGGCATCCGCGACTATTACACCGGCATCGACTGGCCGGCCGGCATCCGCAATGTGCAGGGCATCGAGGCCCTGCAGTTCCTGCGCACCCGGCACGGCGTCGGCGACGGCAGCGACCTCGGCCGTATCAGCAACCAGCAGCAGTACATGTCGCGCCTGGCACGCAAGCTGGTCAGCGAAGACGTGCTCTCCGACCCGAGCACGCTGCTCAAGCTCGCGACGACCGCGGTCGACAACGTCACCCCGAGCAAGAGCCTGACCAACCCGCTCACGCTCGTGCAGATCGCGCTCGCGGTGAAGAACGTTCCGTTCGACGAGATCGTCTTCGTGCAGTATCCGGTGGTCACCGACCCGTGGGACGAGAACAAGGTCGTGCCGAACGACGAGTCCGCGCGGGCACTCTGGGACGCGCTCGCCGCGAACCAGCCCCTTCAGCTGACGGGCGAAGCCGGCACGAACGACGCCGTCATCGACGTCACGCCCGAGGCTCCGGTTCCGACCGAGACCGCCACGCCGGCACCCGGCGAGACTGTCGCACCAGCGGAGGAGGCCATCGCCCTTCCGTCCGACATCAGCGGCTCGACCGCGGCACAGGAGACCTGCTCGAACGGCAACCTGCGCGACGAGGGCTAGCCGCTGCGGTCGGCGTGAGCCGGTTCGGGCGGTTCGCTCGGGCTGTCTCCAGCGGTTATGATTGCTGGGCGCATCGGGGTGATTCACTCGCGGATGCCTGGAGACGTCGCATAGTCCGGCCTAGTGCACCACCCTGCTAAGGTGGAGACCCCTCACGGGGTCCGAGGGTTCAAATCCCTCCGTCTCCGCCATTTGACCTTTCCTGGCTTTCCAGGGCGTGCTTGCGCTTTCTTGGCGCTGATTCGTTTCGTAATTTTCTCTTCTCACGTGAGCTTTTGGGGTCACAGAGACGGAGGGATTTGCGTTCTCGGTCGACTCGACACCCGCAGGATTCCGCGGATTTC
>NZ_DASUNI010000194.1:0-9840 GCF_036277215.1 Microbacterium sp. | reverse complement strand
GAAGACGGCGGATCCGGGCGAGATCTCGGCGTGGCGTCCGATGCGCGTTCCGGGTGCGAGGGTGCTGCGGGTTCCGATGGTCGCACCGGCTCCGATGCTGATCCCGCCGATCCGAACGGTGTCGCCGTCGATCCAGTAGCCGGAGAGGTCCACCTCCGGTTCGATGGCGGCTTCGTCGGCGATCTCCAGCATGCCGGTCACCGGCGGAAGCGAATGCAGGTCGACGTTCGCGCCCATCTTCGCCCCGAGTGCCCGCGCGTAGTAGCTGACCCAGGGCGCACCGGCCAGTCCGACCGGGTCGACCTGGTGCGCGACCTGCTCAGCGAGCCATAGTCGAAGGTGCACACCGCCGCCGCGCGGATAGTCGCCCGGCCGAAGGCCCCCGAGCAGCAGGCGTGCGACGGCGGCGGAGATGAGCATCCTGCCGAACGGCGTGACGAACAGCACGAGCCCCGCGAGGATGAGCCACAGCGGCGCTTCGGGAAGGAAGTCGAAACCGGGGAACAGTCGCAGGATCCAGCCGGCGGTGAGCAGCCACACGGTCCACCTCAGCCCCGCGAAGATGAACAGCGGAACTCCGGCCGCGCTCTGCACCCACTGCATGATGCGGGGGGTCGGACGCGCGACGCTGAAGGTGTTCGGCAGATCGCTCAGCTCGGACGCCTCCGACTCGATCGCGTCGGCCATCTGGCGCAGCCGCGGCAGATCGTAGACATCCGCCATCGTGAACTCGGGCGCTCGCGCGCGAATCCGCGAGACGAGCTGGGCCGCGGCCAGCGAGCCGCCACCGAGCTGGAAGAAGTCAGCATCCTCATCGCCCGGCCGGATGCCGAGGACTGCGACCCACTGTTCGGCGAGCCACGCGGCGGTGCCCGACAGCGACGAATCCGTGGCATCCGTATCGCTCAGCGGCCACGGCAGCGAGGCCTTGTCGACCTTGCCGGACGTTCGCACTGGAAGGTCGTCGACGACCGCCAGCAGGGGAATCAGCGGGGCGGGCAGCGTGTGCGCGAGCTCGGCCCGCGCGGTCTGCCGGTCGAAGCCGCCGGCGGGCACGACGTAGCCGACCAAGATCGGCACCCCGCCCTCGGTGCGCTGGACTACGACGGTCGCCGCGGACACGGCGGAGAGGTTCTGGAGCGCGGACTCGACTTCCCCGAGCTCGATGCGTCGGCCGCCGACCTTGACCTGATCGTCCGCTCGCCCCTGGAAGTGCAGCCCCTCCGGCTCGAGGCGGACGAGATCGCCGGAACGGTAGGCGCGTTCCCAGCCGAGCGTCGGCAGAGGCGCGTACCTCTCGGCATCCTTCGCCGGGTCGAGATATCGCGCGAGGCCGACGCCGCCGATGATGAGCTCCCCGACCTGGCCCTCGGCCACCGGCATCCCGGCGGAGTCGACCACGGCGAGTGCCCAGCCCGCCAGCGGAAGGCCGATGCGGACGGGACCCTGCCCGTCCAGCAGGGCCGCGCAGGCGACGACCGTCGCCTCGGTCGGGCCGTACGTGTTCCAGACCTCTCGCCCTTCGGCGACCAGGCGGGTGACCAGCTCGGGCGGGCACGCCTCGCCGCCGAAGATCAGCAGCCGCACGTTCTCGATCGCGTCCTGCGGCCACAGTGCGGCCAGCGTCGGCACCGTCGAGACGACGGTGATCCCGTGACCCAGCAGCCAGGGTCCGAGGTCCTCGCCGGAGCGGACCAGCGCGCGCGGCGCGGGAACGAGACACGCGCCGTGCCTCCACGCGAGCCACATCTCCTCGCACGACGCATCGAACGCGACCGACAGGCCGGCGAGAACGCGGTCCCCGGGCGCAAGAGGGGCGGGCTGCAGGAACAGGCGCGCCTCCGCGTCCACGAACGCGGCGGCGGAGCGGTGCGTGACGGCGACGCCCTTCGGCACACCCGTCGATCCCGAGGTGAAGATGATCCAGGCGTCGTCATCCACCGTCGGTGTGGGAATGGTCTCGATCGCCCGGGAGCTCGGATGTGGTACGTCTCCGACGAACAGGTCGTCGGACGTGATTGCGGCCGGAGCCGGCGCGGTGGGCTCGAAGACGCCGTTGCGCGTGATCACGCCTTTGACGCCGGCCTCCCCGAAGACCAGCTGCGCGCGCTCGGGCGGGTCGTCGGCGTCGACGGGGACGTAGGCGGCTCCTGCCGCCAGAATCCCGAGGATCGCCACGTACAGGTCGCGGCTGCCGGAGGGCATCCGCACGCCCACGCGATCGCGGCGGCGGACTCCATTCGCGTGCAGTCGCGCCGCGGTGCGCCCGACGCGCGCGAGCAGCTCGGCGTAGCTCAGCGCGCCGTCCGCGTCCTCGAGCGCCGAGGCCTCGGGGTGACGGGCGCTCGTCTCGCGCAGGATGTCGATCAGCGTCCGCGGCGACGGTGCCGCGGACGACAGATCGAGGAACTCCTGCATCGAGGGCGTCAGGATGACAGCAGCGCGATCAGCTGCGCCTTGTTCGAGCGCGAGAAGCCGGTGCGACCCGCAGCACGCGCACGATCGCGCAGCTGGACGACCGTCAGCGCCGCGAGATCCTCGGCCGACGGTGCCGACGGTGCCTTGACTCGCGCGGGCCGCTTCGCCGGCGCCGGTGCCGGGGCGGCGGTCACGGTGGTCTGCCCGGTGCGCGGGCTGACGGCATCCTGCTGCCCAGCAGCCGACTGCGTCGAAGACGCCTGCTTGCCGGCATCGGACTTCTTCTTCGCGGCGGCCGCGCGCTTCTTCGCGTCGGCGGCCTTGGCCGCGGCGAGCCTGCTCTCCGCCTTGTCGGCGGCCTTCTCGACCCGTGTGATCGCGGCGACGGCCTTCTTCTCGACCTTGCGGGGCTGGCTCGCGAGCTTCTTCTTCGACGCCTGCGATGCGTCCTTCGCTTCGTCCGCCAGCGATAGGAGCTTCTTCGCGTCCTTCTTCGGCAGCGTCCTGCTCAACCGCTTCGCTTCCTTCGCGGCGGCGGCCGCGGCATCCAATGCGGCTTCGGCCGACTTCACGGCCTTGGTGGTCTTCGCCATCGTCACACCTTCTCAATCCTCGGTAGCGGAGCCTGCAGCGGACGGCGGCTCCCTGCGGGGCCAGGGTACAGCGGCGGCAGCAACGAGCGGGGTGCCGGACCGCAGAGTCCTCAGCTGGCGATCCCCTGGCGGATCTGCGTGATGGCGGCGGATGTCGCATAGACGTATCCGGGGAGAGTGCCGGGCTCGCCGCGCCACCGGCGGGCGACGGCGTCCAGAGGAAACGCCAGGGTCTTCTTGGAATCGCCGTAGACGGCCAATCGCTGGCCGCGCTTGTCGGTCACGTGCACCCAGCGCAGTCCGAGCGTCGTGGCCAGGTGATGCCCGATTCCGGCTCCGACGAGGTTGATCAGCGGCGTGGGATCGGTGCTCGCGAAGGTGCCGGTCGTTCGTGCCTGCTCGAGGAACTCGTCCAGTGCGGCCGGCTCGGGCGCGACACCGAGCGTGCGCAGCGTGTTCACGAGGGACTCGACCCAGTCCAGGTCGTCCTCGGTCAGCTCTGTGATGTCCTTCATGCGGCTCCTCGCCTGCGCCCCGGGTGCTCTCGGCACGGTAGAGGTACGAGGTGAACGGCTACGGAACGGGATGTTGCGGTTGGGATGCTCCTACGGCCTGCGGGCGGCGGGCGGCCGCGCCGAGCGGCATGCCGAACCGTGCAGGGTTGACCGGGACTCGCTCGACCGCTTGCATCGACAACAAGCGACGGCCGAAAGGATCATGCGATGACCGGTTTTCTCCCTCCGTTCGGGCGCCGGTCGTTCCTCGAGTCGTCGCCGACCGACACCGCGTCGCCCGGTGCCGTCGCGCCCCTCTCCTTCTTTCAGACGCGCAGCCGCGCGGCGTCGCTCCCGCTCGCGGTCGCGGAGCTCGACTCGACCGAGACATTCGGCGCCATCTCCACCGAGGCCGGAGACCTGGTCGCGAGCGGCCGGGCCGCGAAGTTCCTCATCGACCGGCGCAACCCCGCCGCGCCGTCGGCGAGGTTCATCAACGGCAGATTCGTCCGTGACGGCGTGATCCCGGAGGAGGCCAGGTTCCACTACCCCTTCGGTCGTGCGACCTTCCAGATTCCCGAGCCCCTCGAGACGTTCAACGCGGTGACGTACTTCACGCACGACAAGCGGTACATCGCCGGCAGCCTGCGCACCTACCACCTCGACGGGTCTGCCGAGCCGGTTTACGGGCTGCAGTTCTACCCGCAGGACGTGATCCGCGAGCGCAGCATCGTGGAGGCGGTCGCCACGGTCCGCACGCAGATCGACATCGCGGACGCCAGGTTCGCGTTCGTCCGGACGGGATCGCAGCAGACGACCGAGACGGTCGCCGCGGACCTGGCAGCTCTCGGGATCGAGGTTCTTCCGCTCGACCGGATCCTCGGCGCGATCCGGTACCTGCCGCTGAATCTCGGCGAGGCGTGGGGCCATCTGCGGGTCTTCCCGCGCGATCGCGACGAGCTGACCGCCACCGACATCCCCGTCTTCGATGAGCTTCCGCTCGACCTGTCGGTGGTGGCCGGGGTGCTCACGCGCGCGGTGCAGGACACGAACTCGCACGTGAACCTGAAGTCCAAGGAGCGCAGCACGCCCAACGCGGTGCTGCGGGACGCAGGCCCCGACCACCCGCGGCTGGCGCCCTTCGCCGACCAGCCGGTGCACCTGGTGGTGGGCCGGGACGACTTCGTGCTGGAGCCGTCGACCGACGAGGTCGTGGCGGCGAAGCTCGCGGCACGCATGGCACGGCCGCTGACGCCGCTGACGTGGGAGCCCGAGACTGCGCTCCGCTCCTACGACGAGATGGCGAGCGGCAGCCTGCGCCAGACCCGGAGCTTCGCGGTGCGCTACGGGTCGAAAGCCGCGAACACCGCGTTCCTCGCCCATCGGGATGTGCTCGGTCGCGTCGACGACCCGGGCAGCCAGAGCGCCCAACGCGGGTACGACCTGGTTCCGCAGGGCTTCGCAGTTCCGGTGCAGGCGTACCGCGACTTCATCGAGCACCCGCCGAACTCGGACGTCCGCGACCTGATCGACACCTTCGTGGCTGCGGAGCAGGCGGGCGAGCTCTCGCCGAAGCAGAGGGCGCAGCGCGTCGAGGGGATCCAGGCCGGGATCATGGCGGCATCCTTCCCACCCGGCGCATTGGAGCGGGTGCGGGCCAAGATCGACGAGGTGATTCCCGGGGTCGAGAAGATCAAAGTGCGCTCCAGCGCCAACGCCGAAGACGTGCCGGACTTCGACGGAGCCGGGCTGCACGACAGCTACGCCGCCGACACGACGAAGAGAGACCGGCCCATCGGACCGTGCCTCGTCGAGGTGGAGGACGATGCCGGAGGCGAGGTGAAGCGCAAGGTCAAGCCGAAGTCGGTGGGATGCGCGATCAAGGGCGTGTACGCGAGCCTCTGGAACAAGCGGGCAGTGGAGGAGCGCAGCTTCGCTCGCATCGACCAGTCGACCCTCGCGATGGGCTTGGCGATCGTCCCGGCGTACGACACCGAGTCCGACGTCGGGTCGAATGCGGTCGTGGTCACTCGCGTGCTCAACACCGACGGCGTGTACGGGTATTCGCTCTCGATCCAGCAGGGCAACAACCTGGTCACCAATCCCGACCCCGGCACGTACTCCGAGGTGACGGTCGCGGCCTTCGTTTCGGACACTGACCCGACCAGCCTGACTGTCACCCGCTTCGCGAAGCCGACCCCCGATGACCCTGAGCGGACTGAGCCCGTGCTTGCGCGCGAACAGCTGCTCGAACTCGTCAGCCTCGCCAAGCGCGTCGAGCGGGCGTACTGCCGGGCGACGCCGGGCTACTACCGCGACTGCGAGTTCGCCCCGGCCGCCAATGACAAGGATGCCGCGCTCGATCTCGAACTGAAGATCCTCCAGAACGGGCGGCTCGTGTACAAGCAGGTCCGCGAATTCGGCGGTCGCTGAGCGGTCAGTCGATCGCCTCGCGCCAGGAGTGCACGGGGTCGTAGCCGAGCAGTCGGCGGGCCTTGTCGATCGAAAGCAGGGTCTCGTGCGCCCCGATCCCGTCGCGCACCGGCACGTCGGGGAACACCTGGGCCACGAGCTCGGCATTCGAGCGGGACATCACCGTGTCGGCGGCCGCGATGATGAACCGCTCGAACCCGGGGAGGGCGGCATCCAACGCCCGCTGGACGGCCTGCGCACCGTCTCGCGCGTCGATGTAACCCCAGAGGTTCCACTTGCGCAGGGTCGCATCCGCATCGAATCCCGGGAACTCGGCGTAGTCCTCGGGGATCATGACGTTCGAGAAGCGCAGCGCCGTGATCGACAGGGTCGGGTCCCACCGCACGAGCTCGGTCGCCAGCTGCTCCTCGAGGTGCTTGACCAGGGAGTAGACCGACTCCGGACGGGCCGCGTACTCCTCGTCGACGGGAATGTACGGGGGTGGGGTGTCGAAGGGCAGTCCCAGCACGGTCTCACTGGACGCGTACACGATGCGACGGATGCCGAGACGATGCGCCGCCCAGAACACATTGAACGTGGCGGCCATGTTGTTGTGGAAGGTCGCGACATCACTGCGGATGCCGGGAGCCGGGATCGCGGCGAGGTGCACGAGCGCATCGACACCATCGTGCTGGTCGTTCACTCCGGCGATGGCGTCGATCACCTGGCCGTAGTCGCGCAGGTCGACCTGGACGAAGCCGGATCCGCGCTCGCCGTGCTGATCGAGGTTGACCACGTCGTTGCCGGCCGCGCGGAGTTCGGTCACGACCACCCGTCCGAGCTTGCCGGAGCCACCTGTCACTGCAATGCGCATGAGCCCACTCTCGCACTGCTTCCGACCGACCGCGGCGCGGCGGGTCAATTCCGTTGATCGGAAATGCGAGCGACGTCGGAGAAGGTCCGACCTATCGTTGCCAGCAGTTCCGAGGAAAGGTCGATGATGACAACTGAAACTCTCGCGCAGGCGATCGAACGCACCGGCAGTCCGGTCGAGTTCCTCCGCAACCAGAACTGGCCTGCGTTCACATTCCCTGTGGCTCCCGAGTTCACCAACTGGCGCGACGAACAGCGCGCCTGGAACACGACAGTGGCGCTGATGGATCAGTCCCACCACATGACCCAGCTGTTCCTCGACGGCGCCGACCTGATCCCGCTGCTCGAGTCGATCTCTCCCAACACGTTCGCCACGTTCCGGCCCGGTGTCGCCAAGCAGCTGATCTCGGTGAATAAGGACGGCTACCTCATCGGCGACGGCATCCTGTTCTACAACCACGACGGCGCGGAAGGCGTGGTGCTCATCGGGCACCACATCCTCATCGACTGGGTGCGCTACAACGTCGAGAAGGCCGAGGCCGACGGCCGAGACGTCCGCCACCGGCTCGAGTCGAACACGCACATGCGGGAGGGCCGGCCGCCGACGTTCTACCGCTACGAGCTGCAGGGTCCTCGCGCAGTCGAGGTCATGGAGAAGCACTTCGGAGAGGTGCCCGACGTGAAGTTCTTCCACATCGGTCGATTCGAGATCGCCGGACGGAAAGTCAGCGGTCTCCGGCATGGAATGGCCGGCCAGCCCGGGTTCGAGTTCTTCGGCCCGTGGGAGGACGCGGACGCCGTGCTCGAGGCGCTGCTGGAGGCGGGCGCGGAGTTCGGAATCCGCCGGGTCGGGGCGAAGGCATACTCCGCGACGCCGCTGGAGTCGGGATGGGTGCCGACCCCATTCCCTGCGATCTTCGACGAGGACTTCGCGCATTACCGCGAGTGGCTTCCGGCCGCCCGCGCCGGGTCGATCGGCGGATCGCTGTACTCGCCCGACGTGCACGACTATTACATGACGCCCTACGACCTCGGTCTGGGGCGGTCGGTGCGCTTCGATCACGACTTCCACGGCCGCGAGGCGCTCGAGAAGCTCGCCGAAGCGCCGACCCGTCGCAAGGTGACGCTGCTGTGGAACGCGCAGGACGTCGCCGATGTGGTCCGCTCGCAGGTGGAGCCCGGCGTGCCGGCGAAGTTCCTGGACTTCCCGAAGGCGCGGTACGGCTTCTACCAGATGGACGAGGTGCTCAAGGACGGCAAGCGGGTCGGCATCTCCACCGACGCGGGTTATGTCGCCTTCGACCAGCTGTACATGTCCCTGGCGACCCTCGACGTCGACGTTCCCGACGGCGAGGTCGTCGAGGTCGTGTGGGGTGAGGACCCGATCTCGCAGAAGCACCAGTCCGACGCGAACCACCGGCAGGTGCGCATCCGCGCGACCGTGGCGCCGGCACCGTTCCACGAGTGGGCGAGGACCGTATACCGCGCGAACGGCTGAGCGCTGCCCGTGGCCTCACCAGCCGCTGCGCGTGGGGGAGTGCCCCTGCCGGGCGTCGTCGGGCATGGCCATCTCGGCCCGCACGCCGAGCAGGCGGATCGGCCGGTCGGGCTCGATCTTGTCGACGAGCTCCATCGTCCTGGCGAGCACCTCGTCACGGTCGAAGGTAGAGCGGACCTTCTTGGTGAAGGTCTTGGTGAAGAACGGCGCGTAGCGGACCTTCAGCCCGAGGCCGACGACCGGTCTTCCGTCCGCGGCCACGTCGTCGAGCACCTGTGAGAGCAGGTCGCGCGCGGCCTGCTCCACCTGCTCGCGGTCGACGAGGTTCTGCTGGAAGGTCGTCTCCCGGCCGTGCCCGCGCGGCACCCAGGGGGTGTCGTCCACGACCGTCGCGCCGTCTCCGCGGCCGAGCTGCCGGTACCAGAGGCCCATCCGCGGCCCGAACTCGGCGACCAGAGCGGCCTCGTCGCCTGCGGCCAATTCTGCGACGGTCAGGATGCCGAGGCCCGCCAGCCGCTTGGAGATCTTCGATCCGACGCCCCACAGCTCGATCGTGGGACGCGCGCCCATCACCTCGAGCCAGTTGTCGGCCGTCAGCCGGAACATGCCGCGAGGCTTGCCGAAGCCGGTCGCCACCTTCGCGCGCACCAGGGTGTCGCCGATGCCCACGCTGCAGTGCAGCTGGGTGCGGTCGAGCACGGCCTTCTGAACCTGCCGCGCGTACGCCTCGGGGTCGTCGGCCACGATGCCGATGAACGCCTCGTCCCAGCCCAGCACCTGCACGACAGCGCCCGGCTGTTGCCGCAGCGTCGACATGACCTCCTCGGACGCGGCGTTGTACGCAGGCGCATCGACCGGGAGGATCACGGCGTCGGGGGCCTTGCGCGCGGCCAGGCGCAGCGGCATCCCCGACCCGACTCCGAACTCACGCGCCTCGTAGGACGCCGTCGAGACCACCGCTCGCTCGGTCGGATCGCCGCGACCGCCGACGATGATCGGCTTGCCCGCGAGCTCGGGACGCCGCAGCACCTCCACGGCCGCGATGAATTGATCGAGATCGACGTGCAGCACCCACCGACGCCGATCCGAGCCCATGCGCATAGTCTGCGTCCTGGCGCGCGCAGGCGCCATGCGACCAGCCGCGTGCGCTCTCCGCGAACGCGGCCGCGGAGAACCCCCGCAGTGCTGAGATGGTCGCATGGACGAAGAGGATGCGCTCGACGCGTACTCGTCCGCGGTGGTGCGGATCGCCGAGACGACACTGCCGTCGGTCGCGTCCGTGTCGGTCCGCTCCGCGCGCGGCGCCGGCGCCGGCAGCGCCTCGGTCATCTCGACGGACTCGCACCTGCTGACCAGCGCCCACGTCGTCGAGGGTGCGGTGCGCGCAGAGGTCGCCTTCTCCGACGGAACCGTCCTGGACGCGCGCGTCGTTGGCAGCGATCCGCTGTCGGACCTCGCCGTGCTCCGGGCGGAGGGCGGCACTCCGCCGCCGGTGCCGTGGGGCGATGCGTCGAAGCTCCGCGTCGGACAGCTCGTGGTCGCCCTCGGAAAC
>NZ_DASUNI010000193.1:0-14406 GCF_036277215.1 Microbacterium sp. | reverse complement strand
GAGTACACCGGCATCTGCGGCCGCTGCCTCAGAGACATCGCCGAGGGCCTCCAAGTCGAGTTTCAGGAGCTTTTCGCGTATCCTGGAGCCGAAGCAACTGACTTCGAGGTTCAAGACGACCACGTGGATCTTGAAACTCTGGTCAGGGATGCGACCGTCTTGGCGCTTCCGTTTCAGCCGGTGTGTCAGCCGGATTGCCCCGGCCTCAATCCGGCCACGGGTGAGCGGCTGACCGTGAGCAGCGGTTCCGAGCAGCGCACGCCCCTCGATTCTCGCTGGGCCGCGCTCCAGAAATTCACCCCAGACCACGACGAGGACGCCCCGCGCGCGTAGCGGAAGTCGATCGTCGAGAACACAGAAGAGAGCAAGCCATGGCAGGTAACCCCCCGAAGCGGAAGGTCTCCCGCTCCAACACGCGTTCGCGTCGTGCGCAGTGGAAGGCGGCACCCATCACGTTGACCACCACGGTGGAGAACGGCAAGGTCGTCTACAGCCGTCCTCACCAGGCGAAGGTCGTCACCGACTCGCAGGGCACCGAGCTGTTCCTCGAATACAAGGGCCGCAAGGTCGCTGACGTCTGAGACGTGCGGCTGCCGCCGTGAGTGACCTTTCAGCGGACCGCACGCACCTGACCGACAAGCTCGGCGTCCGCATCGACGCCGAGCTTCTGTCGCTCGCGCTGACTCATCGGTCGTGGGCGTACGAGCACGGACAGGTGCCGCACAACGAGCGGCTCGAATTCCTCGGCGACTCCGTGCTCGGCCAGGCGGTGACCGTGCGGCTGTTCACGGCCAACCCCCATCTCGATGAGGGTGCCCTCGCGAAGCGCCGGGCGAGTGTCGTCTCCACCGTCGCCCTCGCCGAGGTCGCCCGCGGCATCGGACTCGGTGATCATGTGCTCCTCGGTCGCGGCGAGGAGCAGACCGGCGGACGCGACAAGGACTCGATCCTCGCCGACACCATGGAGGCGGTCATCGGGGCGACCTATCTTTCGGTGGGTCCGGATGCCGCAACCGCACTGGTCCTCCGTCTGATCGACCCGCTGCTGGACGATCCGGACCGGTACGGCGCCGCGATCGACCCCAAGACGACACTGCAGGAACTCGCATCGCGGATGGGGGCCGCGCCTCCGCTCTACGCGGTCACCTCGACCGGTCCCGATCACAATCGCGTCTTCGCAGCCACCGTGACGGTCGCGGAGTTCTCCGCGCACGGCACCGGCTCGAGCAAGAAGCAGGCCGAGATGGCCGCTGCGCTCCTGGCCTGGCGGGAGCTCAGCGGGCATGCCTGACGCCGGCCGTGCCTGAGCTTCCCGAGGTGGAGGTCGTGCGCGCCGGGCTTGACCCGGCTGTTGTCGGTGCGACCGTGCTCGGAGTGACCGTGCTGGACGAACGGGCACTCACGCGCTTTCCCGGTTCGGGTGCCCAGTTCGAGGCGGCGCTCACGGGTCGTCTGCTGCGCGGCGCCGCGCGCCGCGGCAAGTTCATCTGGATCCCGCTGGTGCCTGCGGCGGTCGATGACGCACCCCACGAGGCGCTCGTCGCGCACCTCGGCATGAGCGGCCAGCTCCTGCTGCGCGCACCGGGCGCGGCGCCCGAGAGGCACGAGCGCGTCCGGCTGGACATCCAGCATCCCGAGCAGGGCGAGATCGCCGTGGTCTTCGCCGACCAGCGCACGTTCGGCTCGCTCACCCTGGATCCGCTGGTGCCCACGCCCGATGCCGCTCCCGGCGGCTGGGGAACGACCGAGGCCAGCGTCCCTCAGCAGGTCGCCCACATCGCGCGCGATCCACTCGACCCGGCATTCCACGACCGCTCGTTCCGGGACGCACTCGCCCGCAAGGACTCGGCCATCAAACGCGTGCTCCTGGACCAGTCGACGATCAGCGGAGTCGGGAACATCTACGCGGACGAGGCGCTGTGGCATGCCCGCATCCACCCCGAGACGCCCGCCCGGACGCTCTCCACGCGGGCCGTCAACGGCCTCCTCGGCGATGTGCGCGTCGTGCTGGAGCGAGCCCTCGCCGAGGGTGGCACAAGCTTCGATGCCCAGTACGTGAACGTCAACGGCCAGGCCGGCTACTTCGCCCATTCGCTCAACGCGTACGGCCGCACCGGCGAACCCTGCGCCCGGTGCGGCGGCCCGATCATGCGCGTGTCGTTCATGAATCGCTCGAGTCACTTCTGCCCGCACTGTCAGAAGCTGCCGCGCCGGCCTCAGTCGGTCAGCTGAGCACCTTCTGCCACGCGCCCGCGTAGGACGCCGGGACGAAGCCGATCCCCTCGTTGATGTCGAGCATGTGACGGTTCTCTTCGGCGTTGAAGGTCGACACGCGAGGCGATTCCGGCACCAGTTCGCGCCAGCGGAGGAGATTGGCGCACTTGACGATCGTGCCGAGCCGATGACCGCGGTGGCCCTTGAGCACGAGCGTGCCGTATTGCTGGGTCGCCCCGGTATGGTCGTCCGCGATGACCAGCTCGTTGTAAGCGGCGATCGTGCCGGTGGGCACGTGCTGCACGCACGCTACTGAGACGGTCAGTCCCTGCGCCTTCAGCCGGGCGTCCCGGCGCTGCACCCGCGCGGCATCCCAGTGCTGCTCCTCGATCACGAGCCCACCCGCGGGAGCATCGGTGGACATCCGTGAGATCGCGTAGGCGAACCCGTCGAGGTGTTCCGGCGGTGTCGGGGAGGTCCACGTCACGAGACGGTAGTCCGCGCCCGCGGCATCCTCAGCCTCTGCGAGCTTGCGCTCGACGATGTCGAATGGTCCATGCAGGTCGAACACGCTGTTGCGCTCGACCTGCTCGAGCGTGAAGCCGTTCTCGCCCATGAACACGCTCTGGCGGTCGGCGGCCGGCACCGAGCCGAACCCCGTGGGAGGGGCGATGCGCACTCCGCCCGTGCTCGGACGGTGGAGGGTCCATGTCTGGATCGTCCGGATGCCGCGCGCCCGCGCCTCCGCCTCGACCGCGGCCAGCAGCGCCTCTTCGGCGCCCTCACCCCAGTGCTCGGGATCGACCATCAGATCGAATTCCATCGAGGTGGTGTCGTCCTGATTGCTGATCATGAGCTTGACCGCTCCGAGGATCCGCCCCTCGCGCTCCGCGGCGAACCCGATCTGCGTCCAGTCCGTCTGGTCCTGCCAGAACCCCAGGACCTCTTCGGCATCCTCGTGGAGGTAGTCGTGCCCGGCGTCGGCCAGACAGACGGCATTGCCGATGCGCACCATCTCCAGGAACGGGCCGGCGTCCGGTGCGTCCAGGCTTGCGGGCACCACAAGCGGCGAGACCGTCAGCGCAGTGCGCTGCTGCAGCTCAGTCATCGAGCACCTTCTTCCATGCGCCTTCGTACTCGATCGGCACGAACCCGATCGCCTCGTTGATGTCGAGCATGGGGCGGTTCTCCTCTGCGTTGTATGTGATGACGCGCTGCGACTGCGGAGCGAAATCTCGCCACGACAGCAGCCCCGCGCACTTGACGAGCGTGCCCAGCTTGTGGCCGCGATGGTCCTTCAGGACGAGCGTGTCCTCCTGGTGCGACGCCTCGGTGCGGTCCTTACCGATGACGAGCTCGTTGAACGCGCAGAGCTCGCCCGTGGCGATGTGCTGCGCGGCCGTGACCTGCAGCGCCCGGCCCGCCTCGGTGTAACGCGAGTCGTGCCGGGCGATGCGTGCGGCATCCCACGTCTCCTCGTCGAACTCCAGGTTGGCCGCCGGCGCATCGGTCACCATGCGCGATTTCATCCAGGCGTAGCCGGCCGCGAATTCCGGGGGAGTGGGGGCGAACCACTGCACGACTCGATAGCCGTCGGCTGCTGCGGTGGCTTCGGCGAGCAGGCGCTCGACGACGTCGAACGAGCCGGTGAGATCGAAGGCGCTGTTGCGTTCGATCTGCTCGAGGCTGTAGCCGTGGCGGAGATAGAACCGGGCAACGTGGTCCTCAGGGATGTCGCCGAAGCCCGTGGGGGCGGATAGCCGCGGGCCCGGGACATCGGGGTGCGCAGCCCAGGACTGCAGGACGGTGCGGTCGTTCTCGCGTGCGACCCGTTCCACCAGGTCGTAGGCGGCGGAGCCGATCCCGCGACCCCATACGTCGCGCACCAGTTCGATGAGCCAGAAGGCGAGCTTCGAATCGCCTTCGAGCGGAAGGTCGACCCCGACCCGGCCGACGGTCTGATCGTCGACCACGATCGACCAGATCAGCCGTCGCTCGGTCTCATCGGGCCGATAGTGCGGAAGCAGCTCGTCCGCGGCGATGCGGTGGTCGTCGTGCCCGGAGATCTCGCGGTAGATCCGGTTGCGGACGCGCACCATCTCGACGAAGTCGGCTGCGTCGGGTGAGTCGATGGATGCGGGGATCGTCAGGGGCCGGAGCTCGACGCCGGCGGGTGCGGTGATCATGGGAAGTCCGTTTCGTGGAGTGGGGATCCGGGACCGCCGGCGGCGGCCCCGGGTCCGATTCAGATCCGGACGCCCCCGAGGGCGTCCCTGCGAAAGGCTGCGTGCTCACGCACGGCGAGCTGCCGGGCGTTCGCAAGCAGGCGGGCGTGCTCGTGATGATCACGCGCGCTTTCGAGGCGGCGGGTGCTGCGCAGCAGCAGCCACAGCCCGATCCGCAGCTCGAGACGGTCGGCGAGCGTGAGGTGCGCACCGTCCGTGGTCGAGGGAGGAAGGCGAAGCCTGTCCGAGCCGAGAGACCGGACGGGCGCCAGTGTGTCGTTCATGATGGTCTCTTTCGAGTGGGAGGTGGATTGCGGTGTGCCCGATCGGGCCGGGGTCGCGAATGCGCGACGAGGGTGCTCGACGAAGGAGCTGCGGAGCCGACCTCTGATACGCGGCGGGCCTGCGCACGGACGATTGCGTCCGCTGGGCAGAGTCCTCCCCGGCGGCGGTCAGCCGGCTGTGGGAGCGGTAGCGCCGAACGACGGGGTCACCGGAGCGATTCCGCAGAACGGCGAGCGGCTGTTCGGCTCGAAGCCTGGGGTGATCATGTGCATCATCGGTGACCTCCTTTCGTGTGTGGACGCGAAGAGCGACGATAGCGCGCCTCCGACGCGCGCGTCAAGCGAATTCGCAGATTGCGCGAACCACGGGCGTGTCGCGGGCACGAATCCGCGCCGACGCAGCGGCGCTGCACCGGCTCGCCTGCGCGGAACCGCGCACGCCCTCGGGTAGCGTAAGGCGGTGACTCGAGTCGGGTGGAGGACGCCTTTATGCACCTGAAGAGCGTGACGCTCAAAGGGTTCAAGTCGTTCGCCCAGCCGACAACCTTCGCCTTCGAGCAGGGGGTGACCTGCATCGTGGGGCCCAACGGCTCGGGCAAGTCGAACGTCGTGGACGCCCTCGCCTGGGTCATGGGCGAGCAGGGAGCCAAGACGCTCCGCGGTGGGAAGATGGAGGACGTCATCTTCGCGGGCACCGCGACGCGCGGGCCGCTCGGTCGCGCCGAGGTGCAGCTTACAATCGACAACGCGGACGGCGCGCTTCCGATCGACTACTCCGAGGTGACGATCAGCCGCACTCTGTTCCGCAACGGTGCGAGCGAGTACGCGATCAACGGGGGCGTCTGCCGGCTGCTCGATGTGCAGGAGCTCCTCAGCGACTCCGGGCTCGGTCGCGAGATGCACGTGATCGTCGGCCAGGGCCGTCTGGACAGTGTCCTCCAAGCCTCACCCGAGGAGCGGCGCGGATTCATCGAGGAGGCCGCGGGCATCCTCAAGCACCGCCGCCGCAAGGAGAAGACCCTTCGCAAGCTGGAGGCGATGGAGGCGAACCTGACGCGGTTGAGCGATCTCGCGGGGGAGCTGCGCCGACAGCTCAAGCCGCTCGGGCGCCAAGCCGAGATCGCGCGCGAGGCGGCGACCATCGCCGCCGTGGTGCGGGACGCACGAGCACGGCTGCTCGCCGATGAGCTGTCGGGCCTGCGCGCCGAGCTCGCCGATCACGCCCGCAGCGAGCAGGAGCGTCACACCGAACGTCTGGTGCTGCAGGATCAGGCCGATAATCTGCGCAGCAGGATCGCCAGACTCGAAGAGCAGCAGAGGAGCGAAGGCGTCGACGAAGCGCGCAG
Source organism: Microbacterium sp. (assembly GCF_036277215.1). Lineage (GTDB taxonomy): Bacteria > Actinomycetota > Actinomycetes > Actinomycetales > Microbacteriaceae > Microbacterium. Next base: position 8,337 of record NZ_DASUNI010000193.1, on the reverse strand, counting down.
CGTCGCGTACGGCCTCGAGCGGGTGCAGGAGCGGCTGCGCAGCCTGTACGCGCTCACCGGGCAGCGCCTGTCACTCCTCAGCGACAGCCCTGACGACTCGGGCATCGAGCTGACCACGGTGTCGCAGGCCATGATCGACGACGTCCGTGCAGAGATCGACGAGATCGCGGCTGGACTCGGCGATGCCCAGGACGCCGCCGCGCAGGCAGCCCGGGAAGTCGTGCGCGCCCGCGCGGAGCTGGACGCCCTCGACGCCGACATCGCCGCGCAGAGTTCCTTGGTGTCCGAGCACGATATGCGCCTGACCGCTCTGCGCGGCTCGGCGGAGGCCGCGAATTCAGCGCTCGCCGCGGTGCGCGCCGGCGTCGAGCGGCAGCAGCGGGCGCTGGATGCGGCCCTCGCCCGTCGTGCCGAGGCGGAGACCGAGCTCGCCGGGGTGGATCCGGAGCTGGTGCCCGAGGGCTCGGCCGGCGAGTACGCGGCCGCCTACGATCGCGCTCAACGGGAGGCGACGGATGCCGAGGCCACCGTAGGCCGACTGCGCGAGCGCCTTCACGCGGCCGAGCGCGAGGGCGAGTCGCTGACGGCGCAGACCGCCGCGCTCGGACGCGCTCTGGACGTGCGCAACGCGGCGGCCGAGCTCGTGGCCCTGGGCGGCTCGGGAATCCTCGGCCTGCTGGGCGATGCGATCAAGGTGACGGCAGGGTACGAGACGGCCATCGCGGCGGCACTCGGTCCGCTCGCGGAAGGCGTGCTGGTGGACACCGGCGACGATGCGTTCGCCGTCGCCCGCACCGTACGGGGCGGCGACCTCGGGGTCATCGACATCGCGATCGCCCGATCCGGCGCGAGCATTCCGGCGCTCCCGCAGATCTCCGGGATCGTCGCTGCGGGCGAGGTCGTGACCGCCCCCGACGGTGTGCTCGGCATCCTGTCGCACGTGGTCGTCGCCGAAGACCTCGAGGCCGCTCACGCGGCTGCTCCCGTGCTGGCCGACGCGGGTATCCCGGTGACGATCGTGACCCGCACGGGTGAGGTCTACACCGCGCACACGATTCGAGCCGGATCCGGACAGGGTCGCTCCCGTCTGGAGCTGGCCGCCGAGCGGGATGCAGCCGCGGAGCGCCGCGACGAGATCACCGTCGTGGCCGATTCGCTGCGCGAGGCGCTCGCGGACGCGGTCCACACCCTCGAGGCCGGCCGTCAGCGCACGAAGGCCGCCCTCGCGACCCTGCGCGCGCACGACGCCGCCCTGGCCGCGCACACCGAGAAGGTCAATCGCGCCGCCGTGCGCCACGAAGCCGCGGTCGCCGACTGCGACCGCCTCGCCACTGGTCTCGAGCAGGCCGCAGCGGCGGTCGAAGACGCCGAGAAGGCTGCGCGGACCGCGGAGGAGCGGCTGGCGGTCGCGCGTGAGGCGCCGCGACCGATCCTGGACGCGTCGGCCCGCGAAGGCATGCTGGCTGAGCTGGAGGCCGCGCGCGAGGCGGAGATGCGAGCACGCCTCGATGTCGAGACGCTGAAGGAGCGGGTGCGCGCGGGCGAGGCGCGGGTCGTGCAGCTGGAACGTCAGCGCGAGCGCGAGCGGGCGGCTGCCGCAGAGGCCGCGCGCCGGGCAGTGCTGCGCCGGACGCAACGCGACGTCGCCGCCCGAGTCGCCGCCCAACTGCCGGCGGTGCTGGACTCGGTCGATCGTTCGGTCAGCACGGCGCGCGTGGAGCTGGCCGCCGCCGAGTCGGCGCGCACGGCGGTGACAACGGAACTCGTCGAGCTGCGGCGTCAGGAGGGCGTTCTGCGAGATCGCCTCGCCGGCCTGACCGAGAGCGTGCACGGACTCGAGCTGCAGATCCATGAAAAGCGACTGCATGTGTCGAGCCTCCTGGAGCGCGTCACCTCCGAGCTCGGCCTAGACGAAGACATCCTCATTTCAGAATATGGCCCGGACCAGGCAGTTCCCGGCGCCGGCGAGCCCGTTGCCTTCGACCGCACGAATCAACGCCGTCGACTTCAGGACGCCGAGCGGAAGCTCGCCCAGCTCGGCCGCGTGAATCCGCTCGCTCTGGAGGAGTTCGCCGCACTGGAGCAGCGACACAAGTTCCTGGTCGAGCAGCTCGCCGACCTGACTCAGACCCGCAAAGACCTCCTGACGATCATCGAAGAGCTCGACGAGCGGATGCAGACCATCTTCCTGGCGGCGTTCGACGACACGAAGGTCGCGTTCGGCGAGGTGTTCCCCGTGCTGTTCCCGGGCGGCACCGGCAGCATCTCGCTGACCAACCCGGACGATCCGCTGACGACGGGAATCGAGGTCGCTGTTCGTCCGGTCGGCAAGAAGATCGAACGACTCTCGCTGCTCTCGGGTGGCGAGCGGTCACTCGCCGCCGTGGCACTCCTGGTCGCCATCTTCATGGCGCGCCCCAGCCCGTTCTATATCCTCGACGAGGTGGAGGCGGCCCTGGACGATGCGAACCTCGGACGGCTGCTCGGAGTCTTCGAGCGGCTCCGCGAGAGCAGCCAGCTCATCGTGATCACCCACCAGAAACGCACGATGGAGATCGCCGACGCGCTCTACGGCGTCTCCATGCGGCAGGACGGAGTCTCCGCGGTGGTCGGCCAGCGGGTCGGCGAGCGGGTGTCGGCCTAGAGGGCCCCCCTAGGCTGGTCGCATGGCAGAGAAGTGGTCCCTCGGCAGTGCGCTGCGTGGCATGTTCGTGCGTCCGACGATCGACGAGACCACGTGGGATGACCTCGAGACGGCGCTGCTGACGGCGGACTTCGGTCCCGACATCTCCGAGCGGATCATCGATGAGCTGCGCGAGAAGGTCGAGCGTTACCGGACGACCGATCCACGCGACCTTCAGCGGATGCTCAAGGAGACACTCGAAGAGCATTTCGCGAAATTCGACACCACCCTCCGCCTCACGGAGCGTCCGGCCGTGGTGCTCGTGGTCGGCGTCAACGGGGTCGGCAAGACGACCACGATCGGCAAGTTCGCCAAGTTCCTCCAGCGCTACGGTCGCAGCGTCGTCGTGGGTGCGGCCGACACCTTCCGCGCCGCCGCGGTCGATCAGCTGGCCACGTGGGCCGAACGCGGAGGCGCCGCAATCGTGCGGCCGCAGCACGAGGGCCAGGATCCGGCATCCGTCGCCTTCCAGACGATCGAGTACGCCAAGCGCACGTCCACCGAGATCGTGCTGGTCGACACCGCCGGCCGCCTGCACACCAAGGGCGGCCTCATGGACGAGCTCGGCAAGATCCGGCGGGTCATCGAGAAGCAGTCGCCGATCAGTGAAGTCCTGCTGGTGCTCGACGCGACGACGGGACAGAACGGCGTCATGCAGGCCCAGGCCTTCCTCGAGCACGCCGGTGTGACCGGGCTCGTGCTGACCAAGCTCGACGGCTCGGCGAAGGGCGGCTTCGTGCTCGCCGTCCAGGAGCGCACGGGTATCCCGGTGAAGCTCCTCGGGCAGGGCGAGGGGATCGGCGACCTCACCGGATTCACGCCGCACGTCTTCGCGGCATCCCTCGTCGATTGACCTTTCTCGCCGTCTCGTGGCGCGTCTTCAACTCTTAACACACGGCGCGCCGATGCGGGATGGCGCCGATGGTCCGGTGCTGGTTTCATGGGGATATGGCCATCGAGCACGATTTCTTCGGACTCCTGGAGTCGGGCCCGGACGGGTCGATCTTCTGGTCTGAGAACGTCGACCTCGGCGATCAGACCGTGACGGTCGATCTGACCGCGCCCGATCAGGACGACGTGTCGGAGGCCGCGCTCGACGTGGCCGCCAGCCTGATCTCCTCGATCGAGTCGATCGACCGCACCGCGCGCAACGCCATGGTCTCGGAGCTGGACGACCGCACCAGCGAGGTGATCGAGTACATCCTGCAGCAGCAGCAGAATCTCGGCGACGAGCTCGAGGAGCTGCTCGTGGACATCTCGGGCGACGTTCAGGTGGACGTCATCCGCTCGCTGCAGCTCATGAGCATGACGATCCTTGCCGACGAGCACGGCGGGGCCGACCCGTTCGCGGTGCTCGAGTACGCCCTCGACCCGGATGCGACCGACGATGTCATCCTGGTGAACCTCGACTCGGAGGGTGAAGTCCTCTCGGTCACCAGCGCCGACTGAGGGCAGCCGCCCCCTCATGCAGACGTTCCTTCCCTACCCCTCCTTCGCGCGCTCCGCCGAGGCCCTGGACCCGAGCAGGCTCGGCAAGCAGCGCGTCGAGACCTTCCAACTCCTGCGCGCCAACACGATCCCGGACTACGGCTGGCGGCACCATCCGGCGGCGAAGATGTGGGGCGGGCACCTCCCCGCCCTGGTCGCATACGGACTGGCGATGACGGATGCCTGGACCGCGACGGGCCGCGCCGACACCGTGCGGCCGAAGCTGCTCGCCTTCGCGCCCGAGGTGGACGGGGTGCCGCAGGAGGACCTGGATCTGCCGCCGTGGCTCGGCGATCCGGCGTTCCACCTTGCCCACCAATCGAACTTGGTGCGCAAGGACCCGGAGTTCTACCGTCCGCGATTCGGCGACATCCCGGACGATCTGCCGTACATCTGGCCGCTGCCCTGACGAACCGCCTACACGGCCTGCGAGAAGGTCAGCCCCTCGTGCGCGATGTCCTGGGCGAGGTGGGACAGATCCTCGGGGATGTCTCGGCCCTTCGAGATCATCGACTGCGCCCAGAGGCGCCCCGCGCGGTACGACGACCGCACCAGCGGCCCGGCGAGGACGCCGAGGAATCCGATCCGCTCCGCCTCCTCTTTGAACTGGACGAACTCCTCCGGCTTGACCCACCGATCGACGGGCAGGTGCCGAGGTGACGGCCGAAGGTACTGCGTGATCGTGATGATGTCGGTGCCGGCATCGTGCAGGTCCTGCAGCGCCTGCACGACCTCTGCGGGCTCTTCACCCATCCCGAGGATGAGATTCGACTTGGTGATCAGCCCGAAGTCACGGGCCTGCGTGATCACATCGAGCGAGCGCTCGTATCGGAACGCCGGACGGATGCGCTTGAAGATGCGGGGCACGGTCTCGACGTTGTGGGCGAAGACTTCGGGACGGGAATCGAACACCTCGCGGAGCAGGGCCGGATTTCCCGAGAAGTCCGTCGCGAGGATCTCCACCCCGGTGCCGGGGTTGTCCGCGTGGATGCGGCGGACCGTCTCGGCGTGCAGCCACGCTCCCTCGTCGGGCAGGTCGTCGCGCGCGACGCCGGTCACCGTCGCGTAGCGCAGCCGCATCTTCTGCACGCTCTCGGCGACCCGGCGCGGCTCGTCCATGTCGTAATCGGCCGGCTTGCCGGTGTCGATCTGGCAGAAGTCGCAGCGGCGCGTGCACTGCGAACCGCCGATGAGGAAGGTCGCCTCGCGATCCTCCCAGCATTCGTAGATGTTCGGACAGCCGGCCTCCTGGCACACCGTGTGCAGGCCCTCGTCCTTCACGAGCGAATGCAGCTCGGTGTACTCGGGCCCCATCTTCGCGCGCGTCTTGATCCACGCGGGCTTGCGCTCGATCGGAGTCTGAGCGTTGCGCACCTCGAGGCGCAGCAGCTTGCGGCCGGCGGGCGCGGATGCCGGCATCGATTCCGCGGAGGACCCGGTGGCGCAGCCGCTCACGCGGGGACCCCCGCATACTCGGCTTCGAAAACGGAGACGATCGAGTCGACGATGTCCGCGGGCGTGACATCCCCGCCCACCACCTCGCTGACGGTGGTCACGCCGGCATCCGTGATCCCGCAGGGGATGATCCCGCGGAATCCGGCGAGCGTGTTGTCGCAGTTGACGGCGAACCCGTGCATCGTCACACCCTTCTCCACCCTCACCCCGATCGCGGCGATCTTGTCCTCCGACAACGGCCGCCTCACCCAGACGCCGCTGCGCCCTTCGACGCGGTAGCCGTTCACCCCGTGCTCGCCGAGAGCGTCGATCAGCAGACGCTCGAGGCGCCGGACGTGTGCGACCACGTCCACAGGCTCGGGCAGGCGGACGATCGGATATCCGACCAACTGCCCTGGACCGTGCCAGGTGATCTTGCCTCCGCGATCGACGTCGATCACGGGCGTCCCGTCGGTCGGACGCTCGTGCGGCTCGGTGCGCTTTCCCGCCGTGTAGACGGCCCGATGCTCGAGCAGCACCAGTGTGTCCGCACGCTCGCCCGAGACCACTCCGGCGTGAACCTGCCGCTGCAGTGCCCACCCATCGTGGTAGGGCACGAAGTCCGGAGCGAGGCCGGCGGTCAGGATCTCGAGCACAGGCGGTGTCCTCTCGCACGGAGCATGATTGATGGATCGCGTCCAACAATACGCCCGAACCTAGGCTGGGGGCATGACCGCCGATTCGCGTACCGGCCGGCCCCGCGCCTCGTCGCGCGAGACGCTCGCCGAGGCCGCCTGCGAGCTCTTCCTCGAGCGCGGCTACGAGGCGACCTCGATCGCCGCGATCGCACAGCGCGCCGGAGTGAGCAGGTCGAGCTTCTTCAACTACTTCGACTCCAAGGCGGACGTCCTGTGGTCGGGGCTGGACGAACGGATCATTCCGTTCGAGCAGGCCCTCTCCACCAGCGACGACGCGGATGCCGCGGCCGACGTGCGTGCGGCGATGGAGTCGATCGCGAGGAGCTTCGCTCCGGACAGCCTTGCGCTGGCGCTGGTGAACTCATCGGCGATGGGCCTGGACGACGAACTCGAGCGCGAGGCCTCCCTCCGCCGGTCCCGCATCGCCCGAGCGGTGTCGGATCGACTGCGGCGGGGCGGCGCCGACCGCCTGCGCGCCGATGTCGTAGGCGCGGCGTACGGCGGTGCGGTCCTCGCCGCCCTCGATGCCTGGGCCCACGACGGCGCGGGACGTACCGACCTCGCGCGCATGCTGAGGCGTGCGGTCGACACCGCGGCCGGGGCACTTCGCCCCGTTTCGGCGGTCCGGCAGCTGCGGGTCGTCGTGCGCGCGGCCGAGTTCGACGCCGCGCTCCGGTTCTATCGAGACGAGCTCGGGCTGATCGAGCGCGAATCGTACGAGGGGGAGGGCGATGCGCGCGTCGTCATCCTCGAGGCAGGGGCGGCGACGCTCGAGCTGTCGAATCCCGCTCAGGTCGCGATGATCGACCGGGTCGAGACGGACGGCGGCACGAGCGACCGCATCCGCATCGCGTTCGAGGTCGACGACACCGCCGCGACCGTCGAGCGGCTGGTCGAGGCGGGTGCGCGGCTTGAGGCATCCGCCCGGGAGACTCCGTGGCGCTCTCTGAACGCTCGGCTCCGGGCGCCGGCCGACCTGCAGGTCACGCTGTTCCAGGAGCTCGGCGAAGACTGACCCGCGCGTGGGCTCCCGTAAACTTGGGGGACTATGGCTACCTTCGGCACGCTCTCCGATCGTCTCACCGAGACTTTCCGCAACCTCCGCACCAAGGGCAAGCTCAGCCCCGCGGACGTCGACGGCACGGTTCGCGAGATCCGACGCGCCCTCCTCGACGCCGACGTCGCGCTGCCGGTCGTCAAGGAGTTCACTGCGAAGGTGCGCGAACGTGCGCTCGGCGACGAGGTCAGCAAGGCGCTCAACCCCGCGCAGCAGGTCGTCCAGATCGTCAACGAGGAGCTCGTCGCGATCCTGGGCGGGCAGCAGCGCCGCCTGCAGTTCGCGAAGAATCCGCCCACGATCATCATGCTCGCGGGGCTCCAGGGCTCCGGAAAGACGACTTTCGCCGGCAAGCTCGCGAAGCTGCTCGAGAAAGAGGGGCACACGCCCCTGCTCGTCGCCGCCGACCTCCAGCGCCCGAACGCCGTGAACCAGCTGCAGGTCGTCGCGGGCCAGGCGGGCGCCGCCATCTACGCGCCGCAGCCGGGAAACGGCGTGGGCAACCCGGTGCAGGTGGCCCGCGACGGCGTGGAGGTCGCCCGGCGCCAGCAGCACGACGTCGTCATCATCGATACGGCCGGACGCCTCGGTGTCGACGCCGAGATGATGAAGCAGGCCGCCGACATCCGCGCGGCGACGGATCCCGACGAGGTCCTCTTCGTCATCGACGCGATGATCGGTCAGGATGCCGTCAACACCGCGAAGGCCTTCCAGGACGGCGTCGATTTCACCGGCGTGGTGCTGTCGAAGCTGGACGGCGACGCGCGTGGCGGCGCGGCACTCTCGGTCGCCTCGGTCACCGGTCGACCGATCATCTACGCGTCCACGGGCGAGGGGCTGGACGATCTAGAGCCGTTCCACCCGGATCGCATGGCTTCGCGCATCCTCGATCTCGGCGACATCCTGACCCTGATCGAGCAGGCGCAGCAGTCCTTCGACGAAGCCGAAGCCATGAAGATGGCGGAGAAGCTCGCGAC
>NZ_DASUNI010000192.1:0-7630 GCF_036277215.1 Microbacterium sp. | reverse complement strand
CTCGACGAGGAACTGCGTGTGCAGCCTGCCGCCTCCCTCCACCAGCATGCGGGTGACCCCCCGCCCCGCGAGGTCGGTCAGGATGTCCGCCATCGTCACCGCCGCCCCGAGCCCCACCACGGTGGCGACGTCGCCGAGCGTGGTTCGGATGCGCTCCACGTCGGCGCGCGGACAGTAGACGATCTTCTCGACATCCCCTTCCGCGAAGAACGCCGAGTCCTGCGGCAGGTCGCCACTCGCCGTCACCGTCACCTTGATCGGCGTGCTCGGCTTGCCTGCGGAGAGGCGGCGCGAGCGCCGCTCGTCCGCGCGCACCATCAGCCGCGGACAGTCCCGTCGAACGGTAGACGCGCCGACCATGATGGCGTCGCTCTCGGCCCGCAACTGGTCGACGCGGTCGAAATCCGCCGCGTTCGACATCGCGAGCTTGCGTGGTGCTGCGCTGTCGAGGTAGCCATCGATCGACATGGCGCAGCTGAGGGTCACGTATGGCCGGTTCACGAGGACGCCTCCTTGCCCTGCAGGGCGCCGCGACGGCGGCGAAGAGCGGATGCCGCAACCACCGCCGCGCCCGGTGCGACGGCGATCATCGCGAGCACCCCGAACGCCGTCGACGCCGCGATTCCCGCGGCGGTGCCGAGACCACTCGCCGCGAACGCCCAGGCCGCCGCGCCCTCACGCGGCCCCCAGCCGCCGATGTTCAGCGGAATGGACCCGGCGACGACGGCGAACAGGGCCACGGCGATCAGGCGTTCCGGGGAGGCGTCGACGCCCACCGTGTAGCACGCGACGAGGAACATCGCCACGAGACCGGCGACGACGATCGTGGACGCGACGAGCACCCTGACGATGATCCCGACGTTGCCGAACGCGTATCGGAGCGCAACCAGCTCGCGGGCGATCGCCGCACGCGCATGCGCGGTCATTCTTGCCGCGACGACGAGTCCGACGCCGGCGACGGTGACCGCGAGGAGCAGGATGCCCACAGCGGGAGCGTAGGCCGACGAGCCGAGCGACACCAGGACCACTCCGGCCAAGACCAGCTGCACGGCGTTACCTGCCGTGCGTTCCGCGACAACCGCGCGTGAGGCTTGAGCGACCTGGCCCACGCTTCGCCCGTGCGAAACAGCACGATGGATGTCGCCGACAACGCCTCCGGGGAGCACGGCATTCAGGAACTGCGACCGGTAGTACGACGACACGGATGCACCCGGGCCGAGCGTCAGGCCGAGTCGCCCGGCGAGCACCCGCCATCGCCACGCCGCGGCTGCCGTGGTCGCCGCCCCGAGCAGGAGCGCTGCTCCGGCCGCAGCGGGGGTCACCGACATGATGCCCTGCAGGAACGGCCCGGCGCCGACCTCGAGGAGGATCGCGATGAGTATGCCGGCGCCCACCGAAGAGCGTGCGATCGCCCGCGTGCGCGGCGTACCGAAAGTCCGATGTGCCGGCTGCGGGCCGACCGTCGTCGTCATGGCGGCCACGCGAGGAAGTCCTGGTGATCGATGACGACCTTCAGCGTGCCGTTCGCGAGCTGGGCCGCTCGCCTCCGGAAGTATTCGTCTCCCCACTCCTCCAGCGCCGGGCGCTCCTCGACCGCCGCGGCGACCCATCCCTCCAGCCACTCGTCCAGGAGCGGACGGTCGGCCGCATCGAGCAGCCACGGGGTCTCCGCGACCTCGACCGCCCAGCCGGCGGACTCGAACAGACCGATCGCGGTGGCGCCGGCATCCGGTCCGAGAAGCCGGCGACCGTCGGCTGCGCGTCGCTGATGGTCGTTGAAGGCGGACTCGAAGACGCGGTCGCCGGGATCGACAGGATCGAACGACACCCGCCCCGTGACGCTCAGCGTGAAAAGCACGGGCGCGCCCGCCGCGACGCAAGCCCGGACGACGGCCTCGATCTCGTCGCGGCTGAGCACGTCGAGCAAAGCCGACATCGTGACCAGGGATGCTCCGGTGAGATCTCCGTTGCGCAGATGGGCCACGTCCTTGACGCTGGTCGTGACGGCGACGTGTCGACCCGTGGAGTCGACTGCTGCCCGTTCGGCCGCGTGGCCGAGCAGGTCGGGGTTCCAGTCGTGAAGCACCCACGTCTGCGGTGCTGGCAGGAGGGCGGCCAGCCAGTGCATCATCGACCCGGTCCCGCTGCCGAGGTCGTGGACGACGAGCGGTGCCCGCATGCCATGGGCTGCGCGCGAGGCGAGCGCTCGCGATCGGGATCGCGCGTCTGCGTCTTCGCGCAGCGCGAGCCACTGCACGGAAACGGGAATGAGGTTGCTCATCGCACAGCCGCCAGCGTCTCGGCGATGCGGGCGGCGGTGTCGCTCCAGCGGGGGAGATCGGCCCTGCCTCGGCGCGCATCCGCGGTCAGCCTCTCGCGAAGACCCGTGTCGGTGATCCATCGCCCGAGCGCATCGGTCAAAGGCGCCGGCTCACCCGGTGGAACCAGAATGGCTGCCCGACCAGCGACGGTCTGCGGGATGCCGCCCACGTTGCTCGCGACGACGGGGATGCCGCGCCGCAGCGCGTCCGCGATAGCCATGCCGTAGCTCTCCACCCGGGACGGCGCAACGACGAGATCGGCGTTCCGGTAGGCGCTGTCGAGCTCACCCGATCCGAGCGCGCCTGTAAGCATGATCCGTTCGGCCACGTCGGCGTCTGCCGCGAGCGCCCTCACCCGTGCCGTGTACTCCGGAAAGGCATCGAGCCCGCCGACGATCGCGCAGGTCCACGTGCTGTCGCGGCCGAGCGCTGCCAGCGCCTCGATCAGGATGTCCTGCCCCTTGTGCGGAGCGACGACGCCGACGCAGAGGAACGCCCCGCCATCCGGCGTCCCACTCGCGACCGGCGCATCGTCCGAACCGGGGACCGCGACCGTGATCCGGTCCGCCGGAAGCTCGTCGCTCGCGGTCAGCTCCGCGCGCGTCCATTCGCTCGTCGCGATCACGCGTCGCGCGCTTCGAAGCGCTCGACGCTCGCCATCGACCAGGTGCCGGTCGGCGTCGGGGAATGCCGATGACACCATGTGCGCGAGCACGACGATGCGCAGTCGATCGGCGCCCGCTTCGATCGCTGCGGGGGACCGACCGGCGACCAGCCCATCGACGAGCACGAGAGCCCCGCGAGGCAGGCTGGAGAGCGCGCCCCCCGCGTCCGGAGCCACGGGCAGCATCCGCACCTCCCACCCGAGGGACGCCAATTCGTCCCGCACGCGCTGGTCGAACACGTTGCCGCCGCTCGCCCGCGCGGGATCGTCGATGCCCTCCGGCACCACGAAGTTCACGCGGGACTCCGATGGGCGGGTCACAGGTCGACCTCGAACGATGCCCAGGCGATGTGCGACTCGTGCAGGGTCGCTGTGATCCCGCTCAGCTGCGAGCCGCCCTTCCCGAGCCTGCCGTCTCGCGCCGCTGCCACCAGGCGCTCGGCGATCACGCTGCAGAGGCGCTCGGTCGTCGTGTTCACTCCCGCGAATTCCGGCTCGTCGTCGAGGTTGCGATACGACAGCGCCGACAGGATGCCGCCCAGGACCTCGGATGCGCGGCCGATGTCGACCACCACCCCGTCGGCGTCGAGCGCCGCCGCCCGGAAGGTCGCGTCGACGACAAAGGTCGCTCCGTGCAGGCGCTGCGCGGGGCCGAAGATCTCACCGGTGAAGCTGTGCGCGATCATCATGTGATCCCGCACGGTGACGGAGTAGGTCATTCGGCATCCCTCCAGTCGATGGTGTGACACAGGCCGGGCGACGACCCGTCGGCGATGGCTGCCAACACGTCGGGCAGCTCTCGCCACGACGAGTTGTGGCTGAGGAGTGCGTCGAAAGCGGCATCCTGCAGCAGGTCGAGCGCGAGTTCTAGCCGGTCTGCAGTGCTTCGGCTGCCGCGTCGACGGGGTGCGACCATGCCCACCTGGCTCGAGCGGATCGTGAGGCGCCGCGCGTGGAAGTCCTCACCGAGGTGGAGAGTGACCGGGCGGTTTCCGAACCAGCTCGCGACGACGATCTCGCCTTCCGTGGCAGTCGCTTCGAGGGCGAATCGAAGACCACCCTCGGACGCGCTCGCGTCCACGATGATGTCCCGGTCGCGGGGTGCGTCGTCGGGGTGCGCGTACGGCAGATCGAGCTGCCGGCAGACGGCCGCCTTCGAGCGATCCACGTCCACGACGTTCACCTCGACGCCGGGGATCCCGCGGGCGAGACGCGCGACGGCGCAGCCGATCATCCCCGCCCCGACCACGGTGATGCGATCGCCGACGAATGGCGCGGCATCCCACAGCACGTTCACCGCCGTCTCGACGGCCCCGGCGAGCACGGCCCGGCGAGCGGGGATGCCGTCAGGGACCACATGTACAGCGGACTCGGGAACGACGAACGCCGACTGATGCGGGAACAGCGTGAACACGGTGCGGTCGAGCAGTCCGGGAGGGCCGCTTTCGACGGTCCCGACGTTCAGATACCCGTACTTGAGCGGTCCGGGAAAGTCGCCCTCTTGGAATGGCGCCCGCATCCGCTCGTACTCGCCCGAAGGAACCTCGCCGCGGAAGACCACGGACTCGGTCCCGCGGCTGATGCCCGTGTAGGCGGTGCGCACGCGTACCTCACCGGGTGCGGGATCCGCGAGGTCATGTGTACGAAGCGCACCCACCCGCGGGCTCTCCACCCAGAACGCCGTCGCCGGGCTCACCACTCCGCGCTCCGATTTTGAACCTTTCGGCGCTCCGGGCACGTGTCATGAGTGGTACTCATGAACAAAGAACGAGACGCACTGTGCAAAAGGTTCACGTTGCTCCGCTCTGGTCGGTGGCGTTCGGCGTGTTCGGACTGGCCGCGATCGGCTGGTTCAGCACGCTCTCGGTCGCCGGGTGGGGCGCCGGTGTGCTCTACCTTGTCTGTTCGAACGCGTTCCTCACCAGTGGGTTGCGCCGACGCGAAACAGCGCACTTCGGTCCGGCCAACGCGGCGACGGAAGTGCGTTCCACGCTGGTGGGGCTCATCACGGCGTTGGTGGCGACATCCTTCAGCGCCCCGATCTCGGTTCCGCTCCTTCTCTGTTTGACCGTTCCCGCGCTTGCTCTGGATGCTGCCGACGGCTGGATCGCCCGGCGCACGCAGACCACGACCGAACTCGGCGCCCGATTCGACATGGAGGTGGACGCATTTCTGCTCCTGGTCCTGAGCGCGTACGTCGCGCAGAACCTGGGCTGGTGGGTCCTTCTCATCGGCGCCCTCCGCTACGCCTTCGTCGGCGCCGCGTGGGTGCTGCCGTGGATGGCGGCCACCCTCCCGCCCAGGTACTGGCGGAAGGTGGTCACCGCCGTCGCCGGCATCGGCCTCACACTCGTCGCGTCGGGCCTCATGCCGACGTGGGCCGACATCCTCACGGCCCTCCTCGTGTTGGTGCTGCTCGTGGAGTCTTTCGGGCGCGACGTCGTCTGGCTCGTTCGCCGGCGGTCGCGGTGACCTCTATCGTTTCGGCGGCGTGAAGTGCGGCGGGAGGGGGCTCAAGGCCTATCCTGCCGTTAGCGACGAACGGCGCGACGCGCGACCTGCTCTGTCCGCTCACCATGGATCCGGAGTTTCAATGGAGCGCATTCTCACGACGCACGTCGGGTCGCTGCCGCGATCAGCCGAAGTGACCGACCTGGTTTTCGCGCGGGAGCGTGAGGAGCCGGTCGATCCGTCTGTATTGGCCGACGTCATGCTGGCGGCGGTAGATGCGGTCGTCGCGCGTCAGGTCGCGGCGGGCATCGATCTCGTCTCCGATGGGGAGATGTCCAAGATCTCCTACGCGACCTACATCAAGGATCGTGTGACCGGTTTCGAGGGCGACAGCCCGCGAACGCCGCCGGCCGATCTCGAAGAGTTCCCGGCGTTCCTCGCGCGCCAAGCCAAAGGCGGCGGCACGCCCACCTATCGGCGCCCTCGCTGCGTCGGCGCCGTCGCGTCCAAGACGCTTGCACCGCTGGAGGACGACCTCGCACACCTCGAAGCAGCCGTTGCCGCGCACCGTCCGGGCGGAGCATTCATGAACGCCGCATCGCCGGGTGTGATCGCACTGTTCCAGCCCAACGAGTACTACCCGGACGAGGACAGCTACCTCGAGGCCCTGGCGGAGGCGATGCGGCCCGAGTATGAGGCGATCATCGGCGCGGGGGTGTTGCTGCAGATCGACAGCCCCGACCTCGGGCTCGGGCGTCACATGATGTACAAGGACCGCAGCGATGAGGAATACCTTCGGCTCATCGGCCGCCACGTCGAGGTGCTCAACCACGCGCTGCGCAACGTGCCCGCTGATCGCGTGCGAATGCACGTGTGTTGGGGAAACTATGAGGGCCCGCACACTCGAGATGTCGAGATGGGTGTGATCCTGCCGACTCTGATGCGGGCCAAGCCCGCCGGTCTGCTGTTCGAGACCGCCAACCCCCGCCATCAGCATGACTGGAACTACTTCGTCGACATGTCCACGTCGATCCCCGACGACAAGATCCTGATTCCTGGCGTGATCGATTCGACCACCAACTTCGTGGAGCACCCGCGCGTGGTCGCCGAGCGCATCGAGCGCTTCACCGCCATCGTGGGCAGGGAGCGAGTGATCGCCGGAACTGATTGCGGGTTCTCGACGTTCGCGGGATTCGGGGCGGTGGATCCAGACATCGTGTACGCGAAATTGCAGACGCTCGCGGCCGGCGCGGCGCTGGCCAGCGCGGGCGCTAGCTAGCGCTCGCCGTCGGTCACGCCGCGCATGCTACGCACCGGAGCAGGGTCCGGCGCCACGAATGCTCGCGTCACGCCAGGGAGAGCACGAAGGACAGGACGAATCCGGCTGCGGTACTGAGGGCGACTGCAGGGCCGCCGTTCTCGAACGCTTCGGGCATGATCGTGTCAGCCAGCGCCGCGATGACAGCACCCGCTGCGAAGGCGAGAGGCAGCGAGACGAGAGCCGGGTCGCTGCCCGTGAGGAATGCGCCGCCGACAACCACCGCGATGGTGACCAGCGCGGCACACGCACTCCAGAGGCCGATTATCTGGCCCGCTGAGCGGCCCTGTTCGCGCATGGACGCGGCACCCACGAGCGCCTCGGGCAGGTTCGAGACGAAGATCGCAGCCATCAGCGCCAGGCCGCCCGTTCCCTCGGTCAGCGAGATGCCCAGCGCGAGACTCTCGGGAACGCCGTCCAGGGTCGCCGCCGCCAAGAGCGCAAGCCCCGCGGTCCCGCGAGTGGATGCCGCGGTCGCAGGTCTGTCGGATGCCGCGGCATCGGTGTCGAGTTTGACACTGCCGCGGTACTCGTCGGCGGGTGTCGCATGGGCGCCGGCTTGCGCCCACCGGTCCAGGAGTGCGCTGAGAACGGTGAAGACGATGGCTCCGACGAACAGGCCGATGGCCGCTATCCATATACCGCCACGCTCGTAGGAGTCCTGGAACAATTCGAAGCTCAATGCCGTGATCAGCGCGCCCGCCGCAAAGGCGAGAAGCATGGCCAGCAGCCGCTTCGGGAGTTTGAACCTGACGCCGATGGCCGCCCCGATGATCAGGGCGCTCGATGCGACGGCGCCGAAGAGGAGAACCGTCCACATGATGCACCCCTCCTCCGGCACGAGACGACGTGCCCAGGGCAGCTCCGAGCTGCGTG
>NZ_DASUNI010000191.1:0-13031 GCF_036277215.1 Microbacterium sp. | reverse complement strand
CTTCGTCGAGATGTTCGTCGGCGTCGGCGCCAGCCGCGTGCGCGACCTCTTCAACCAGGCCAAGGAGAGCTCGCCGGCGATCATCTTCATCGACGAGATCGACGCCGTCGGCCGCCACCGCGGCGCCGGCATGGGCGGCGGCCACGACGAGCGCGAGCAGACGCTCAACCAGATGCTCGTCGAGATGGACGGCTTCGACCCGAAGGTCAATGTCATCGTCATCGCGGCGACGAACCGCCCCGACATCCTGGACCCCGCACTGCTGCGCCCCGGCCGCTTCGACCGGCAGATCGGCGTGGACGCACCGGACCTGAAGGGCCGCAAGCGGATCCTCGAGGTGCACGGTCGCGGTAAGCCGCTCGCCGAGGGCGTCGACCTCGAGGTCGTCGCGCGCAAGACCCCCGGCTTCACGGGTGCCGACCTGGCCAACGTGCTGAACGAGGCTGCGCTGCTGACCGCGCGCTCGAACGCCCAGCTCATCGACAACCGCGCGCTCGACGAGGCGATCGACCGCGTCATCGCGGGTCCGCAGCGCCGCACACGGGTCATGCGCGACAAGGAGAAGCTCATCACCGCCTACCACGAGGGCGGCCACGCCCTCGCAGCCGCGGCGATGAACAACACCGACCCGGTCACCAAGGTCACGATCCTCCCGCGCGGCAAGGCACTCGGCTACACGATGGTGCTCCCGCTCGACGACAAGTACTCCGTCACCCGCAACGAGCTGCAGGACCAGCTCACGTACGCGATGGGCGGCCGTGTCGCGGAGGAGATCGTGTTCCACGACCCCACCACCGGTGCCTCCAACGACATCGAGAAGGCGACCGGCATCGCCCGCAAGATGGTCACCGAGTACGGCATGACCAACGACGTCGGACCCGTCAAGCTCGGCTCCGCGAGCGGCGAGGTGTTCCTGGGTCGCGACATGGGCCACGGCCGCGAGTTCAGCGAGAAGCTCGCCGAGCGCATCGACGTCCAGGTGCGCGAGCTGATCGAGCAGGCGCACAACGAGGCGTACCAGGTCATCAACGACAACCGCGATGTGCTCGACCGGCTCGCTCTCGAGCTGCTCGAGAAGGAGACGCTCGACCACATCGAGCTCGCCGAGATCTTCAAGGACGTCAAGCGCCTGCCGCCGCGCCCGCAGTGGCTCTCCAGCAACGAGCGCCCGGTGTCGTTCCAGCCGCCCGTGGAGGTGCCGCGCCGCGTTCAGCCTGAGGGCATCGCCGCGTCCGTCGAGGCCGAGCAGGGCGCCGCGGAGAAGGCTCCGAAGCGCCGTCCGACCGGTCAGGCGCGACCCGCGACCGCGTAGGCTCGGCCCGTGGCCGTGGATCGTGAGCGCGTCGCCGTGCTCGTGCGCGAGCTCCTGGCGGCGATCGGAGAGGATCCGGATCGCCCCGGGCTGCGTCTGACTCCGGGGCGCGTCGCCGACGCGTACGGCGAGTTCTTCGCCGGCGTGGGGGCGGATGCCGGGGCCCCGCTCGCCCACACCATCTCGGTGACGAGAGGGCCGGCGCCCGAGACGACCCCCTCCGGAGCGGTGATGCTCCGCGACATCCGATTCCGGTCGGTGTGCGAGCATCACCTGCTGCCGTTCCGCGGGCACGCCCACATCGCCTATCTCCCCGGCGAGCAGGTCGTGGGCCTCGGAGCCCTTCCGAAGGTCGTCGACATCCTCGCTTCGCGGCCGCAGGTGCAGGAGCGGCTCGGGGAGCAGATCGCCGACACGATCGCCGCGGCGCTCGACACCCGCGGAGTTCTCGTGGTGCTGCACGCGACGCACGAGTGCGTCACGATGCGCGGCGAACGACAGCCCGATGCCTCGACCGTCACGATCGCCGCACGCGGCGAGCTCTCCGAGCCGGCTGCCCGGGCGGAGTTGATCGCGCTGCTGGGAGCGCCGCGCGGATGACGGCGCTCATCATGGGGATCGTCAACGTGACCCCCGACTCCTTCAGCGACGGCGGCCGCTACGTCGACCCCGACACCGCGATCGCCCACGGCCTGTGGCTGCGCTCCGAGGGCGCCCAGCTCCTCGACGTGGGCGGAGAGTCCACGCGGCCGGGGGCCGAGCGCGTGGCGCCCCGGGTCGAGCAGGAGCGGGTGCTCCCGGTCGTGCGCGCACTCGCCGAGGCCGGCGTGGCCGTCAGCATCGACACGATGAACGCGTCGACCGCGATCGCCGCCGTCGATGCCGGGGCGCGGATCGTGAACGACGTGTCGGGCGGTCTCGCCGATCCCGAGCTCCTGGCGGCGGTCGCGACGACCACGGCCGATCTGGTCCTGGGCCACTGGCGCGGTCCGTCCGCCGACATGTACGCCCGCGCCGAGTACGACGATGTCGTCCACGACGTGATGCGCGAACTCGAGGAGCGGGTGGAGGCGGCGGCGATCGCCGGCATCCCTCCGGGTCGGCTCATCATCGATCCGGGCATCGGGTTCGGCAAGAAGGGGGCTCAGAACTGGGGCGTGCTGCGCGCGCTGCCGCGCATCGTCGGCCTCGGCCATCGCGTGCTCGTCGGAACCAGCCGCAAGCGGTTCCTCGCCGAGGCGCTCAGCGCCGACGACGACACCGTGACCGAGGCGCGTCGCGACGTCGCTACAGCCGTGACCAGCGTGCTGGCCGCCCAGGCCGGCGTGTGGGCGGTGCGCGTGCACGACGTCGTCGCGACCAGGGACGCGCTTCGCGTCTATTCCGGCTGGGAGGAGGGGACGCGATGGACTTCGCCGACGAGATCACGCTGACCGGCCTGCGGGTCTTCGGCCGGCACGGCGTGTACGAGGTCGAGCGCCGTGAGGGCCAGTACTTCGTCGTGGACGCGACCCTGTACGTCAGCACGGCGGCCGCAGCCGCGAGCGACGACGTGGCGGACACCGTGCACTACGGCGACGTCGCCGAGCGGATCGCGGCCATCGTCGCGGGAGAGCCGGTCAATCTGCTCGAGGCGCTCGCCGAGCGCATCGCGGACGAGCTGCTCGAGAACGACGGCGTGCGGATGGTCGCCGTGACCGTGCACAAGCCCGACGCGCCGATCGCCCTGCCGTTCGCCGATGTGGCCGTCACCATCCGCCGAACCCGGTCCGACGCGCAGCTCGGCTGGGAGCCGCGTCCGTGAACCGCCGCCTCGCCCAGGGATTCGACGCTGAGCTCACTCCTGCCGACCGAGCTCCCGTACGTGCCGTGATCGCGCTCGGCGCCAACCTCGGCGATCGCTCGGCGACTCTCGAGGCGGCCGTCGAGGAGCTGCGACGGCTGCCCCTGGTCGACGAGGTGCTCGCCTCCACGCCGGTCGAGTCGATCGCGGTCAAGCCCGATGGGCCGGATGCCGAGGCACCGGCGTATCTGAACGCGGTCGTTGTGCTCACCACACGCCTGGCGCCGTCGGTGCTGCTCGCGTTCCTGCAGGCGATCGAGAAGCGCTACGGCCGGGAGCGCCGCGAACGGTGGGGGGACCGGACGCTGGACCTCGACCTGATCGCCTACGGCACGGTGGTCAGCAACGACGCGGTGCTCACCCTGCCCCACCCCCGCGCCGCTGAGCGCGACTTCGTCCTGGTGCCCTGGCTGTCGATCGATGCCGACGCCGAGCTGCCCGGCCAGGGCAGGGTGGACGCCCTCCTGGAGCGCCTGCGGGATCCGTCATGAAGCGGACGGGTGCCGGCATCCTCCTGATCACCGCCGCGATCGGGATCGCCGCCGGGTTCCTGCTGGACCAGGCGCTCACCTCCGCCGGGCGCGCGACGTTCAACCCCACCATCACGCTGCCGATCTTCCTGGCCCTGCTCGGAGCGATCGTGGTGGCACTCGCCCTGCCGATCCGGCGAGCGACGCGGGGAACGAATCGTGCGCCGGTCAACCCGTTCTGGGCGCTGCGCATCGCGATGCTCGCGAAGGCGTCGAGCATCGTCGGGGCCGCGGTGGCCGGTTTCGGCGGGGGCCTGGCCCTGTTCCTGCTGACCCGTCCGGTGTCGCCGTCGGTAGGCTCGTTGGGGGCCGTTCTGGCGACCGCGCTGTGCGGCGCGCTGCTCGTGGCTGCGGGGCTGTACGCCGAGCACCTCTGCACGATCCGGAAGGACGATGATGACGAACAGCCCGGGGGCGAAGACGCCGGACGAGTCGTTTGAGGGGGTTCCACCCCGAACCGCCGGCTCGCTGACCGACGCCCTCGCGAGCACTGAGGCAGCTGTGGGGTCCCCGCCCCCGGCGCCCTCCGCCCCGGAGGCGCCGGTCCCATCCGACGTGCTCGATCGGGACACGTACGAGTCCATTCGAGAACCGCGCTCCGCATCGCGACTGCCGCTCGGCGACGGGACGTGGCACCAGCTCGCCCGCCAGTACGTCTGGGTGCAGCTCATCTCGACCGGCATCGTGGTCCTGATCGTCCTGGCCGCGGTGCTCGTGGTCACACTCGTGTGGGGACAGTGGTGGGCGTGGATTCCGGGCGGGATCTTCCTCGCCATCCTTGCGTGGACCCTCGCGATCACCCCTCGCCAGGCGCGCGCGTACGGATATCAGCTGCGGCGCGACGACCTGGTCTTCCGGCGCGGCATCCTGTGGCAGCGCGTCGTGGCGGTCCCCTACGGCCGGATGCAGCTGATCGACATCACGCACGGCCCGCTCGACCGCGGCTTCGGCATCGCGCAGCTCAAGCTGGTCACCGCGGCGGCATCCACCGGGGTCGTCATCCCCGGGCTCAAGCAGGAGGCTGCCGAGCGGCTGCGCGACACCCTCGTCGACGTCGCCGAGACGCGAAGGACGGGCTTGTAGGCGTGGTCATCCAGCCCCCGCAGTCGGCGGGCGCTCCCGAGCCGGGCGCATCCGCACCGCTGCCCGACCCCGCGGCACCGTCGCTCAGCGACGGCGAGTGGCACCGGCTGCATCCGCTGACGCCCCTGTTCCGCGGCGGGCTGTTCCTCGTCGTCATCGCGGGCATCATCATCGCGAACCTGCGCGACCGGCTCGTCTTCATCTTCCTGCCGTGGCTCGACGACGACATCGACCCCGACGACATCCGCGACTTCCAGGGCCGCGATCCCATCGACTTCATCGTCGCGAACAACCTGTACCTCGTCGCGGCGCTCGCGCTCCTCGGCATCCTGGTGGTGCTGATCGGCCTGTTCTACCTCTCCTGGCGCTTCCACACATTCCGGATCACCGGGGACGATGTCGAGGTGCGCAGCGGTGTGCTGTTCCGCACGCACCGGCGTGCGCCGCTGGACCGCGTACAGGGCGTGAACCTCACGCGCCCGATGTTCGCGCGACTGGTGGGTCTGGCCAAGCTCGAGGTGGTCGGTGCGGGGCTGGACTCCAACGTCAAGCTCGAGTACCTGTCCACCCCGAACGCCGAGGCGGTGCGCGCCGACATCCTCCGCCTCGCATCGGGAAGGCGACTCGCCGAAGCGCGCGCCGCCGGCGCAGCGCACCCGGGCTCGCGCGTCTCGGCGGCGGCATCCGTGGTCAGCGCGGGCATCACCGGGATCATCGAGGGAGCCGAAGAGCCGGTCAGCGAACCCGAGTCGGTCGTCAACATCCCGGTCGGCCGCCTGATCGCATCGCGCCTGCTCAGCAGCTCGACGCTCTGGCTTGTGGTGATCATCGCCGCCATCATCGTCGGGTCGATCGCGGGAACACCGTGGGTGCTGTTCACGCTCGTGCCGGCGCTCATCGGCTTCGGTGCGTACTGGGTGCGCACGATCACGCGGTCGCTCCGCTACTCCATTGCCCCTACTCCGAGTGGAGTGCGGATCACGTTCGGGCTGTTCACGACGATCACCGAGATCCTCCCTCCCGGGCGGGTGCACGCGGTCGAGGTCGACCAATCCATCCTGTGGCGTCCGTTCGGATGGTGGGGGATCACGGTGAACCGACTTTCCGGCCGGGGCCTCGCGGACGGCGCGAACGATCAGTTCACGACCGTGCTGCCCGTCGGCACCCGGGATGACGTCGAGCGCGTGCTCCGGCTGCTGCTGCCCGACCTGCCCGCAAGCGAGTGGCCGCTGGTGTTCGAGCACGGCGTCCTCGGACCGAAGTCCGACGATCCGTATACCAACACCCCGCGGCGCGCCCGGCTGCTGCGGGCGCTCTCGTGGAAGCGCAACGGATTCCTGCTCCTGCCGGATGCCCTGCTGATGCGCCGCGGAGTCGTCTGGCGCAAGCTGGCGGTCTTCCCGCTCGCTCGGCTCCAGAGCATCGGGCTCGAGCAGGGGCCGGTCGATCGCGCCCTGAGCGTCGCGAGCGTCCGCGCCCACACCATCTCCGGTCGCGTCTACGGCCGGCTGGGCGTTTTGGATCGGGATGCCGCGCTGGGGCTGTTCGAGGATGCCGAAGCGGCGGCGCTGGCGGCGGCATCCCACGACCGCAGTCATCGGTGGGCGGGCGACTCGGCGGCGGAGTCGGCGACGGTGGGCTCCGCGGATGGCGCAGCGCCTGCGCTGATCGGTCCTGAATCCGTCGACCGACCGGCGTCGGGGGATCAGCGATGAGGCGCGACGGCAGGCTCGGCATCGGGATCATCGGGGCCGGGCGTGTCGGGCCCGTCATCGGTGCCGCGCTCGGCGGCGCCGGACACGCGATCCTCGGGATCACGCGCGGATCCGACCAGGAGCGGGTCGAGGCGATCCTCCCGGGAGTGCCGGTGCTCGATCCGCTGGAGGTCATCCGACGCAGCGAACTCGTGGTCCTCGCGGTGCCCCACGATGAGCTTCCCGGGCTGGTGTCCGGACTCGCTGACCTGGGCGCGTGGCAGCCGGGTCAGCTCGTGCTGCACACCGACCCCGGGTTCGGCACCGACGTTCTGGCGCCCGCGGTCGCCCAGGGCGCCATTCCGCTGGCGGTGCACCCGGCGGTCGCGTTCACGGGCACCTCGATGGATCTGCGCCAGCTCACGCACGCGTACGCCGCGGTGACCGCGCCGGCGCCGGTCCTGCCCATCGCGCAGGCGCTCGCCGTCGAGCTCGGGTGCGAGCCGGTCGTGGTCGCCGAGGAGTCGCGCGCCGCGTACGCCGAGGCCCTGGAGACGGCGACGGAGTTCTCACGCTCGATCGTGCGCCAGTCCACCGACCTGCTCGGTCGGGCGGGAGTGCCCAACCCCGGGAGGTACCTGTCGGCGCTCATTCACTCGACCGTCGACCACGCGCTGTCGGATGCAGGTTCACCGGCTGGAGACGATCCCGCGGCTTCCCTCGACGGGTGATCGCAGCGCCCGGCGGGGTCCGCGACCAGGGGCACGCGAGGCCCCGCGGATAGACTTGGGCCCGACTTCCGAGGAGCCCCGATAGATGAGCAATACCACCGCGCCCGCCGACGGACCCGAGCCGAGCGAGGAGGACGCCGACGCCGCGGCGCTCGCCGAGGTCTTCGAGCAGAAGGCCGTCCGGCTCGCCAAGCGCGAGCGGCTCATCGCGGAACGATCGGATGCCGCGGGCGGCGCGTACCCGGTCGCGGTCCCGATCACCGACACCATCCCGGCGCTGCGCGAGCGATTCGGTGCCCTCGAAGCGGGCGCCGAGACGGGTGTGACCGCGGCGGTCGCCGGTCGCGTGGTGTTCAGTCGCAACACCGGCAAGCTGTGCTTCGCGACGCTGCAGGCAGGGGACGGCAGCCGTATCCAGGCGATGGTCTCGCTCGCCGTGGTGGGCGAGGCGTCGCTGCAGCAGTGGAAGGAGCTCGTCGACCTCGGCGATCACGTGTTCGTGCGCGGTGAGGTCATCTCCAGCCGGCGCGGCGAGCTGTCGATCATGGTGTCGGACTGGCAGGTCGCCGCGAAGGCCATCCTGCCTCTGCCGAACATGTACGGCGAGCTCTCGGAGGAGAGCCGCGTGCGCAGCCGCTACCTCGACCTGATCGTCCGCGACCAGGCCCGCGAGACCGTCCGTGCGCGTGCGCGGGTCAATGCATCGCTGCGCCGGACGTTCGCCGACCGCGGCTACATCGAGGTCGAGACTCCGATGCTGCAGGTGCAGCACGGCGGCGCGTCCGCGCGTCCGTTCACGACGCACTCCAACGCGTTCGACACGGAGCTCTACCTTCGCATCGCGCCGGAACTCTTCCTCAAGCGCGCCGTCGTCGGTGGACTCGAGCGGGTGTTCGAGATCAACCGCAACTTCCGCAACGAGGGCGCCGACTCCACGCACAGTCCCGAGTTCGCGATGCTCGAGTCCTACGAGGCGTACACGGACTATCACGGCATCGCAGACCTCACGCAGGATCTGGTACAGAATGCCGCCGTCGCGGTCGCCGGTTCGACGACGGTGACGTGGGCCGACGGCACCGAGTACGACTTGGGCGGGCAGTGGGATCGCATCTCGATGTACGACTCGCTGTCCGCAGCATCCGGTGTGTCGATCACCGCCGAGACGTCCCTCGACGACCTGCGCGCCATCGCCGCGAAGGTGGAGGTGGAGGAACCGCCGCTCGCCACGCACGGCAAGCTGGTCGAGGAGCTGTGGGAGCACTTCGTGAAGCCGGGCCTCACGCGCCCGACCTTCGTAATGGACTTCCCGCTCGACACCAGCCCTCTCGTCCGTGAGCACCGGTCCATCCGGGGTGTCGTCGAGAAGTGGGACCTTTACGTGCGAGGTTTCGAGCTCGCGACCGGCTACTCCGAACTGGTCGACCCGGTCATCCAGCGCGAGCGGTTCACCGAGCAGGCCAAGCTCGTCGCCCGGGGCGATGTCGAGGCCATGCGCGTCGACGAGGAATTCCTGCGTGCGTTGGAGCACGGGATGCCGCCCTCGGGCGGACTCGGGATGGGCATCGATCGGCTGCTCATGGCCATCACCGGGCTCGGCATCCGCGAGACAATCCTCTTCCCGCTGGTGAAATGATCTCGCCACGACCCCTGCTCGATCGCGTGCGGTAGTTCCGCGCTACGCCCGGAACGCCCAGTCCGGCAGGTGACCCGCCGACACGAACGACCGGACGATCTCGGCGAGGCCGTGCTCGGGCTCGATCTCGCACGCGAGCATCGCGTAGCGCTCCGCGTGCGTCGATCGCCCGAGCGCCCAGGCGAGCCATGCGCAGGTCGCGAGCGGGCCGGAGCGGACGGCACGCGGTGCCCCCGCCGCGATGTGTCGGGAGAGGGTGAGCGCGGCTTCCAGCCGGTCGGGATCCGGCCGCTCGCCCTCCCCCCACATCTGCATGGCGAGGTGCGCCGGATACTCTTCGCCGGACTCCCATCGCAGCTGCGCGTCGAGTGCCTCGTCGCCGGCAGACATGCCGCCGCACCACTGCACCAGGGCGACATCGCGCAAGGCGGGCCGCGCCAGGCACCAGGTGAGAGTTGCCGCATCGAAGGGCGCGAGCGTCGCGGCATCCCACGACAGCGCCCCTTCGAACAGCGTCGGAAGATCGTCCAGCGTGCACACCGCCGCGAGAGCCTGGGGGTTCACCCGGCGACCGGTGAATTCGTCGCCGGAAGCCGCGGCATCCGATGCCCGGTCGATCGAGGTGACCGTGCCGGAGCGCGCCTCGCCGGCCGCCTCCGTGCCGCACAGCAGACGCACGGCGCCGTCGAGTTCGACCAAGGCGCGGGCGGTCCGTTCCTTCTCGGCGAGATCGACTTCGGGGAGCTCTGACCCCGAGCCCTGGTCGCCCGCCGCGACCGAGAGGTGTTCGGCGCCGCGTGGCTCGTCGCCGAGTTCGTCAAGCGGCCGCCCCGCCTCGGGGCACGCAGGATCGAAGGAGGAGCCCCATCCGTCCGGTGCGACGCACAGCGCGTCGGTCAACCGGATGCCGCACGCCTCCGCGCGACGCTCCAGGGCGGCGATGAGGTCGCGGTGAGGCATGCCGCCGGGGCCGAAAGCGGCGTCCGTGTAGGCGACCGCGGCGACGGCGTCGGCATCGGGCAGTCGGCACACCATGCCGATCAGTGTCGCCGCGACGCGGTCGGTCTCGTCACTTTCGGACGCGCTGGGGAGATCGAAGCGCATCGCGCCGATGCTCCGCGACCCGGCGAAGGGGATGAGCACGACGCTTCGCGTCGGCCGGTACCCGAGCATCTTCGGAACGAGGGACAGGAACTGCGCCGCGTTGGCGGCCTTGACGATCGTGGTCATGAGTCGACCCTGATCGAGCCGGGGCGGGCGGAACGAGCGGGCCGAAAGCATGTGCATCGGACCTCGAGATGCCGGGGCTGTTGAGGAACGGGCGGACGGTATCCTGGGGGGATGGACAGCTACTGGACCGCGGTGTTCTGGTCGCTGCTGCCCACCGTCGTGGTCAGCGGGCTGTTCTTCTTCATCCTGCGGAGCATCCTGCGCGCAGACCGCACTGAGCGCCGCGTCTACGCACGCATCGAGGCGGAGGAGCGCGCGAAGCGCGGACTCCCGCCCGCTCCTGCCGCGTCCGAACGCTGACCGGAGTTCCCACTACGCTGGATCTGTCCAGCGGGGAGGCCAGTTGATCAGCATCACGTTCGACGCGACGTGGTGGTTGCTCCTCGTCTTTCTCGCCGACCTCGCGATCCGCATCGCGGCGATCATCGTGGTGCCGCGCAACCGGCGGCCCACCGCGGCGATGGCCTGGCTGCTGGCGATCTACTTCATCCCTCTGATCGGGGTTTTTCTCTTCCTGCTGATCGGCAACCCGCGCCTGCCGCGCAAACGCCGGCGCATGCAGGAGCAGATCAACACCTACATCCACGACACCAGTGCGTCGCTCGACTTCGGCACGCTGCGCCCGCACGCCCCGGACTGGTTCACCTCGCTGGTCACGCTCAATCGCAACCTCGGGGCCATGCCACTGGCGGGCGACAATGCGGCGCACCTCATCTCCGACTATCAGCAGAGCCTCGACGAGATGGCCGATGCCATCCGCGCGGCGACCCGCTACGTCCACATCGAGTTCTACATCCTCCAGACGGACGCTGCCACGGACAACCTGTTCCGCGCCCTCGAAGAGGTCGCAGCTCGCGGTCTTGCGGTGCGGGTCCTGATGGACCACTGGGCGAATCGCGGCAAGCCGTATTACAAGAAGACCCTGAAGAGACTGGACGCCATGGGGGCGCAGTGGCGCCTGATGCTCCCGGTTCAGCCGTTCAAGGGCAAGTACCAGCGCCCCGATCTGCGCAACCACCGCAAGCTGCTCGTCATCGACGGGCGCGTGGCGTTCATGGGCTCGCAGAACGTCACCGACTCGACGTACAACCTCAAGAAGAACATCAAGCGCGGTCTGCACTGGGTCGACCTCATGGTGCGGCTCGAGGGGCCGGTCGTGGCATCTGTCAACGCGGTCTTCCTGTCGGACTGGTACAGCGAGACCGACGAGATCCTCACCGACGAGATCGACCTTTTCAGCGTCACGTCGGGACCCGGTGATCTCGACTGCCAGATCATCCCGTCCGGCCCTGGATTCGAATTCGAGAACAATCTGCGGCTCTTCCTCGGGCTGATCTACTTCGCGCAGCGCAAGGTGATCATCGTCAGTCCGTACTTCGTGCCCGACGAGGCGCTGCTGCTCGCGATCACGACCGCATGCCACCGTGGACTGCACGTCGAGCTGTTCGTCTCGGAGGAAGGCGACCAGGCGATCGTCTACCACGCGCAGCGCAGCTACTACGAAGTGCTTCTGCGGGCCGGTGTGAAGATCTGGATGTACCGGAAGCCCTACATCCTGCACAGCAAGTCGATGACGATCGACGACGGCTTCGGCATCATCGGCTCCAGCAACATGGACATGCGCTCATTCGGTCTGAACATGGAGATCTCGATGCTCGTGCGCGGCGAGCAGTTCGTCACCGAGATGCGCGACGTCGAGGCCAGCTACCGGGCGCTGAGCCGGCAGCTGACCCTCGAGGAGTGGGAGAAGCAGCCCCTGCGCTCCACGGTGCTCGACAACCTGGCCAGGCTGACTTCGGCTCTTCAGTAGTCGTGCATGCCGGCGCATACGCCCGTCCCCAGCCGTGACCTACCCGTGACCGCTCCGTGACCCAATTCCCTGGCGAAGCCCAGACGGCATTTGCGAGGATCGGTGGCATGGTCCTCGCACGCCGCATCCTCGCCCTGCCCATCGCCCTCGTGCTCGCGGGCGTAGCGCTCGCAGGATGCGCCACCCCCGTCGCGGGCGATCCGTCCTCGAGCCCCACGGCGGGCGACGACGGCACCGAGGCCGAGGTGGATGCCGCTTGGCTCGACGACGGACGCATCATCGGCCTGGTCACCACTGGCAGCTCGACCTGTATCCCCGCCGCCGACGAGGCGATGCTCGACGACGACGGCACGCTCGCCGTGACCCTCGTCGAGCCGGAGGCCGACACTCCGTGCACGTCTGACCTGGTGCCGCGCGTCACGCTCGTCGAGGTCCCTGAGGGCGTCGATCCCGCCGAGAACCTGCCGATCACGGTCACCGGTGACGGCTACGAGGCCAGCACGGAGCTCGCGGGCGTCGCGGGGCTCACCGGCGGCGGCATGACCGATTACCTGCCGAGCGCGGGGTGGACCGAGACCGCGGGCCAGTTCGTGCTCCTCACGTGGGGCTCGTCCTCGTGCGCTCCGGTGATCGCCGAGGTCGCGGTATCCGGACCTGCGGAAGTGACCGTCACCTTCCAGGCGCCCCCGGCCGATCAGGTGTGCACGATGGACATGGCACCGCGCGCGACCGTCGCCGTCGTCGAGGGCCTCGAGGCCAAGACCGACGTCGAACTGGTCCTGACCGGCAGCCCCGAGTTCGCCGACGTGCGCGTGCCGATCTACGGCGAGAACTAGGCGCCTTCACTCCTGCGGTTTCGCCCGTCGCGCAGTGCGCGCCGTGTCGGCGTGTCCTGACGGGCGGGCAACCCGGCGGATGCCGCGGCGCTATGCCCATGGCGAACACCGCCATATCGGCATCCGGCCGTCGTTACCCTCGATGTAAGGCGCTTGACTGCGCCTGTTGGCCCAGTGCCGGAGGAATGGATGATGTTCGAGAGATTCACGGATCGTGCCCGACGTGTGGTCGTCCTCGCCCAAGAAGAGGCGAAGATGCTCAACCACAACTACATCGGCACCGAGCACATCCTGCTCGGGCTCATCCACGAGGGTGAAGGTGTCGCCGC
>NZ_DASUNI010000190.1:0-3135 GCF_036277215.1 Microbacterium sp. | reverse complement strand
GAGCAGCAGCCGCACCACGCTCGTCGAGATGTTGCCGGTTCCTCCGACGACTCCGACCTTCATGCGGGACCGTTCATGCGCAGCTATCGCTTCGTGGAGAAGGCCGCGTCGAACGACGCGGCGGGCGGCGTGATCTCCGCGAGGTTGCGGACGAACGCGAGCGCCTCGGGTGCTCCGACGAGTCTGTCCATGCCGGCGTCCTCCCACTCGACGCTCGTCGGGCCCTCGTATCCGATCGCGTTGAGCGCGCGGAACAGCTGCTCCCAGCGGACGGCGCCGTGGCCTGTGGAGACGAACGTCCATCCGCGCCGCGGGTCGGCCCAGGGCCGGTGCGAGCCCAGCACACCGTTGCGGCCATCGAGGTTCGCGATGGATTCCTTCACGTGCACGTGGAAGATGTGGTCGGCGAAGTCGAGAACGAACGCGATGTAGTCCAGTTGCTGCCAGACGAAGTGCGAGGGATCGAAATTGAACCCGAAGCTCTTGCGATGCCCGATCGCCTCGAGCGTGTCTTTCGCCGTCCAGTAGTCGTAGGCGATCTCGGAGGGGTGCACCTCCAGGCCGAAGCGCACGCCGACCTCTTCGAAGACGTCGAGGATCGGGTTGAAGCGGTCGGCGAAGTCCTGGTATCCGCGTGCGATGAACTCGTCGGATGCCGGCGGGAACATCGCGACGGCCTTCCAGATGGACGAACCCGAGAAGCCGTTGACCGTTTTCACCCCGAGCTTCGCGGCGAAGCGAGCCGTGTTCTTCAGGTCTTCCGCCGCGCGCTGCCGCACTCCTTCGGGCTCTCCGTCACCCCACACGCGAGCCGGCAGGATGTCGCGGTGGCGCTCGTCGATCGGGTCATCGCAGACGGCCTGCCCGGTGAGGTGATTCGAGATCGCGTAGACCTTCAGGGCGTTCCGCTCGAGGATGTCGAGACGGGACTGGACGTACTCCTCGTCGTCCCACCGCGACACGTCGATGTGGTCGCCCCAGCAGGCGATCTCGAGGCCGTCATAGCCCCACTCACCGGCGAGGCGGGCCACCTCTTCGAACGGCAGGTCGGCCCACTGGCCGGTGAAGAGGGTGATCGGTCGGGTCATTCTTACTCCTTCAGACGGATGCCGGGGTGGCCGCGGCGACGCGGACCCAGGCGGATTCGTTCGCGCTGGATCGCTCCACCGCGTCGAGCACGCGCTGAACGGAAAGCCCCTCAGCGAAGGTCGGGTGCGGATCGGCCCCCTCGGCGATCGCGGTCACGAGGTCGACGACCTGGTGACTGAAGCCGTGCTCGTAGCCGAGCATGTGCCCGGCGGGCCACCATGCGGCGAGGTAGGGATGCTGCGCCTCGGTGACCAGGATCTTGGTGAAGCCCTGGCGGTCCTCGGGCGCGGTGCGGTCGTAGAACTGCAGGCTGTTCAGATCCTCAAGATCGAAGGCGAGCGCCCCCTTGTCGCCGGAAACCTCGATCGTGAGGGCGTTCTTACGCCCGGTCGCGAAGCGAGTGGCCTCGAACGAGACGAGCGCGCCGTTACCCAGACGCCCCGTGAAGATCGCGACGTCGTCGACCGTGACCTCGCCGAATCCTTCGGCGGCGGTACCCGACAGTCCGGAGCCCGAGCCGAGGAGCGGACGCTCCTTGACGATGGTGTCGATCGTGCCCGACACGGCGTCGACGCTCAGACCGGTCACGAACTGCGTCATGTCGATGATGTGCGCGCCGATGTCGCCCAATGCCCCTGAGCCCGCGTGCTCCTTCTGCAGGCGCCAAGCCAGCGGCATCGCCGGATCGACGAGCCAGTCCTGCCGATACGCGGCCCGCACCTGTTGCACGGTGCCCACCACGCCCTGCGCGATCAGATCGCGGAGGAATGTCACCGCGGGAACGCGCCGGTAGGTGAAGCCGACCATCGAACGCACGCCACGCGAAGCGGCGCGCGCCGCGGCATCCGCCCTCGCCTCGGCCTCTTCGACCGGGTTCGCGAGCGGCTTCTCGCACAGCACGTGCTTGCCGGCGTCCAGCGCCGCGATGGCGATCTCGGCGTGCGAGTCGCCCGGCGTGACGATGTCGACGATGTCGATGTCGTCGCGCGCGATCACCTCGCGCCAGTCCGTGGCGGACTCCGCCCAGCCCCACTTCTCGGCGGCACCGGCGACGGCGTCCGCGTTGCGACCCACGACCACGGCCATTTCGACAGTGTCGGCGAGGTCGAACATGCGCGGCGCCTGGCGCCACCCGACCGAGTGGGTTGCCCCCATGAAGCCGTAGCCGATCATGGCGACCCGCAGCGTCATGCCAGCACGACCTCGCGCTCGACCGGC
The DNA here is from genome assembly GCF_036277215.1 of Microbacterium sp. GTDB lineage: Bacteria > Actinomycetota > Actinomycetes > Actinomycetales > Microbacteriaceae > Microbacterium. Next base: position 828 of record NZ_DASUNI010000190.1, on the reverse strand, counting down.
ACGCGGTTGGTCACGTAACGGCCGGGACCGCCGTCGACGCCGGGCATGATCTGCATGTACAGCAGGCGCATGGTCAGCACGACCTCGACGGTGAGCTTCTCGCCCGCCTCTGGAGCGTGATCCAGCGGGATGACGACCTCGGGCTTGTCGGCGACGAACCAGAGCGTGTCCCACTGCTCGGGCAGCTCCTCGATGCGGTAGCTCGTGCCGTTCAGCTCGAAGCGAAGCTTGTCCTTCGGCACCTCGACGCCGTTGACGGATGCCGCGACGTCATCCACCGCGGACAGCCAGAGGCTGCGGTACCAGGGAAGCTGAACCGAGACGGCGATGGCGTCATCGCGACGGCGGACGTCCTTGTCGGAGAAGAGGGAGTTGTGGGTGGCCATGGCAGGCTCCTCGGTTGCAGAGAGATCAGTGGAAGGTGTCGGTGAACGTGGCGTGCGGGACCGGGGGCACCGGTTCGAGCTTCTGCACGGTCTCCGGGCTGTACGGGTGGTTCTCGGAGGGCACGGGCTGGTCGGCCGGCGGCATGAAGACGGGCTTGCCGTCGTCGCCGAAGTACATGAGGTCGAGATCGAACGCACCCTGGTTCTTGAGGCCGAAGCTGATCCAGTTCTCCTCGAACGGCGCGCGGGCGAGTTCGTAGCAGCGGAACTTCCAGATCCTCCACTCACCGTCCTGCTTCAAGAAGTCGATGGCGTACTTGCACCAGACCCAGTGCGCCCAGACCTTCTTGCCCAGCACCTCGCCGGGCGAGTACATGTCGGGGAACTCCTCGGCGACCTCGGGGTCGGTGAGGCCCGACTCGGTGCCCGCCATGAGCCAGAC
>NZ_DASUNI010000189.1:0-20697 GCF_036277215.1 Microbacterium sp. | reverse complement strand
CAGCGAGCCCATTCGAGTAGGTGCGCACTTGGTCGCACCACCGTTCGGAGACAACCGGAGCGAAGTCGAGTCAGTCGAGGCTCTGCGCCGCGCGAGGGCGCTGGAGCGGTCAATTCGATGGCATTGCGATGACTTCGCGATGACAGGATCACATCTCACCAACTAAGAGGTCCCGGGAACCCTCAGGTTCCCGGGACTCTCCGGTCGGGATGACAGGATTTGAACCTGCGACCCCTTGACCCCCAGTCAAGTGCGCTACCAAGCTGCGCCACATCCCGATGCCCGCACGCGGACAACTCCCCCATCCTACCCGCTCACCGGAAGCGCCGCGAACGACGACGCCCGGCGACGCGGGGCTCCAGCACCGAGTGCACGACGTCGCGCCGTGCGGACGGCGTGCCCGCGCCACGAACCGGTGCACTCGTCGGCAACCCGTCCGCTCGCGCTCGAGCTTCCCTCTGTCGGTCCCGATCGCTAGCGTCGGAGGATGCCCGAGATCGTCATCTCCCCCGCATCACGCGGCCGCTTCGACGACGCCCAACACACCCTCAGCGGCGGAGGCGACGGGCGTTCGTGCCAGTGCCAGTGGTGGATGATGACGAACGCCGAGTTCCAGCGGGCGTCGCACGAGGAACGCCGAGCACTCCTGCGCGAAGAGGTCGAGAGCGGGTTTCCGGCGCCCGCACTCATCGCGTACGTCGACGGCGAGGCTGCCGGCTGGGTGAGAGTCGGACCGCGCGCCGCGCAGGTTCGGATCGGCCGCACGCGTTACATCGCCGGGCACACACCCGAACCGCTCGACGACCCTGACGTGTGGGCCGTCTCCTGCTTCGTGGTGCGCCGTGAGCATCGCGGCAGAGGCCTGAACGCCCGCCTCCTGGCGGCGGCGGTCGACTTCGCCAGAGAGCAGGGCGCGCGACTGGTCGAGGCGTACCCCATCGACACGACCGTCGGCAAGAAGCCCGCCAACGAGCTCTACCACGGCATCCTCTCGGTCTTCGAAGCGGCCGGCTTCCACGAGGTCGCGCGCCCGAAACCCGATCGCGTGATCGTCGCCCTGGAGCTCGACCGCAACGGTCGTTAGATCGTCCGGACGGGCTCAGCCAGCAGCCCCCGTTTCGCGGCATCCGCTTCGAGGACGACGACGATCGCAGCCATCAGCAGCGCCGAGACCATGTACTCCCCCGCCGAAAGCAGCCCGCTTGCTCCGATGAGGACGCAACCGGTCACGACCACCGCCGACGCGATCCGCGACAGCGTCGGCTGCAGCAGGATCGCCCACGCGCTCAGCACGAACAGTGCGATCGGGAGCGTGAGCGCAAGCCCCGCGACCTCGTGCGGGATCTCGGTGTGACCGGTGATCTCGTCGATCTCGACCTCGACGCCGGCCGAGACGGCGCCTGCGGCCGCGAAGATCACGTAGTGCAGGTACCCGAACGTGAAGCCCGCGCGGAAGCTGCCGAGCCGTCCGTGCTGCTCACGAGCGAAGTAGAGCCACCAGATCCCAGCGGTGACGACCAGCCCCGATGCCGAAAGAGCAAGCAGTTCCGGGATGTGCTCGCCCTCGCCGAGCGCATCGATCATCGCGTTGGCCGATGCGAGCAGGCTCTCGCCGAGCAGCAGCAACGTGAACAGACCGAACCGCTCGGCGATGTGGTGCGGGTGCCAGTTCGTGCGGCGATGCGACTCCCCCCACACAGGCACGGCGAGCTCGGCGGCCACCAGCACGAAGAAGCTCCAGAACTGCGCCGCCTCGTCCAGTAGGTAGATCCGCGCCACCCACAGCACCTGAACGACGCTGATTCCGATCGCGAATCGCAGCGCGGTCGATCGTGCGATGGGATCGGATGCCGCGGCCCGCAGCCACTGCCCGACCATCGCCAGCCGCATGATGACGTAGCCCCAGGTCACCAGGAGGAAGTCGAAATCGACCATGGCCACGTGGATCCCGGCGGCGAGGACCAGCACGCCGGCCATCTGCACGATGGTCATCACCCGATAGAGCCAGTCGTCGGTGTCGAATGCGGACGCGAACCAGGTGAAGTTCATCCACGCCCACCAGATCGCGAAGAACACCATCAGATACGACAGCACTCCCTGTCCGACGTGATGGTCGCTGATCAGGTGGTGCAGGTTCTGCGATGCCTGCGCGACGGCCACCACGAAGACGAGGTCGAAGAGCAGTTCGAGCGGAGTCGCCACTCGATGCGACTCGGACGGATCCCGCGAGCTCATGCGGCGCAGTCCGATCCGGGTGAGCACGTCGGTCATGCGACGATTATGGTGCCCGCCCGCTCGATGAGGAGAATCATGATCCGGCTCTGGATCGGCTTCACGCCGTTCGCGGTCGTGTCGATCATCCACATCGTGGCGCTGGCCGCGGGCGCTGACGCGGTCGTCGATCCGACGAAACTGCTGCTGATGCCGGCGCTCGCGGTCGCCGTCTTCTGGGGCGGCAGCGGTTCCCGCTGGGGCTCGGCCTACACGCTGCTGCTGACGGCCGTCGCCCTCTCGTGGATCGGCGACGGAGCGGGCACGTTCTTCCCGATGCTCCCGACGGTGCCGATGATGCTCCTGTTCTTCGGCCTCGCCCACCTCTGCTACATCTGGCTCTTCTGGCGCGTCATCAGGGTGCGACGCGTGCCGGGATGGGCGGCCGCCTACGGCCTGTGGTGGATCGGCCTTCTCGTCATTCTGTGGCCGGCCCTCGGCGGGCTCCTGGTCCCCGTCGCGAGCTACGGCGTCGTGCTCGGCGGGACGGCTGTGGCGGCATCCCGATGCAACCCGCTCGTCGCGGCCGGCGGCGCGCTCTTCCTCGCGTCCGACACGATTCTCGCCTTCCGCCTCTTCACGCCCGAGGCGATGCCCGACTGGACGAGCCCGCTCGTGATGCTCGCATACTGCCTCGGGCAAGGGCTGATCGCGGCGGGCGTGCTCGTCGCGGACCGCGCGCAGAGCGCCACGAACCGCCAGCCGGTAGGTGACCAGGCATGACGGATGCCTCGGCCCGCGTCGACGCCTGGCTCTGGGCCGTGCGCGTGTACAAGACGCGCTCGGCTGCCACCACTGCATGCCGCGCGGGGCACGTGCGAGTGAACGGAGAACGCGCGAAGGCGGCGCAGCCCGTTCGGCCGGGCGATGAGCTGCGCGTGCGGATCGCCGGGTTCGACCGGATCCTCGTCGTGCGGCAGCCGATCTCCAAACGCGTGGGCGCCGTGCCCGCGGCGGCCGCCGTCGAGGACAAGACTCCCCCGCCGCTGCCGCGCGAGGAGCGCGCGTTCGTTCCGATCCGCGACCGCGGTGCGGGTCGGCCCACGAAGCGCGAGCGGCGCGACATCGACAAGCTCCGCGGGCGCGACGCCGAGGGCTTCGACCTCGAGTAGCGCTTGCCCGCCGGGGAACTTTGGAAGGCGGGGTCGCACATCCTGTCGCATCGACTCGACGGAAGCGACGAAACCTGCCACCTCGATCCGAGCGACTCAGCTCCGCTCGGGAACCGATCCCAGCTGGTCGAGCAGCCAGCGGGTTCCGCGAACGCTGGTACCGGCATCCGTCGCCCGACGAGCCAGCTCCCGGTCGCTGGTGACGACGGTCACCGTCCGGCCGTCCGCGACGAGCCGCGTCGCCTCATTCACGATCGCGTCATCGCCGGACGCCTCGGCTCGCACCACCGCGACGCCGTTCGCGCCGTCGCCGGCCGCGCGGGCCTGGCCTTCGACCACCACGACCCACTCCGGGAACCAGGTGTGCTCGGGCAGGCCGAGGGTCGTGGCCGGCAGCCCGTCCACAGCGAGCCGCGCCACGCGGGCGATGAGGCGGCGGGCCGCACCGGGACGGTCGTGCCACCAGCCATCGGGAACCGAGCCGACCACGTTCGCCGCATCCACGACGACCGCCGGCCGCACGTCCAGCAGCGGCTCCAAGTGGACCCACGACGACTCGAACCCCGGATGCAGGGGTTTCTCGCCCAGTTCGTCCGGCGGGATCCAGGCGAGCGCGCGGCTCTCGGGGTCGCTGATGGTCGGTTCGAACGGCCGCGTGACATCGCCGACGAGGGTGGTATAGCTCCAGTACCCGAGATCGAGGACGCTGAGCAGGCGAGGGCGGATCGCGGAATCCGGCACACCAGCCTCCTCGGCGGCCTCGCGCAGCGCGCCGTGGGCTGCAGACTCGCCCTCGTGCCGCGCGCCGCCGGGGAGACCCCAGGTGTCGCCGTGGTGCGACCACGAGACCCGGTGCTGCAGCAGCACTCCGCGGTCGGCATCGATGGCGAGGAGCCCCGCCGCTCCGAACCGGCCCCAGTATCGCTCTCCGGTCGGGGCGACCACCCATGCGTCGCCCGGGTCTCGCGGGCCCAGCGGCCGACGCGGCTCGCCGGGTGCGGGAGGCTCGATCGTCACCCCTCAACCCTTTCACACGCACGTGCCACAGGCCGCCGATCGGACCGCTCCTGCGGCCGGTGCAGCAGAGTTGCGCGCGGAAGAATACGGAGATGGACGAGGACTACGAGCTCGACGACGACCCCGCCCGCATCCCGCGCGAATCCGTCTGGGCATGGCTGTCGGCCGAGGCGTACTGGGGCCGCTGGCGAACCCGGGCCGATATCGAGGCTCAACTCGACACGGCGTGGCGGGTCGTTGGCGCCTATCGAGCCGGCACCGACGAACTCGTCGGCTTTGCGCGAGCGACTTCGGACGGCGTGGGCTTCGCTTACCTCGCGGACGTGTTCGTCCTGGCCGAGCACCAGGGTCATGGCGTGGGCAAGCGCCTGCTGCGCACGATGATCGAAGATGGCCCGGGCGCTGAGTTCCGGTGGGTGCTGTTCACCGCCGACGCGCACGGCCTGTACGAGCAGTTCGGCTTCGCCGCGCCGGATGCCACGGCGATGGTGCGGCCGCCGGCGAAGCCCCCGATCGGTTAGCGCGTGCGCTTTTCGCGCACCCGCATGTTGATGACGATCGGCGTCCCCTCGAAGCCCCAGATCTCCCGCAGCCGTCGCTGGATGAACCGGCGGTAACCCGGGTCGAGGAAGCCCGTGGTGAACAGCACGAACGTCGGCGGACGGGTCGAAGCCTGCGTTCCGAACAGGATGCGCGGTTGCTTTCCGCCGCGGAGCGGATGCGGGTGCTCCGCCACGAGCTCGGAGAGGAACGCGTTGAACTTGCCGGTCGGGATCCGAAGGTCCCACGAGTCCAGCGCCGTCTCCAGCGCCGGCACGAGTCGCTCCAGGTGTCGGCCGGTGCGCGCCGAGATGTTGACCCGCGGCGCCCATGCCACGTGCGCGAGGTCCTGCTCGATCTCGCGCTCGAGGTATCGGCGGCGATCGGCGTTCTCCAGGTCGGTGTCGGCGAGCCGATCCCACTTGTTGTACGCCAGCACGAGGGCTCGGCCCGACTCGAGCACGAGGTCGATGATCCGGACGTCCTGCTCGCTGATCGGCTCGCTGACGTCGAGCACGACCACGGCGACCTCGGCCTTCTCCAGCGCAGCGGAGGTCCGCAGGGATGCGTAGAAGTCCGCGCCCTGCTGCAGGTGGACTCGACGACGGATGCCGGCCGTGTCGACGAACCGCCACAGCCGCCCGCCGAGATCGACGATCTCGTCGACCGGGTCACGGGTGGTGCCGGCGAGCTCGTTGACGACCACGCGCTCCTGGCCGGCTGCCTTGTTCAGGAGGGAGGACTTGCCGACGTTCGGACGGCCGAGGATGGCGACGCGGCGCGGGCCGCCGATCTCTTGCTGAGCGACGGCCGAGACCGTCGGCAGCACCTTCATGATCTCGTCGAGCAAGTCGGCCACGCCGCGGCCGTGGATCGCGGAGACCGGGTGCGGCTCACCGAGGCCGAGGTTCCACAGCGCTGCGGCCTCGGGCTCGTGACGCGCGTCGTCGATCTTGTTCGCGACGAGGAAGACGGGCTTGCCGCTCTTGCGGAGCAGCTTGACGACGTGCTCATCGGTGGAGGTCGCACCCACCATCGCATCGACCACGAACAGCACGACATCGCAAAGATCGATCGCGATCTCGGCCTGAGCGGCGACGGAGGCGTCGATACCACGCGCGTCGGGCTCCCAGCCGCCTGTGTCCACGAGCGAGAAGCGGCGGTCCATCCACTCGGCCTTGTACGTCACGCGGTCGCGAGTGACCCCCGGGGTGTCTTCGACGACAGCCTCTCGTCGACCGAGGATGCGATTCACGAGCGCGGACTTGCCGACGTTCGGACGACCGACGATCGCGACGACCGGCAGCGCCGGGAAATACTGGATCCCGTCCTCGCCGAGTGAGACGCCCTCCAGCAGGGCGGCATCCTCGTCGTCCAGCTCGTAGTCCGACAGGCTCGCGCGCAGCGTCTCGGCGCGCGCTTCGGCGAGCTCCTCGTCGAGGTCGGCGAGGGTGTCGGCGATGTGGTCGTCCCCGCCCTCGTATTCGTCGTCAGCGCCCATCGTGCGCTCCCGTCTGTGTGGGTAGGACCGTGCGGACGACGTCGAGGACGGCATCCACGGTCTGTTCGAAATCGAGGTCCGACGAGTCGACGACCTCGACGCCCGGGGCGGCTGTGAGGAAGTCGACCACTGTGGAATCGGCCGCATCGCGTCGGTGCAGTGCATCGGCGACCGCGCCCGCATCATGCCCGGTCAGCTCCGCACTGCGGCGCGCTGCCCGCACGGCGGGTGCGGCGGTGAGCAGGATCCGCACCGGGGCGTCGGGCGCCACGATGGTGGTGATGTCTCGACCTTCGACGACGACGCCGGGACGTTCCGACCCGGCGACCATGCTGCGGAAGAGCGCGTTCACCGTCTGGCGGACGGCGGGCACGCGCGCGACTCCGCTCACGGCATCCGTCACACGCGGCTCGCGGATCGCGGCGGTGACATCGGTGCGGCCCACCCGCACCCAGTAGTCGTCAGGGTCGAGCGAGATCGCGAAGTCGAAGTCGCCGACGACGTCGAGGACCGATGCCGAATCCGACGTGTCCGCGCCATGGGCGAGCGCGTGCCAGGCGAGGGAGCGGTACGCCGCACCGGTGTCGAGGAAGCCGAAGCCGAGGCGCCGCGCGACCTCCTTCGAGACGCTCGACTTGCCGCTGCCGGCCGGGCCGTCGATGGCGACGATCGTCACGTCCTCGATCGGCTCCAGGGTCCTGCTAATCATTGGTGGTGCTCGCAATCTTCCAGCCGCGGGCCTCGAGTCCGTCGACGGCGCGACGCACCGCTGTCGGAACGACGCTGATCTCGGCGAGCCCGAACTGGGCACCCGGGGAGTGTTCGAGGCGCAGGTCCTCCACATTGACCTCCAGCTCGCCGAGCTCGCCGAAGAGCCGGCCGAGCTGGCCCGGCGTGTCGTCGACCATCACCACCACCTGCTCGAAGCGGCGGTTCTGGCCGTGTTTGCCGGGAAGCCGTTCGACGCCGTCGTTGCCGCGCCGGATCGCGTCGGCGACCGCGCGGCGCGCACCGGGTGCTTCGGGCTCGCGGAGCGCGTCGGCGACCGAGCTCAGGTCTGCGGCGAGTGCGTCGAGCACGTCCACGACGGGCTGCGAGTTGGCTCCGAGGATCTGCACCCACAGCTCGGGGGCGGATGCCGCGATGCGGGTCGTGTCGCGTACGCCCTGCCCCGCCAGCCGCAGCGACCCGTCCGGTGCGTCGACGAAGCGACCCGCCAGCAGGCTGGCCACCAGCTGCGGGACGTGGGAGACCAGTGCGACCGCGCGGTCGTGGTCTTCGGGCGTCATCTCCAGGGGCGTCGCGCCGAGGTCGAGCGCCAGCGATTCGACGAGTGCGAGGTCCGCGGCGGAGGTCTCCTCGTCGCGGCAGACGACCCAGGGGCGTCCCACGAAGATGTCGGCCCGCGCCGAGATGGCGCCCCCGCGCTCCCGGCCGGCGAGCGGATGCGATCCGATGTAGTGGGTGAGGTCGACGCCGCGCTCGCGCAGAACCCGCAGCGGCTCGAGCTTCACGCTGGCCACGTCGGTGACGACGGCGAGCGGATGCTGCGCCAGCTCCCGTTCGATGACGTCGGCGGTGACATCCGGCGGGACGGCGACCACGATGAGCGACGGGTCATCGTCGTCGCGAGGACGGCGTCCCGCGCCGTAGTCGATCGCGAGGCGCAGCTGAGACGGCGACGAGTCGTCGAGGGACACGTCGATGCCGCGGGCGCTGAGCGCGTGCCCGATGCTCGAGCCGAGGAGTCCGGCGCCGACGATGCGCACCGTGCCCTGCACGCGCGCGGCGAGCGGACTCGCGGCACGCGCCGGCGTGCCCGTGGATTCGCTCACTCGGTCTCCTGGTGATCCCTCTGCCCGGTCAGGTGCCGCTCTCGCGGCCGGCAGGTGGCGGCTCTTCGGCCGCGCGGCGCGCGAGTGTCAGCAGAGCGCCCTGTTCCACCTTAGTCAACTCGCGTGCCCGCCCCACTGGGAGGCCTCCCAGGTGCAGGGGCCCGAACTGCCGCCGTACGAGATCCTCGACCGGGTGACCGACGGCGGCCATCATGCGCCGCACGATGCGGTTCCGACCGGAGTGGAGCGTGAGTTCGAGGAGCGACCCGCCGCCTTCGGCCGAGCTGGACAGGAGTCGGGCCTTATCGGCGGCGATCGGACCGTCCTCGAGGTCGATCCCGCGAGTCAGGGTTGCGATGGTCTGCGCGGTCACCCGCCCCTCCACCTTGGCGACGTAGACCTTGGTGACGCCGAATGAGGGGTGGGCCAGGACGTGAGCGAGTCCTCCGTCGTTCGTCAGCACCAGCAGGCCGCTGGTGTCGGCGTCCAATCGGCCGACGTTGTAGAGGCGCTCCGGCCAGTCCGCGACGAACTCCCGCAGGTCGGGTCGTCCGCGTTCATCGCGCATGGAGCTGACGACGCCGCGCGGCTTGTTCAGGATGACGTAGCGCCTGGTCTCGTCGAGCTGGACGGCGGTGCCGTCCACGTCCACCAGGTCCACCTCCGGGTCGATGCGCGAGCCGAGCTCCGTGATCACGACGCCGTTGACCCGCACGCGTCCGTCGACGATCAGCTGCTCCGCCACGCGACGGGACGCGACGCCGGCGTTCGCGAGCACCTTCTGCAAGCGCACGCCCTCCGTCGAACGCACTTCGGGGGACGTCTCGCCGTCTGCGCCGGTCGAATGATCGCTCATGCGCGCAGCACCTCGTCGAAACCGTCTGCGCCGTCATCCAGCAGCGGCGAGATGTGCGGCAGGTCGTCGAGGGAGTTGATCCCCAGGTTGACCAGGAGCGCATCGGTGGTGCCGTAGTGGATGGCCCCGGTCTCGGCATCCGTGAAGACCTCGGTGATCAGTCCGCGAGCGAGCAGGGTCCGCACGACCGAGTCGACGTTCACGGCGCGGATCGAGGCGACCTGACCGCGTGTCACCGGCTGCTTGTAGGCGATCACGGCGAGGGTCTCGAGAGCTGCCTGGGACAGCCGCGACGGAGCCTGGGTGTTCACGAACTCGGTGACGAGGTCGTCGTGCTCCTCACGCACGTACAAGCGCCAGCCACCGCCGACCTCGCGCAGTTCGAAGCCACGTCGTGGGCCGCCTGCCAGACCGTCGTAGTCCTCGACCAGGCCCTCGATCGCCTGCCGCACCGCTGGTACGGGCGCTCCCACAGCCGCCGCCAGGCTGACCAGGCTCTGGGGCTCTTCGACGATCAGCAGGATCGCCTCCAGTCTCCGGGCGACGTCCGGCGTGTGCGCCGGGCGCGCAGGCTCAGGGCCGCTGTTCGCGGCCGTCAACGGGTCATCGGTCATAATCGGCTCCCAGGCTCGCGAGGTTCTCATCCGACCACCGCTCGGCGGTCCAGCGCAGTGTCAGCTCACCGAGCGGCTCCAGCTGTTCGAATGACAGGGCACCGTGCCGGTACAGCTCCAGCACGGACAGGAAACGCGCGACCACCACGCCGGGCTGCGTGGCACCGGCGACGAGCTCGCGGAAGTTGAGGGATCCGGCATCCCGCAGCAGCGTGACGACGATCGCGGCCTGCTCGCGGATGCTCACGAGGGGCGCATGCAGGTGATCGAGCCCGACGTGCGGAATCTCCTTCGGCGTGAGCGCGAGGATCGCGAGCGCGGCGAAATCGTCGAGGGTCAGGGTCCAGACCAGCTCGGGCACCGCCTGGCGGTATTTCTCATCCAGGCGAACGGTGCGCGTGTGGCGGCGGTCCTCGGCCTGCAGCCGACGGGCGAACCAACCTGACACCTCCTTGAACGCCCGGTACTGCAGCAGTCGGGCGAATAGCAGGTCGCGGGCCTCGAGCAACGCGACGGACTCGGCGTCGACGAGCTCGCCCTGCGGGAGCAGACCTGCCACTTTCATGTCGAGCAGAGTCGCGGCGATCACGAGGAACTCCGACGCCTGCTCCATCTCCTCGTCGGGATCGAGCCGGCGCAGATACGAGATGAACTCGTCCGTCACGCGGCTGAGCGATACCTCCGTGATGTCGAGCTCATGCTTCGAGATCAGCGAGAGCAGCAGGTCGAACGGCCCGTCGAAGACGCCGAGCGAGACCTGGAACCCTTCGGCAGGCTCGGAGCCACCGGTTGCTGAACTCGTCGAAGGGTCGGAGTCGGCGAAGGACTCGTCAGGCGACAGCACCACGCGCGACCAGCTCTCGCGCCAGCCGCAGGTATGCCTGCGCGGCCGCGTGCTCAGGCGCGAACTCGGTGATGGGCATGCCCGAGACCGAGGCATCGGGGAATTTCACCGTGCGACCGATGACGGTCTCGAGGACGTCGTCTCCGAAAGCCTCGACGACGCGTTCCAGCACCTCGCGCGAGTGCAGCGTGCGGGGGTCGTACATCGTCGCGAGCACGCCGTCGAGTTCGATTGTGGGATTGAGCCGATCGCGCACCTTGTCGATCGTCTCGATGAGCAGCGCGACGCCGCGCAGCGCGAAGAACTCGCACTCCAGCGGGATCACGACGCCGTGGCTGGCGGTCAGAGCGTTGACGGTGAGCAGTCCGAGCGACGGCTGACAGTCGATGAGGATGACGTCGTAGTCGGGTGCGACTTTGCGCAGCACGCGGGAGAGGATCGTCTCGCGTGCGACCTCGTTGACCAGGTGGACCTCGGCCGCGGAAAGGTCGATGTTCGCCGGGAGGATGTCCAGGCCCTCGACCGCGGTGGGCACGATCACCTCGCGCGGATCGCGCTTGGTGTCTAGAAGCAGGTCGTAGATGGTGGGCACGTCGTGCGTCTGGATGCCGAGACCAGCCGACAGCGCGCCCTGCGGGTCGAAATCGACGGCGAGCACCTTGCGCCCGTACTGAGCGAGGGCGGCAGCCAGGTTGATGGTGGTCGTCGTCTTGCCGACGCCGCCCTTCTGGTTGCACAGCGCGATGATCCGCGCAGGGCCGTGGCCGGCTAGCTTCGGAGGGGTCGGGAAGCCGTGGTACGGACGACCCGTGGGACCCATCGTGCGATCGCCCTCATCCGTTTTCGGCTTCTTCGCCGCGCCCTTCGTCGAGGTGCCAGCCACCCGGTCTCCCGCCTTCGCTACGTGCTTGCTCGATTGTAGCGACCGCCTCGGCGCGTACTCGGCGCCTCGCGGCGTGATCAGGCGGAACGATCGCCGCCCCTGCTCTCAGCGCGCCCGCGGGTGCGACGTTGCGTAGACGTCGCGAAGCGCATCCACCGACACGTGTGTGTAGATCTGCGTCGTCGCGACCGAGGCGTGCCCGAGCAGCTCCTGCACGACCCGCACGTCGGCACCGCCTTGCAGGAGGTGGGTCGCGAACGAGTGCCGCAGCGTGTGCGGCGATACGTGCGCGGTCAGCTGTGCGCGCGTCGCGGCATGCTGTATGACCAGCCAGGCGCTCTGCCGCGAGAGCGGCGCTCCTCGGGCTCCGAGGAACAGGCGCGGGGTCGCCCGCCCGCGGCGGGAGAGCTCCGGACGCGCCCGTGTCAGATAGGCCTCCAGTGCGGATCGCGCGTACGAGCCGACCGGGATGATCCGCTCCTTCGAACCCTTGCCGCGCACCCGCACGACGTCGCCGTGCGAGAGATCGTCCACGTCGAGTTGCACGACCTCCGAGACCCGCGCGCCCGTCGCGTACAGGAGCTCGAGCAGCGCCCGGTCGCGCAGCCCGATGAGCTCGTCGGCACCCCCACCCGCCGCGGTCGCGCCGCCGGGCGGAGCGCCGGCCTCCGGGCCTGCGGCATCCAGCAATCGCTCGATCTGGTCGATCGTCAGTGCTTTCGGGAGCCGCCGCGCAGCCTTCGGCGGGCGGAGGCGACCGGTGGGATCTTCCGCCTCGATGCCCTCGCGCGCGAGGAACCGGTGCAGCCCCCGCACCGAGGACTGCAGGCGGGCGAGGCTGGATGACGCGGGCGGAGGCTCGCCGGAGGCCCGCTCAGCGGCGAAGTCGGTGACCAGCGCCGCCGTCACCTCGTTCGAGTCGGAGATGCCCCGGCCGCGGAGCCACTCCACGTAACCCGCGAGATCGCGCCGATACGCGGCGATCGTGTGCTCGGACAGGCCGCGCTCGATCGAGATGTGCCGCAGGTACCCGTCCACTGCTCGCTCGAGCCGCACGTCAGCCTCCCGCGGCTCCGGCGGTGGGTGCCGGGAGGCGGCGGACCGCCTCGGCCGCAGCGAGGATCCCGAGTGCGAGGATGCCGTTGCGCAGACGCCCGGCGAGGACTCCGGAGACAGCCTCGGCGAGCGGTACCCACTCGATGCGGATGTCGGCCTCTTCCGCCTCGCGGGCGTGCGCCTTGCCGACCTCCGAGAGTCCTCGTGCGAGGAAGATGTGCACGACCTCGTCGTTACCGCCGGGCGTGGTGAAGACGCTCAGAAGCGGCTCCCACTGCGCGGCGGTCAGATCGGCTTCCTCCACGAGCTCGCGCTGCGCGGTCTCGAGCGGCGACTCGCCTGCGATGTCGAGCAGGCCGGCCGGAATCTCCCAGTCGCGGTGGCGGATCGGATGCCGGTACTGCTGGATGAGGAGGACGCGCTGCTCCTCGTCGACCGCGACGATGGCCGAGGCGCCCGGGTGATCGACGTACTGACGCACGATCTCGTCGCCGCCGTAGCGGAGCGTGTCGCTGCGCACGTCCCACACCCGGCCCTCGTAGACGAGTTCGCTGTCGACGATCTCCGACTCGAAAGGCTCGTCCCGCAGCGCTTCTGGCGTCCCCGTCGCGCGCACTGAGTCCATCGGAGCGTCAGCCATTGTCGACGTCGAAGAGTTCGCTGGAACGGTGGCGCTCGAGCGCCGCGCCGACGAGTCCGCGGAACAGGGGATGCGGATCGGTCGGGCGGGAGCGCAGCTCGGGATGCGCCTGCGTGGCGATGTAGTACGGGTGGACCTCGCGCGGCAGCTCGACGTATTCGACGAGATTGCGGTCGGGCGACAGCCCCGAGAAGAACATGCCCGCGCTCGAGAGCGCGTCGCGGTACGCGTTGTTGACCTCGTACCGGTGCCGGTGACGCTCGTCGACGCGCGACGCGCCGTACAGCTCCCGTGCCAGCGAGCCGTCGGCGAGATCCGCGGGGTACATGCCCAGCCGCATCGTGCCCCCCAGGTCTCCCCCGGCGATGATCGCCACCTGCTCGGCCATGGTCGCGATGACCGGGTTGCCCGTGTCGGGGTCGAATTCGCTCGAGGACGCATCTTCGATACCGGCGACGTGGCGTGCGTACTCGATCACCATGCACTGCAGCCCGAGACACAGCCCCAGCGTGGGGATCCCCTGCTCGCGCGCGAACTTCAGTGCACCGAGCTTGCCTTCGATCCCACGGATGCCGAAGCCACCGGGTACGACGATTCCGTCGAGTCCGCCCAGGGCGCGGGCCGCGCCCTCGGGCGTCTCGCACAGATCGGATGGGATCCAGGTGATCGTGACGTGCGTCTCATGCGCGAACCCGCCGGCCTTGAGCGCCTCGGTGACCGAGAGGTAGGCATCCGGAAGGTCGATGTACTTGCCGACGAGCCCGATCGTGACCTCGTGCTTGGGGTTGTGCACGGCCTGAAGCACGCGCTCCCAGCGCGACCAGTCGACGGCCTCGGCCTGCTCCAGGCCGAGCGTGCGCACGATGTACTCGTCGAGACCCTGCTCGTGCAGCATCGACGGGATGTCGTAGATGCTGGGCACGTCGACCGCGTTGACCACCGCAGCCTCGTCGACGTCGCACATGAGCGCGATCTTGCGCTTGTTCGACTCGGTGACGGGGCGGTCGCTGCGCAGCACGAGCGCGTCCGGCTGGATGCCGATCGAGCGGAGCGTCGCGACGGAGTGCTGCGTCGGCTTGGTCTTCTGCTCGCCGGAAGCCCCCATGAACGGGACCAGCGATACGTGGACGAAGAACACGTTCGCGCGTCCGAGCTCGTGACGGATCTGCCTGGCCGACTCGATGAAGGGCTGCGACTCGATGTCGCCGACGGTGCCGCCGATCTCGGTGATGATCACGTCGGGCTTGGGCGTCTCGCCCGCCTGCAGGCGCATGCGGCGCTTGATCTCGTCTGTGATGTGCGGGATGACCTGGACCGTGTCGCCGAGATACTCGCCGCGGCGCTCGCGCGCGATCACCTGCGAATAGATCTGCCCGGTCGTGACGTTCGCCGCCTGACTCAGCTCGATGTCGAGGAATCGCTCGTAGTGCCCGATGTCGAGGTCGGTCTCGGCGCCGTCGTCGGTCACGAAGACCTCGCCGTGCTGGAACGGGTTCATCGTCCCCGGATCCACGTTCAGATAGGGGTCGAGCTTCTGCATCACCACTCGAAGCCCGCGCGCCGTGAGCAGATTGCCCAGGCTGGCGGCGGTCAGACCCTTGCCCAATGAGGAAACGACACCGCCTGTCACGAAAATGTGCCTGGTGGTGCCGTTGGAAAAGAGGCCGTATGAAGAATTCGGTTCGTTCGAAGTGTCCGCCGCATGAGTATCCGCCACGGGCTTTTATCCTATCAGTGCTGCTGGACCCGAAGGCCCAGCAGCTCGCGGGCGTGCGTCAGCGCGGCGCCCGAATCGGGCATGCCCGAGAGGAGCCTCGCCATCTCGGCCTCTCGTTCCACACCGTCCAGACGACGTACGTCGGACGCCGTCACCGAGCCGTCGCTGGCCTTCACGACCGACAGGTGATTATCGGCGAAGGCGGCGACCTGAGCGAGGTGCGTCACGGCGATGACCTGCGAGGACAGGGCCAGGCGGGCCAGCCGGCGGCCGACCTCGATCGCCGCTGCGCCGCCGATGCCGGCATCCACTTCGTCGAACACGAAGGTCGGGACCGGGTCGACTCCGGCGATGACCACCTCGATCGCCAGCATGACACGGCTGAGCTCGCCGCCTGAGGCGCTCTTGGCGACCGGTCGCGCCTCGGCGCCGGGGTGGGGCGCGAGGAGGATCGCGACGTCGTCGCGGCCCGCGGCCGACTCCGCTCCGGGCGTGACAGCGACCTCGACCCGCGCGTCGGGCATCGCGAGGGCATGCAGCTCCTCGCTGACGGCGGCCGCGAGGCGCGCGGCGGCCTCGGTCCTCGCGGCGGTCAGCGCAGCCGCGTCGGCGTCGAGGGCGGATGCCGCGGCCTCCCGCTCGCCGGTGAGCCGCTCGATGCGCGCACCGTCGTCGTCGAGTTCGGCGAGCCGCTCCGACCCGGATTCGAGCAGGGCGATCGCGGCATCCAGCGACCCGTGCGATCGTATGAGGCTCCCGAGCACCGCTCGACGTTCCTCCACGGCGGCCAGCTCGTGGGGCCCGGTCTCATCGAGGTCCGCGAGATAGCCCGCCAGGGAATGAGCGAGATCGGCGGCTCGATAGCCGAGGTCGGCGACCTGTGCCGCGAGTTCGTCGAGTGCCGGATCGTGGCCGCGCTCGAGGGCGCGGCGCGCTTCGGCGAGCATCATGCTCACGTCGGGCGCATCGCCGTCTCCGGAGAGCGCCTCATGCGCGGTCGCCGCCGCGGCCCGCAACTCCTCCGCGTTCGCGAGCCGTTCCGCGCGGAGTGAGAGCTCGGCGTCCTCGCCCGGTTTCGGATCGGCCGCTTCGACCTCCGCCAAGGCGACGCGAAGCTCCGCGGCCTCGCCCGCACGTGCGTCGCGGTCGGCGGTGAGGCTCGTCAGCTCACGGATCAGCGCCCGCACCTGCTCGTAGGTGGATCGATACTTCGCCAGGGCGCTCTCGACGGGCGAACCGCCGAAGCGGTCGAGTGCTTCGCGTTGAGCGGATGCGGTGCGCAGGCGGAGCTGGTCGGACTGGCCGTGCACGACGACCAGTTCATCGGCGAGGTCGGCGAGCACCGCGGCCGGTGCGGCGCGCCCTCCGACGCTGGCGCGGCTGCGGCCTTCGCTGGAGAGCGAGCGCACGACCAGCAGCTCTGCGAGGCCGCCGCCCAGAGCCTCGACATCGCCCCCCGCTTCGCGCACGCGGTCGGCCACGGCGCCCTGCTCGGGCACGATCCAGACGCCGTCGACGGACGCCTGCGCGGCTCCGGCGCGGACGGCACCCGAGTCGGCCCGCCGGCCGAGGAGCAGTCCTAGGCCCGTGACGACCATCGTCTTGCCGGCACCGGTCTCCCCGGTGATCGCCGTGAAACCGGCGCCGATGGACAGCGTGGCCTCCGCGATGACGCCGAGATCACGCAGCCGCATCTCCTCGATCACGGAACCTGCCCGATCAGACCTGTCGGGGTCGTGGTCGAGTTGGTCGGGGCAGGGCCCCGCCAGCCCTCTACGGGAAGCCGGAACTTGCGCACGAGCCGGTCGGTGAAGGCGGCGGGGTGCAGTCGCGCAAGCCGCACCGGGCGGTCGGAGCGGCGCACCACCACGCGTGCTCCCGGCGGGAGATCGTGCGACCGGCGGCCGTCGCACCACAGCACGCCGATGCCGTTCGTGCGCTCGAGCACCTCGATCGCGACGGCATGCTCCGGCCCGACGACCAGCGGCTTGGCGAACAGGGCGTGCGCCGAAAGCGGCACGACCGCGATCGCCTCGACCGTCGGCCAGATGACCGGCCCGCCGGCGGAGAAGTTGTAGGCGGTCGAGCCGGTCGGCGTCGACACCACCACGCCGTCGCATCCGAACGATGAAAGGGGCCGGCCGTCGATCTCGATGACGACCTCGAGCATCCGTTCGCGGCTGGCCTTCTCGACCGTGGCCTCGTTCAACGCCCACGTGTCGAAGATGACCTCGTCCGAGGCATCCTTCACCCGAACCTGCAGCGCGAGCCGCTCTTCGACGGCGTAGTCGCGGGCGATGGCGCGGTGCACCGCGTCGTCCATGTCGTCGCGCTCGATCTCAGCCAGGAAGCCGACGTGACCCATGTTGATGCCCAGCACGGGGGCAGTGCCTTCGCGGACGAGTTCGGCGGCCCGCAGAATGGTGCCGTCCCCGCCGAGCACGATCGCGAGTTCGATGTCCTCGACCGGAACGTCGATGCCGAGGGTCGCGACATCTCCGAGCAGCGCGAGCGAATCGCCCAGCTCCTCGGTGTCGTCGATCGAGAGGACCGGACGGGCGCCGGCCGCGCGAAGCGCTGCGACGACGCGGGAGGCGGCGGCCACGGTGTCGTCGCGGCGCGCGTGCACGACGACCAGGATGCTGCGTTCGGCCTCGTTCATGGACTTCCCGTCAGTCGGTTCACGGTGCTCAACCATTCTGTCGGATTGCTCCCCCGGCCCGGTGCCAGGTGGGCGATGAACTCCGCATTGCCGTGCGTGCCGGCGATCGGCGAGGCGATTACGCCGCATGTGCCCAGACCGGCGTCCCACGCTGCCCACAGCACGCCCGCAACGGCGTCGGCGCGAGCCGCGGCATCCGTCACCAGCCCGCCCTTGACCACAGTCCTGCCGACCTCGAACTGCGGCTTGACCAGCAGCACGAGGTCGGCGTCCGGCGCCGCGACGGCTCGAGCTGCGGGGAGCACGTGGGTCAGTGAGATGAATGACAGGTCGCCCGTGATGAGCTGGGGAAGCACGGGGATGCCGCTGGCTTCGGCAAGGATCTCGGGAGTGAGGTAGCGGACATTGACTCCCTCGATCGAGATCACGCCGCGATCCGCTGCGATGGCTGCCGAAAGCTGTCCGTGGCCGACGTCGACCGCGATCACCGGGTCGGCGCCCCGCTCACGCAGCACCTGCGTGAAACCGCCGGTCGAAGCGCCCATGTCCAGGGCGAGCCGCCCGGCCACCTCGACATCGAAGCGGTCCAGCGCGGCGATGAGCTTGTGCGCGGCGCGGCTGACGTAGTGGTCGGTCGCCGCGACCTCGATCCGCGCGTCATCGGACACCTGCGTGGATGGCTTGACGACCGGCCGTCCATCGACCGTCACCAGGCCTTCGGCGATGAGGGTCGCTGCGTGGGTGCGCGAACGCGCGAGCCCGCGCGCGGGAAGCGCCGAGTCGAGCCGAACGGTCATGGGTGCGTCGGGAGGCCCGCCGGACCGGATTCGAGGCGCCGCGCGAGCGACTCGTGCAGCCCTTCGTAGGCCTCCGCGCGGGTCGCGAGGGGCTGCGCCTCGATCACCTCGAGGGTCGACAGCAGGTCGGCCTGCTCGGCGTCCTGAGGCCCGGTGCGATCCATCCCCTCAGGATACGTCGGGGTCGCCCGATCACGTCGATGCTCACGGACGATGGAACGGATCCGCGTAAAGCCGCTCCGGCACGCGGAACCCGTAGATGGCGCGGCCGGTGTCCCAGATCGCCTTCGCGCCGGCCCGCAGCAGGTCGATCGGCTCGTCGCCCTCGGCCAGGATCCGCACGTCGGCCCCTTCGACGCGCACCTTCGCACCCCGAACCGTCACCATGCCGTCGCGCACCTGCGCCTCGGGATACGGCTGGTGCAGTTCGCGCAGATCGCCCAGGATGAACGTGGGCTGCGAACCGCTGGGCGCAGCGAGCAGGTGTTTCGGTCGATCGATCCCGGTCAGCACGAGCGCAGACGGAATGCCCGCCCGGTTGGACCCGAGGATATCGGTGTCGAGTCGATCACCGAGGTAGAGCGGATGCTGCGCACCGAAGCGCGCGACAGCCGCCTCGAAGATCGGGACCTCCGGCTTCCCCGCGACGATCGCAAGGCGCCCGACGGCTGTGTGCACGGCTGAGACGAGCGTGCCGTTGCCCGGAGCGATGCCCCGGGCCTGCGGGATGGTCCAGTCGGTGTTGGTGGCGATCCACGGGATGCCGCCTTCTTCCTCCGGCAGCGCGAGCGCGTACGCCGCTTCGGCGAGCTGCGCCCAGCCGACCTCGGGGGCGAAGCCCTGCACGACTGCCGCCGGGGCGTCCTCGGAGCTGCGCGTCACCACGAAGCCGGCCTTCTCGACTTCGCTCACCAGACCGTCACCGCCCACCACCAGCACCGTCGACCCGGGAGCGACCCGGTCGACCAGCATCCGCATCGCGGCTTGCGGGCTCGTGACGACATCCGATGCGGTGGTCGCGAGACCCAGTTCGCTCAGGTGGCGCGCCACGGAGGCATCGGTCCGCGACGCGTTGTTCGTGATGTAACCCAGGCGCCTGCCGTCGCGGCTGAGGTTGAGGCTCTCGACGGCGTGCGGCAGAGCTCCGGCACCTGCGTACACCACGCCGTCGAGATCGGCGAGCACCACATCGACGCCCTCCAAGGGGGTCCGCTCGGCGGTGCGCCGCCCGAAGATCGCCATCAGCTACGGCCCTCGGAGTCGGCCGCCTCCTCGTCGACCGTGGCAGACTCCGCCTCGAACGACTCGTCGCCGGGTTCTTCGAGAATCTCCTCGACGAAGACCACCTCATGGTCGTCCGCTCCATTGGCGGCATCCAGCACGTCTGCGGCCACCTCGGCGCGTCGGTGCCAATCGAGTGCCTCGTTCTGGCGACCCAGCTCCTCCAGGACGGTGGCACGGGCCGCGAACAGGGCGGGACTCCACTCGAACGCACGATCCGGATTCAGTTCCGGGATGTCGAGCTCCTGCAGGGCGCGCTCCGTCTGGCCGAGATCGAGCCGCGCGCCGGACATGGCGATCGCGAGTTCGACACGTACTGCGGGCTCGAGCGTGCTGCGATCGACTGCGCGGCCGACCTCCAGCGCGCGGTCGGGCCGGCCGACGCCCCGCTCACTGTCGACCATGAGGGCGATCTGGTCATCGCTTCCCGAGATGCGCCGATAGGTGCGAAGCTCGCGGAGCGCCAGGGCGTAGTCGCCGATCGCGTACGCCGTGATGGCCGCGGTCTCGCGGACCACCCCGATGCGCCCCGCACGGCGCGTCGCGGCGATGGCGTGCCGATGTGCGAGGTCCGGATCCGCGTCGATCACTTCGGCGGCCATCGCCAGATGCCGGGCGACCGCTTCGGCGTTCTCCTTGCTGAGCGTCTTCAGCTGGTTGCGCGCCGCTGCGTTGAGGTCGGATGCCGTCACTTCGTCGGGCACGATCGGCTCGTCGAACTTCGCGCGGACGGCTCTCAGCTCTTCGGGGCGCGACTGACGGTCGTCTCTGCGCTCATCGCGACCGGTGCCACCCCGCGGCGGCCGACCGCTGCCGTCCCGGGGAGTGTACGACTTACGCTCACCCTCGCGAGTCGCATGCGACGGGCGTTCGCTGTCGCGCCTTGCGGAAGGCGCGCGATCGCCGCTTCGCGGCGGAAACGACTTCCGTTCGCCGTCGCGCGCAGGATAGGGCTTCTTGTCGCCATCGCGTTTCGGATAGGGCTTCTTGTCGCCATCGCGTTTCGGATAAGGCTTCTTGTCGCCATCGCGTTTCGGATAAGGCTTCTTGTCGCCATCGCGTTTCGCATAC
>NZ_DASUNI010000188.1:0-14602 GCF_036277215.1 Microbacterium sp. | reverse complement strand
TATCCTCGTCAAGACGATCCATCGTCGACGGTTCGACGCGGTACCAGCCGACCGAGCTCATCTCCCCGTCCGCTGGATACGGTTCGCCCGAGATCCAACGGCACCGGAAGGTCAGGTCGAGGTAGTCGGACTGGTCGCCGTTGTCATACGTGACCCTCGCGATCTGGTGCACCCAGACGAGACGCTCCGCGCGGATGACCACGCCCGCCTCCTCGAGGGCCTCGCGGCACGCGGCATCCGCCGGTTCCTCGCCGGGGTCCACGATCCCCGTGACGGGGGTGAGGGCGCCGTTGTCACTGCGGTGCCCGAGCAGGATCTCATCGCCACGCACGACGACGGCCGTGACGCCTGCAAGGGGCAGCGGCATGTGCCCGACATGGCGGCGGAGCTCGACGATGAAGTCGGGAATGGGCATGCGTCGAGCTTAGGTCGCCGCGGGACCGGGTCCCTGGCGGGGGCCGGTCCATCGGATCACCATGGGAACGTGAACCGTATCGGCCGATCCGGGCAATACCTGTTGTGAGCCCCGACAGCGAGATCATCCGGCGCTCGATCGAGGTGCCGTCCGCGTTCGCCGAGCTCTTCGAGCGACACGCGCGGGTGATCGGCGCGTTCGCGGCACGCCGAGTCGGCCGGGATGTCGCGGAAGACATCCTCAGCGAGACGTTCCTCGTGGCCTTCCGCCGCCGCCGAGACTTCGACCCGTCCTGGGACTCCGCGAAGCCTTGGCTGCTGGGCATCGCCTCTCGCCTGATCGGCAAGCATCGTGGCAGGGAGGCGGCGCAGTGGAGAGCGTTCCAGGCCTCGGCGAGCGAGGTGGAGCCGTCGACCGATGGCGCCATCGACGTGGTGGGGACGAGAGCGGATGCCGCGGCGGACCTGCGGGCACTGGCCCCGCGCATCGCCGCCCTCGCCGCGAGGGATCGCGACACACTGCTTCTGTACGCGTGGGGGGATCTCACGTACGAGCAGATCGCAGTCGCGCAGGGCATTCCGGTTGGAACGGTCCGGTCGCGGCTGAACCGCGTGCGTCGCAAGCTCGCACCCCCGGGTTCACAACCCGGAGCCGGTTCGATGCGAACGGAAGAGGAGGAAGCGGATGGACGTCTTGGATCGCGTGCGTGACATCGGCGCCGATGTAGAACTGACCGAGGCGCGGGTCGCGGCAGCGTACTACCGTGTGCGCGACGGATTGCGTCCGCACGCCTCACGGAGCCGCAGGGGGATGTGGATCGGCATCGGCGGGGTCGGCGGCGTTCTCGCCGCCGCGACCGCTGCGGCGGCCATTGTGGTCGCGGTGACGACTCCGCAGGGTGTGGTCGTCGAGGCTGTGACGCCGACTCCGACTCCGCCGGACGTGGTGGTCACGCCACCCCCGCCGACCACACCGCCGACGGAGGTCGTCGGTGCCGTGGCGGTTCTCGAGCACGCTGCAGAGCTGGCTCCGCTGTCGAGCCCAGTGCTGCAGCCGGGACAGTACCTGCTGGTCCAGTCGCGCCTCGAATACATCGTGACGTACGACGCGGACATCGTGGATGCCGCTCCGTACAGCTCGGCGCGGTCGAAGGCGGAAGCGGGCTGGCTGGTCACGAGTTCGTACGACACCTACATCCCGGAGGACAGGAACGGGGAGTGGGTTCGCGTGTTCAACCCGGACACCACGGTGGTCGCCTGGTACGGGCCGGATGCGGAGGCCCTCGCCGCCCAGTGGGAGGACGAGGTGCAGCGGACCGAGCCGATCGTCCAGCGCGTCCAAGGCGGTCTCATCGAGCCCTTGGAGTCGGGCTACACGACCGGCTCGGCCGAGTACTACGCGGCCATGCCTCGCGATCCGCAAGCCCTCCTGGACTGGTATTGGGAGTACAACGGACTCGAGGACGAGGAGTACGCGACGGAGATCCTCGCCCAGGCGGTCATCATGGATCTGGAGCTCAACGCCGCGCCGGCAGACCTGCGCGCCTCGATGTTCCGGGTTCTGTCGCTGCTCGAGGGAGTCGCCGTTCAGTCCGTGGAGGGAGACATCACGACGCTGTCCATCGACATCGACATCGCCGGTGCCGAGCGCCTGACCCTGTCTGTCGACAACGAGACGGGTCTGGTCGTCGGCAGCAGTGGAACACGCGCACCCGGCAGCGCGATCATCCCCGACTCCGTGCCGGATCACCGCGTGATCACGACGATGACGGTGGTCGACAGCGCACCCTGATCGGGGCACGCCGGTCGGCACCGGCGTGCGCGAGGCCGCACGTCGGAGCCCGAAGGTAGTCTCGATCCGTGACAGCCGACTCCTTCGTTCACCTTCATGTGCACAGTGAATATTCGATGCTCGACGGAGCCGCGCGTGTCAAGCCGCTCATCGAGGAGGCCGCCAAACAAGGGATGCCGGCGATCGCCGTCACCGACCACGGCAACACCTTCGGGGCGTTCGAGTTCTACAAGACGGCGACCGAGACCGGCATCAAGCCGATCATCGGCATGGAGGCGTACGTCACCCCCGGCACGCACCGAGCCGACAAGGCGCGCGTGCGCTGGGGCAGTCCCGATCAGAACGACGACGACGTCTCGGGCTCCGGCGCCTACACGCACATGACGCTCCTCGCCGAAGACAACGTGGGTCTGCACAATCTTTTCCGGATGTCGTCCTACGCGTCGCTCGAGGGCTACTACTTCAAGCCGCGCCTCGACCGCGAGCTGCTGCAGACCTACTCCAAAGGGGTGATCGCCACCACCGGCTGCGTGGGCGGCGAGGTGCAGACCCGGCTGCGGCTGGGGCAGTACGACGCGGCGAAGGCTGCGGCCGCGGAATTCCGCGACATCTTCGGCAAGGACAACTTCTACGCCGAGGTCATGGATCACGGCATCGACATCGAGCGCCGCACGATGAACGACCTGATGCGACTCGCCAAAGAGCTCGACCTGCCGCTGGTCGCGACCAACGACCTCCACTACACGCATCAGCATGACGCCAAGAGCCACGCAGCACTGCTGTGCGTTCAGTCCGGCTCGACCCTCGACGACCCGAAGCGCTTCAAGTTCGAGGGTGAGGAGTTCTACCTCAAGACTCCGGCGCAGATGCGGCATATCTTCCGGGATCACCCGGAGGCATGCGACAACACCTTGGCGATCGCCGAGCGCGCCGACATCCGCTTCGACACGAGCGCGAACTACATGCCGCGCTATCCGGTGCCCGCGGGCGAGACCGAGCAGAGCTGGTTCGTGAAAGAGGTGGAGCGCGGGCTCCACGTGCGCTACCCGGCGGGTATCCCCGTCGACGCGCGGGCGCGAGCCGACTTCGAGACCGATGTCATCGTGCAGATGGGCTTCCCGGGCTACTTCCTGGTGGTCGCCGACTTCATCAACTGGGCGAAGGAGAACGGCATCCGCGTAGGCCCCGGCCGCGGTTCCGGAGCCGGCTCGATGGCCGCCTACGCGATGCGCATCACCGATCTCGACCCGCTGCAGCACGGTCTCCTGTTCGAGCGCTTCCTCAATCCCGACCGTGTGTCGATGCCCGACTTCGACATCGACTTCGACGACCGGCGTCGCGGCGAGGTGATCCAGTACGTCACGCAGAAGTACGGCGATGAGCGCGTCGCGCAGATCGTGACCTACGGCACCATCAAGGCCAAGCAGGCGCTGAAGGACGCCGGGCGGGTCCTCGGCTTCCCGTTCAGCATGGGGGAGCGGCTGACCAAGGCGATGCCGCCCGCCGTGATGGGCAAGGACATGCCGCTGGAGGGCATGTTCGACCGCGACCACCCGCGCTTCAAGGAGGCGTCCGAGTTCCGCCTCCTGATCGAGACCGATCCCGAAGCCAAGACGGTGTTCGACGCGGCGGTGGGCCTGGAGAACCTGAAGCGCCAGTGGGGCGTGCACGCGGCGGGCGTCATCATGTCGAGCGAGCCGCTGATCGACATCATCCCGATCATGAAGCGGGAGCAGGACGGGCAGATCGTCACGCAGTTCGATTACCCGGCGTGCGAGGCGCTCGGCCTGATCAAGATGGACTTCCTGGGGCTGCGCAACCTCACGATCATCGACGACGCGCTCGACAACATCACCGCCAACCGCGACGAGAAGCTCGTCCTGGAAGACCTGGCGCTGGACGACGCCGCGTCCTACGAGCTGCTGGCCCGCGGTGACACCCTCGGGGTCTTCCAGCTCGACGGCGGTCCGATGCGGAGCCTGCTGCGCCTCATGAAACCCGACAACTTCGAAGACATCTCCGCTGTCCTCGCGCTGTACCGTCCGGGACCGATGGGCGTGAACTCGCACACCAACTATGCGCTGCGCAAGAACGGGCTCCAGCAGATCGAGCCGATCCATCCCGAGCTCGAGGCGCCGCTCGCGGACGTCCTCGGCACCACGTACGGCCTCATCGTGTACCAGGAGCAGGTCATGGCGGCGGCACAGAAGCTCGCCGGGTTCAGCCTCGGCCAGGCCGACATCCTGCGGCGCGCCATGGGAAAGAAGAAGAAGTCCGAGCTCGACAAGCAGCAGGAGGACTTCTTCGGCGGGATGACGCAGAACGGGTACAGCGCAGCCGCCCAGCAGGCGCTGTGGAAGGTGCTCGAATCATTCGCGGACTACGCCTTCAACAAGGCGCACACCGCGGCGTACGGACTGATCGCGTACTGGACCGCCTACCTCAAGGCGCACTACCCGGCCGAGTACATGGCCGCGCTGCTCACGAGCGTGGGCGACGCCAAGGACAAGCTCGCGGTCTACCTCAACGAGTGCCGCCGCATGGGGATCAAGGTCCTGCCGCCCGACGTAGGGGAGTCCATCCGCTACTTCGCGGCGGTGGGGGAAGACATCCGCTTCGGACTGGGAGCGGTGCGCAATGTGGGCACGAACGTCGTCGATTCCATCGTCGCCGCGCGCCAGGACGCCGCATTCGAGTCGTTCCACGACTTCCTCTCCAAGGTCCCCGTGCACGTCGCGAACAAGCGCACGGTCGAATCACTCATCAAGGCGGGCGCCTTCGACTCGCTCGGCTCGACCCGCCGCGCGCTGATGGAGATCCACGAGGACGCGACCGAGCAGGCGGTGCTCGACAAGCGCCGCGAAGCCAACGGCGAGGTGGGGTTCGACTTCGACTCGCTGTGGGGCGACGACGAGCCGCACAAGGTCACGAAGGTTCCCGATCGACCGGAGTGGACGAAGAAGGACAAGCTGGCGTTCGAGCGCGAGATGCTCGGGCTGTACGTCTCGGATCACCCCCTCGCAGGTTTGGAGATCGCGCTGGCCAAACACGCGTCGATCAGCATCCACGACCTGCTCGCCTCCGAGGATCTCAGCGACGGCGATCAGGTCACCGTCGCCGGCCTCGTCACGAGCGTGCAGCACCGCGTGGCCAAATCGAGCGGCAATCCTTACGGCCTGATCACCGTCGAGGACTTCGACGGCGAGGTCACCGTCATGTTCATGGGCAAGACCTACACCGAGTTCCAGTCGATGCTCATCGCGGACTCGATCCTCGTCGTCCGCGGACGGATCTCACGCCGCGACGACGGCCTGAACCTCCATGCCGTGTCGGCGCTCGCACCCGACCTCGGGTCGATGGACGCCTCAGGCCCTCTCGTGCTCGTCCTGCCCGAGCACCGCGCGACCGAAGGAATCGTCACGGAACTGGCCCAGGTGCTGGCGCGACACGGGGGCTCGACCGAGGTGACGCTCAGGCTGCACAAGGCCGGCATGGCGAAGGTGTTCGACGTCCCGCATCCGGTGCGGGTGACTGCGGATCTCTACGGCGAGCTGAAAGGCCTCCTGGGTCCGCAGTGTCTCGGTTAGCCATCCCGGCCTCGGTCCTCACCGCCGTCTCATGAGCCGCCGGTAGTATCGGTTCGTTGCTGGCCGCGTGAGCGGCAGGGGAGAGGATCATCGTGACCGACGACCAAGTGGACGAGAGTACCGACACCGGTGGGACAGTCGCCGACACGGAGGCGAAGAGCAAGCCCCAGTACGGCGTCGGGCCGTTCTCGGTGCGCGAAGTGGCGCTGGTCGGCGTGTGGCTCGTCGCCTTCGTCATCTCGTTCTTCTCCGTCGCCAGCGAGCAGGCAATGGCCCAGCTGCTGTTCGGCGGCTCTGTGTGGACCAACGGCCTGGACTGGATACTCACGATCGCGCTGCCGTCGGTCGCCGTCTTCCTGATCGTGCTGCGCCGGTTCTCGCCCGATGGGATCCGGCGAGTCGGGTCTCTGGGAATCGACCAGTTCGCCTCTGTCGCGTTCTCGGTCTCGGCCGTGGTGTGGCTGACGCTCCTGTGGCGCAACGTAGCCGTCGTGGTCGAGTCGAGCGTCTGGATCTACGGCTGGGTGGTGTGGGTGGAGTTCTTCCTCATGCTCGCCGGCGTCGTGCTCACCGTCCTCGCGCCGTTCATCCCGCCGTTCGCCGAGGACTTCAGCGGGCGGCCCGAGATCCCCGCGCACCGCAACGCACGCCCGATCCCGCCGGTCGCGAAGCGCCCGCCACGCCCCGTGCGCCCGAAGGCCTCGGAGCCGAACGCAGAGACCGCGGCGTTCGTCGGCGGTTACCCCGACGCGAACACTCGCGACGCCCCCTCCCCGTACGGTTCGCCGTACACCGAACCCGTCTACACCGATTCGACGACGGCTGAGCAGAACGCCTGGGCGCCGGTGCAGTCGCGCGACACGTTCGAGCCCGTCGACACCGTGGACTACGAGCCTCAGCCCAGCCAGCAGGCGTTCTGGGCCCTGTCGCCCGAGGAGCGCGACGTGGTCGACGACCGCGGTGCGCCGATCTTCCGCATCGGGCCCACGGCGTGGGCGCTGGTTCTCGAGGATCGCGGCGAGGTCTTCGTCGTGCGCCACGAGGACGGTCGCGTCGGCTACCTGCACGACGTGTCGGGCGTGATGCGCGGCTGAGCGGCCGCCGCTCCTCGCGCTAACGTAAAACGATGCTCCGCACGATCGACCTGCGCGGTCGCGCCCTCTCTCCGGCAGAACTCCTGGCGATCGTGCCGCGCGCCGCGGCTGCTCGCGCGGAGGCGCTCGCCATCGCAGCCACTCTCGTCGCCGATGTCGCCGCCCGCGGCGAAGAGGCACTGCGGGAGCAGGCCGAGCGGTTCGACGGGGCGGTCGGCCACGACATCAGAGTGCCGTCCGTTCACCTCGACGAGGCGGTCGGCGGACTCGACCCGCGCGTGCGGGCGGCGCTGGAGGAGGCGATCGGCCGAGTGCGGCAGGCGTCCGCCGCACAGGTGCCTCCTGCATCCGTGACCGAGCTGGCGCCCGGTGCCCGCGTCGTGCAGCGGTGGCAGCCGGTCCGCCGCGTCGGGCTCTACGTTCCCGGCGGCAAGGCGGTCTACCCCTCGAGTGTCGTGATGAACGTCGTCCCCGCGCAGGTCGCCGGGGTCTCCGAGGTGGCCCTCGCATCGCCCCCTCAGCGCGCGCACGGCGGACGCGTTCACCCGGTGATCCTCGCCGCAGCGCGGCTGCTGGGCGTCGACGAGGTGTATGCGATGGGCGGCGCGGGGGCGATCGGAGCTTTCGCGTACGGTGTGCCGGCCCTCGGGCTCGACCCGGTGGATGTGGTCACGGGTCCGGGCAACAACTTCGTGGCCGCCGCGAAGCGGGCCGTCGCAGGTGTGGTGGGAACGGATGCCGAAGCCGGGGCCACCGAGATCCTCATCGTCGCCGACGACACGGCCGACCCGCGCCTGGTCGCCGCCGATCTGATCAGCCAGGCCGAGCACGACGAACAGGCGTCCGCCGTGCTGGTGACGGCATCGGAGGATCTGGCCGCCGCGGTCGATGCGGAGATCGGTCCGCGCGCGGCACGCACCCGCCACGCCCAACGCGTCGCCGCCGCTCTCACCGGGCCGCAGTCCGCGATCGTCCTGGTGGATGACCTCGCCGCCGCGACCGCCTTCAGCAACGCGTATGCCCCCGAGCATCTCGAGCTGCACCTCGCCGCCCCGAATCCCGACGCGTTCGTCCACGCAGGCGCCGTCTTCGTCGGGCCCGACTCGCCGGTGAGCCTCGGCGACTACCTGGCGGGAAGCAACCACGTGCTCCCGACGGGCGGTCAGGCGCGGTACGCCGCCGGACTGTCGGCGGCGACGTTCCTGCGACCGCAGCAGGTGATCGACTACGACCGCGCGGCGCTGGCCGAGGTGCGCGAAGACGTCGTCACGCTGGCCCAGGCCGAAGACCTCCCCGCGCACGGCGAGGCCGTCGAGGCCCGATTCCAGGCGTAGTCTGTCTCCGCCATGCATTGCCCCTTCTGCCGTCACCCCGATTCGCGCGTCATCGATTCGCGAACCAGCGACGACGGTCTCAGCATCCGTCGCCGGCGTCAGTGCCCCGAGTGCGGCGGTCGGTTCTCCACCATCGAGACGGCCAGCCTGAACGTCATCAAGCGCTCGGGCGTGATCGAGTCGTTCAGCCGCGAGAAGGTCATGTCGGGCGTGCGCAAGGCCTGCCAGGGTCGGCCCGTCACCGAAGGCGACCTCGCGGTACTCGCGCAGAAGGTCGAGGAGTCGGTGCGCCAGACCGGGTCATCGCAGGTCGACACGAATGAGATCGGCCTCGCGATCCTGGGGCCGCTCCGCGAACTCGACGAGGTCGCCTACCTGCGTTTCGCGAGCGTCTACCAGGCTTTCGATTCGCTCGAGGACTTCGAGTCCGCGATCGGGCAGCTCCGCGCCGATCACCCGCGCGTCGACGCCGACGCCCAGGCCGCCGTCGAATCCTGACGGCTGTCCGCGAGCGGATAGCCTGGAGGCGATGTATCCCCTCCTCTTCCGGACCGTCCTCGCACGCATGGATCCCGAGACGGCCCACCACGCGGCGGTCATGGTGATCCGGCTCCTGGGGGTCCCGCCGTTCGCGTGGGCAGCCCGCGGCCTCACCCGTCCCGCTCCCGAGCTGCGGACGACGGCACTGGGCCTGTCCTTCGAGTCGCCCTTCGGCGTCGCGGCAGGGTTCGACAAGGACGTCCGCGCCGCCCGCGGGCTCTACGCGCTCGGTTTCGGGCATGTCGAGGTGGGGACCATCACCGCCATCGCGCAGGAGGGCAATCCTCGGCCGCGCCTGTTCCGGCTGATCCCCGATCGCGCGGTCGTCAACCGGATGGGATTCAACAATCGTGGGGCGGAGGCGGCCGCACGGCGGCTCAACAGGCTGAGGCGCCTATCGAAGCGCGCCGTTCTCGGCGTGAACATCGGCAAGAGCCGGGTCGTGGACGTCGCCGATGCCGCCGACGACTACGTCCGCAGCGCCACCCTGCTCGCCCCGCTGGCCGACTACCTCGTCGTCAACGTCTCATCTCCCAACACGCCGGGATTGCGCGGTCTGCAGGCCGTCGAGACACTGCGGCCGCTTCTCGCGTCGGTTCGGGATGCCGCGCGGTCGACTCCGCTGCTCGTGAAGATCGCGCCCGACCTGCCCGATGACGAGGTCGACGCGGTGGCGCGGCTCGCGGTGGGTCTCGGCCTGTCGGGCATCATCGCGACGAACACGACGATCGCACGCGACGGTCTGCGCACCGACCCCGTCATCGTCGCCGCCGCAGGCGACGGCGGCCTGTCGGGAGCCCCGCTGAAGGATCGGGCTCTGGAGGTGCTTCGCCTCGTACGCGCAGCGGTGCCGGCGGATTTCGTCGTGATCTCCGCGGGCGGGGTCGAGACCGCAGGCGACGTGCGTGAACGATTGGATGCCGGGGCCACCCTGGTGCAGGGCTACACGGCGTTCCTCTACCGCGGTCCGCTATGGGCCCGGCAGATCAACCGCGGGCTGAAGCGCGGCTGAGCCTAGGCGGGGCGCTGTCCGCGCTTGACCTGCGGTTTGGGCAGCCGCATGAAGCGCATCTGAATGATCCGCATGGCCCCGTACCAGCCGAGGCCCTTCTCGATCCGGTCCGCGCCGAACTTCTTGCGCGCGGCCTGCTTGACCCGGATCGACGTGAGGATCATGTCGCCGATCACGAAGAGGATGAAGATCCACAATCCGATGAACGAGTAGTACTGGATGGCCGGGATCGGGATGAAGGTCGCGAGGATCACGAGCACCATGGCGGGCATGACCGCTTCGCCGAGGTGCCAGCCGGAATCGATGTAGTCGCGCACGAACTTGCGCTGCGGGCCCTTGTCGCGCACGGGGAGGTACCTGTCATCGCCGGCGGCCATGCCGACGCGGGCCTTCTCGCGCTGGGCAGCCATCTCGGCCTTGGCGCGGGCCTTCGCCTCCTTCGTGTCGGCGACGAGCGGACGCTTTCGCGCCGCCTCCTGCTCGGCACGCGTCGGAGTCGCGCGGCCCTTGCCGCTGAGCGTCCCCTCGGAGGGTACGTCGGCGGGGACGGGAGCTGCGGGTGTCTTGGCCACGGTGGAACCTCGATGTCTCGATCGGGAAGCACCTTAAGATTACCCGCATGGACACTGCCCCCACCCGTCAGGATGCTGTGCGCGACGCCGCGGCCTCCGGTATCCCCGCCGCCCTCGCCGACCTCGGCGCCCTCGTCCGCATCCCTTCGATCGCGTTTCCGGGATTCGACGTGAGTGAGGTGCAACGCAGCGCGGAGGCGGTCGCCGCTCTGGTCGAGGAGCTCGGCTTGTTCGAATCCGTCGAGATCCGGCGCGCAGCCATTCCCGGCTCGGAAGAGGTCGGACAGCCCGCAGTCCTGGCGACGCGCGTGGCACGCAACGGGCGCCCGACCATCCTGCTCTACGCCCATCACGACGTGCAGCCGGTCGGTGACGAGTCCCTCTGGGAGTCCGAGCCGTTCGCGCCGACGGTTCGGGGCGGGCGCCTGTACGGCCGAGGCGCCGCGGACGATAAGGCGGGAGTGATGGCGCATGTCGCAGCGCTGCGCGCGGTGAAGCACGCACTGGGGGACGAATTCGACCTCGGCGTGGCTCTCTTCATCGAAGGGGAGGAGGAGGCCGGCTCGCGGTCGTTCGCGCAGTTCCTCGCCGACAACGCCGAAGCGCTCCGCGCCGACGTGATCGTGGTAGCGGACTCGGGCAACTGGGACGCGCGCACTCCTGCATTGACCGTCTCGCTGCGCGGCAACACCCGCTTCACCCTCCGGGTGCAGACCCTCGACCACGCGTCGCATTCCGGCATGTTCGGGGGAGCGGTGCCCGACGCGATGATGGCGACCGTCAAGCTGCTCGCCACCCTGTGGGACGACGACGGCGCAGTCGCCGTCGAAGGGCTCACCGAGCGGGACGCCGAGACGCCGGCCTACACCGAGGAGACCCTGCGTGATGAGGCTGGGCTGCCCCCCGGTGTGAGCCCGGTCGGCCGGGGCACGATCCTCAGCCGCATCTGGAACAAGCCTTCGATCACGGTCACCGGGATCGACGCGCCGAGCGTCGCGAATGCGTCGAACACGCTGACTCCCGCCGTCTCGGTCGTGATCAGCGCGCGCGTCGCGCCGGGACAGCCCGCCCGGGAGGCGTACTCGGCGATCGAGGCGCACCTGCGCGAGCATGCGCCATTCGGTGCGCAGCTGACCTTCACTGATCAGGACTACGGCGACGCCTTCCTCGTGGACACCAGCGGATGGGCCGTCGCCACGGCCCTGCAGTCGATGCACGAGGCCTACGGCGTCGAGCCCGTCGAGATCGGAGTCGGCGGCTCGATTCCCTTCATCGCCGACCTCGTCCGGGAGTTTCCGGGTGCCCAGATCCTGGTCACCGGCGTCGAGGACCCGCACGCCCGCGCGCACAGCCCCAACGAGTCGCTGCACCTGGACACGTTCCGCAACGCGGTGCTGGCTGAGGCGCTCCTGCTCGAGAAGCTCGACGCCCGCACCGTGGCGTAGTGGCACTCGGAGCGGTTTGGAGCCGGTTCCAAGCCGCCGGGCGTAGAATCGACTCATCCCGCCGCGATCGCGGCCCGTCCGGAGGAGTGCCATGACCGACACTGCACTGTCGACTGACCAGACCGTCCGTGCCCACGGCGTTGCCCTGACCGACGCTGCGGCGCTGAAGGTGAAGAGCCTCCTCGCGCAGGAGGGTCGTGACGACCTGCGGCTGCGCGTCGCCGTTCAGCCCGGCGGATGCAGCGGCCTGATCTACCAGCTCTACTTCGACGAGCGGTATCTCGACGGCGACAAGACCGTCGACTTCGACGGGGTCGAGGTCATCGTGGACGACATGAGCGTTGCGTACCTCGACGGCGCTCAGATCGACTTCAAGGACACGATCTCCGAGCAGGGGTTCACCATCGACAACCCGAATGCGGCAGGCAGCTGCGCGTGCGGCGACAGCTTCCACTGATCCCCACGTGATCCCGCCTCAGGCCCGCCCGCTCATCGAGCGGCGGGCCTGATTTCCTCGCCCCGCGACGCGGGGCAACCTGGGCGGATGGCCCGAATCCGCTAGGAGTCTGCTCTAGACTGGCGGAGTCACAATCGCGACCCGGAAAGGTGCACCGTGCCCTCGAAACGCCGCCTCCGCTGGGCTGTTCTTCCCATCGGTATCGCAACGGCTGTCGCGCTCGCGGGGTGCACCCCGACCGAGCTTCACGGCTACCTTCCCGGCTTCGTGGAGGACGGAACTCCGGCCACGAACCGCACCGACATGGTCGCGGGGCTCTGGGTCAACTCCTGGATCGTCCTGCTCGCGGTGGGCCTGGTCACGTGGGGTCTGATGGGCTGGGCGGCCATCGCCTACCGCCGTCGCAAGGGGCAGGTCGGGTTGCCGGTGCAGCTGCGCTACAACATGCCGATCGAGATCTTCTACACGATCGTTCCCCTCATCCTGGTGATCGGCTTCTTCGCCTTCACGGCCCGCGACCAGACGATCCTCGAGACGCAGACCGAAGACCCCGACGTGTCGATCATCGCGATCGGCAAGCAGTGGGCGTGGGACTTCCAGTACAACGGTGAGGACGAGGACCGCTCGGACGCGGTCTGGTCGATGGGCGTGCAGGCACAGCCGGCCGCGAACGGCGACGTCGACCAGGAGAAGCTGCCCACGCTCTACCTGCCCGTCGACAAGTCGGTCAAGATCCTGCTTCAGTCCCGCGATGTGATCCACTCGTTCTGGGTCATCGACTTCCTGTACAAGAAGGACATGTACATCGGGCGGGACAACTTCTGGTCGTTCACGCCGACCCGCGAGGGCACCTACGCGGGCAAGTGCGCCGAGCTGTGTGGTGAGTACCACTCCGCGATGCTCTTCAACGTCAAGGTGGTCAGCGAAGCCGAGTACGAGGACTACCTCGAATCGCTGCGTTCCGCGGGCCAGACCGGCGACATAAACGACGAATACGATCGGCTCGGCAGCTACCCGGGCACCGGCGCACAAGAGCGCGAGGAAGGCGACTGATCATGGCGACCACGCTTCCGCTGCAGGACAACACTCCGGGACGCCCGACGACCCTCCCGCCTCGCCAGGCCGCGCTGCTGAGTTCGACGCGCACCGCCCAGAAGGGCAACATCGTCGTCAAGTGGATCACCTCCACTGACCACAAGACGATCGGCTACCTCTACCTGATCTCCTCCGTGCTCTTCTTCATGCTCGGCGGAGTGATGGCCCTGATCATGCGCGCCGAGCTCTTCGAGCCGGGTATGCAGATCATCCCGACCAAGGAGCAGTACAACCAGCTCTTCACGATGCACGGCACGATCATGCTGCTGATGTTCGCCACCCCGCTGTTCGCGGGTTTCGCGAACGTGATCATGCCCCTGCAGATCGGCGCGCCCGACGTCGCGTTCCCGCGGCTGAACGCGTTCGCGTTCTGGCTGTTCCTGTTCGGCTCCACGCTGGCCGTCGCCGGCTTCCTCACTCCGCAGGGCGCGGCGGCGTTCGGATGGTTCGCCTACCAGCCGCTCGCGAACGCGAGCTTCTCGCCTGGCGTCGGCGGAAACCTCTGGATGCTCGGCCTCGGCATGAGCGGCTTCGGCACGATCCTCGGCGCCGTGAACTTCGTCACGACGATCATCACCATGCGCGCCCCGGGCATGACGATGTGGCGGATGCCGATCTTCTCGTGGAACACGCTGGTCACCAGCATCCTGGTCCTGATGGCGTTCCCGGTGCTCGCCGCGGCGATCCTCGCGGCCGCTGCCGACCGTGTGCTCGGCGCACACATCTACGATCCCGCGAACGGCGGCGTGCTGCTCTGGCAGCACCTGTTCTGGTTCTTCGGGCACCCCGAGGTGTACATCATCGCGCTGCCGTTCTTCGGGATCATCTCCGAGGTGCTGCCGGTGTTCAGCCGCAAGCCGATCTTCGGGTACAAGACCCTGGTCTACGCCACGATCGCGATCGCTGCGCTCTCGGTGGCGGTGTGGGCGCACCACATGTATGTGACCGGTGCGGTGCTGCTGCCGTTCTTCGCGATCATGACGATGCTGATCGCGGTGCCGACGGGTGTGAAGATCTTCAACTGGATCGGCACGATGTGGCGCGGCTCGGTGACCTTCGAGACGCCGATGATGTTCTCGCTCGGGTTCCTGGTGTCGTTCGTGTTCGGCGGCCTGACCGGTGTCATCCTGGCGTCGCCGCCGCTGGATTTCCATGTGTCGGACTCGTACTTCGTCGTCGCGCACTTCCACTACGTCGTGTTCGGCACCGTGGTGTTCGCGATGTTCTCCGGCTTCTACTTCTGGTGGCCGAAGATGACCG
>NZ_DASUNI010000187.1:0-3260 GCF_036277215.1 Microbacterium sp. | reverse complement strand
GGCGGAGCCGGCAGGCCGCTGAGTGGAACGCGCGCAGGCTCGGTCGCGTGCACAACTCCGCCGATTCGGTCGCCCTTGCGCCTGAGCGGACGGACACGGGGCGGGCACGGCGAGGAGAGGAGGAGTTGTGCACGCGACGAGGAGGTCTGTTGATGGCGCGAAGCGACTCGGCCCGGGATCCCGGCGATCTCGACGCGCTGCGGGCGGCCTCCGACGTCCTGGGCATCGACGCGCTGCTGAGTGACGACGAGCGAGGCGTGCGCAACCGCGTACGCGCCTTCGTCGATGAGCGGATCCGCCCGCACATCGCCGACTGGTTCGACCGGGCCCACTTTCCGGCCGAGCTCGCGCCGGCGCTGGGCGAGCTCGGCCTGCTCGGCATGGAGCTGGAAGGATACGGATGCCCCGGCCGCAGCGCCGTGCAGTACGGACTGGCAGCCCTCGAGCTGGAGGCCGGCGACTCGGGAATCCGCACGTTCGTGTCGGTGCAGGGCTCGCTGGCGATGGGCTCGATCCACCGCTGGGGCAGCGAGCAGCAGAAGCAGGAGTGGCTGCCGCGGATGGCGCGCGGCGAGGTCATCGGCAGCTTCGGCCTCACCGAGCCCACCGCGGGTTCCGACCCGTCACGAATGAGAACCTTCGCGCGCCGCGACGGCGAGGATTGGGTGCTCGCCGGGTCGAAGCGCTGGATCGGACTCGCGTCGATCGCCCAGCTGTGCGTCGTGTGGGCGCAGACCGAAGACGGCGTGCGCGGCTTCATCGTGCCCGCGGATTCGCCTGGCCTTCACATCACCGTGTTGGAGCCGAAGCTGTCACTGCGGGCATCGGTGCAGAGCGAGCTGCATTTCGACGACGTGCGGCTGCCGGCATCCGCAATGCTGCCGGGCGCGCGCGGGCTGCGCGGTCCGTTCTCGGCGCTCAACGAAGCCCGCTACGGAATCGTGTGGGGTGCGCTCGGCGCCGGCCGCGACAGCTACGAGGCCGCTCTCCGCTACGCACTGGGCCGGGAGCAGTTCGACCGACCGATCGCCGGCTTCCAGCTCACGCAGCAGAAGCTGGTCGATATGGTCGTCGAACTGCAGAAGGGGGCGCTGCTCGCCCTGCACCTGGGCCGGGCGAAGGACGCCGGAATCCTCCAGCCCGTACAGATCTCGCTCGGCAAGCTCAACAACGTGCGCGAGGCCCTCGCGATAGCCCGCGAAGCCCGCACGATCCTGGGCGGCAACGGCGTGCTGCTCGAGCACTCCCCGATCCGCCACGCGGCCAACCTCGAGTCGGTCCGCACCTACGAGGGCACCGACGAGGTGCACACCCTGATCCTCGGCGAGCACCTGACGGGTATCGGCGCGTTCCGCTGACCGATGGATGCCGGAGCCGCGGGTTCGGCGTCGTGCATCGGATCCGGTAGACTGTCCAGGTTGTCCGGTTGCAGCTCTGTCTGCGTGAGCCCGCGACGACGTGCACACACCCTCCTGCTGTCGGGAAATGCCCGGCAGCCGTTCTAGTCCGAAGGAGGTGGGTCAGTGACGCACCAGTACGAACTCATGGTCATTCTGAGCCCCGAGATCGATGAGCGTCAGGTCGCCCCGACGCTCGACAAGTTCCTGAAGGTCATCACGAACGACGGTGGCTCGATCGACAACGTCGACATCTGGGGCCGCCGCCGTCTCGCGTATGAGATCCAGAAGAAGACCGAAGGCGTCTACGCCGTCGTCGCCTTCACCGCATCGAGCGCCGCCACGCAGGAGCTGGACCGCCAGCTCAAGCTCAACGAGCAGGTCATGCGCACCAAGGTTCTCCGCGCCGAGGAAGCGATCGCCCTCATCGAGTCCGAGCGCGTGCGCGCCGAGGAGAAGGCGGCCCGCAAGGCCGCTCGCCCCGCCAAGCCCGTCAAGCAGGACGCGTAAGGAGATGGCCGGCGAGACGATCATCACCGTCGTGGGCAACCTCACGGCCGATCCCGAGCTGCGGTACACGCAGAACGGACTTCCCGTCGCGAACTTCACCATCGCTTCGACGCCGCGCAACTTCGACCGCCAGGCCAACGAGTGGAAGGACGGCGAAGCGCTGTTCCTCCGCGCGAGCGTGTGGCGCGAGTTCGCTGAGCACGTGGCCGGATCGCTGACGAAGGGCTCCCGCGTCATCGCGACCGGTCGCCTCAAGCAGCGCTCCTACGAGACCCGCGAGGGCGAGAAGCGCACCGCGATCGAGCTCGAGGTCGACGAGATCGGCCCCTCGCTCCGCTACGCCACCGCTCAGGTGACGCGCGCGGCCGGCGGCGGGCAGTCCCGCGGCCAGGTCGCTTCCGACGAGCCGTGGTCGACGCCCGGCACGCAGGCCGCTCCGGCAGCCGGCGGCGCTTCAGGTGGCGACTCATGGGCTGCTCCCGGCGCCTACGGCGACGACACTCCGTTCTAGAAGACAGATTCCGGATGCTGCGCCCCGAGTGCACCCACTCAGTGCAGCATCCGATCACAACCGGTAAGGAATAACCATGGCTGGAAAGTCAAGCGGCGACCGCCGCAAGCCGCGGAAGGGCGCGAAGAACGCAGCCCCGGCGAAGCCCACCCGCGTCGGCGTCATCGACTACAAGGATGTCGCCACCCTCCGCAAGTTCATCTCGGAGCGCGGGAAGATCCGCGCCCGTCGTATCACCGGTGTCTCCGTGCAGGAGCAGCGTCTCATCGCTCGCGCAATCAAGAACGCGCGCGAGATGGCGCTCCTGCCCTACGCCGGCGCCGGCCGCTAAGGAGCACCATGTCGAAGCTGATTCTCACGAACGAGGTCGCCGGGCTGGGCAGCGCCGGTGACGTAGTCGAGGTCAAGGACGGGTTCGCCCGCAACTACCTCATCCCACAGGGCTTCGCCGTGGCGTGGACGCGCGGTGGCGAGAAGCAGGTCGCGTCGATTCGCGCGGCTCGTGACTCGCGTGCGATCCACGTGCACGAGGAGGCCGTGGCGCTCAAGGACGCGCTCGAGTCCAACAAGGTCAAGCTCGCCGTGAAGGCGGGAGCCGAAGGCCGGCTGTTCGGTTCGGTCAAGACCGGCGACATCGCCGACGCCGTGAAGGCCGCGGGCCTGGGCGATCTCGACAAGCGCAAGATCCACATCACCTCACCGATCAAGTCGGTGGGCGAGCACGAGGCGACGATCCGCCTGCGTGACGACCTCACCGCTGTGATCACGCTCCAGGTGGTCGCCGCCAAGTAGGACGTCTTCAAGACGGCACGACGGATGCCGCAGCCCGACCCTCTTCCGGG
>NZ_DASUNI010000186.1:0-3195 GCF_036277215.1 Microbacterium sp. | reverse complement strand
GAACCGTCCGATCCCCTCGTCCAGCGCGGCCTGGAGCAGCACCTGGGTGCCAGCGATGTTCGTCGAGACGAAGTCCGCAGCACCCGTGATGGACCGGTCGACATGGGACTCGGCCGCGAAGTGCACCACCGCGTCCGCTTCCTCGAACAGCTCGTCCACCAGGGCGGCGTCGGTGATGTCGCCCTTCACGAATGTGACCCGGTTCTCGGGCAGCCCGGCCAGGGAGTCCAGGTTCCCGGCGTAGGTGAGCGCGTCCAGCACCGTGACGTGGTGGTCGGTGTGACCGACGACGTGGTGCACGAAGTTCGACCCGATGAAGCCGGCCCCGCCGGTCACGAGCAGGTTCGCCATCAGTGGCCCCTCTCCAGGGTCTCCAGAAGATACGTGCCGTACCCGGACTTCACCAGCTTCGCCGCGCGGGAGCGCAGGTCGTCGTCGCTGAGGAACCCCTGCCGCCACGCGACCTCCTCGG
Organism: Microbacterium sp.; assembly: GCF_036277215.1. Taxonomy (GTDB): domain Bacteria; phylum Actinomycetota; class Actinomycetes; order Actinomycetales; family Microbacteriaceae; genus Microbacterium. The sequence continues at coordinate 2,723 of NZ_DASUNI010000186.1, read as the reverse complement.
GCACCCCGATCCGCAGGCCGGTGCGCCGCTCCATCGTGCGGACGTAGTCCCCGGCATCCGTCATCTGATCGAAGGTCCCGGTGTCCAGCCACGCCGTACCGCGCGGCAGGACCTCCACCTGCAGCGCGCCGCGTTCCAGATACGCACGGTTCACGTCGGTGATCTCGTACTCGCCGCGAGGGCTCGGCTGCAGATCCCGGGCGATCTGCACCACGTCGTTGTCGTAGAAGTACAGCCCCGGCACCGCGTAGCTCGACTTCGGGTGGGACGGCTTCTCCTCGAGGGAGACGGCCCGGCCGTCCTGGTCGAACTCCACCACGCCGTACGCCGTGGGATCGGCGACCCAGTACGCGAAGATCGCCCCGCCCTGCACATCCGCGTACCGCTTCAACTGCGTGCCCAGCCCCGGACCGTACAGCAGGTTGTCGCCGAGCACGAGCGCGACCTTGTCGTCGCCGATGAAGTCCGCTCCGATCGTGAACGCCTGCGCGAGCCCGTCCGGGGACGGCTGACGCGCGAACGTCAGATTCACCCCGAACTGCGACCCGTCTCCGAGCAGCCGCTCGAACTGCTCCGCATCATGCGGCGTCGTGATGATCAGGATGTCGCGGATCCCGGCGAGCATCAGCGTCGACAACGGGTAGTACACCATCGGCTTGTCGTACACCGGGATCAGCTGCTTCGAGATGCCCAGCGTGATCGGATGCAGACGCGTGCCCGAACCGCCGGCGAGGATGATCCCTTTCACGCTCCCATGGTGTCACAGCCCGGCACACGCATTTCTCAGGCCTCCGCTCGGTATTCTGGATCGTCCGTCCCGTCCTGTGCGGGTCTCCGAAAGGTCTCCATCCGTGCAGTGGCTCGCGTTCACCTGGGCTGCGGTCGCGACCGTGCTGCTGTTCGCGGTCGTCGGCGTGCCGCTCGCGAGGATCATCGGACTGCGCGGATTCGCGTCGATCGCGGCGGCCCCCGCCTTCGCCGTGACGATAATCGGGATCACCGCCGTCGCGGCGCCCTGGGTCGGCCTGTCCTGGTCGATGCTGCCGGTCCTCCTCGTCGCGGTCGTCGTCGGAGCGGTCCTCGTCGTCATCCGGCGCGCGACCCGGCGGTCACGGCCTCCGCGCGCGCCGCGCCGCCGATTCGACGGGTGGCTGCTCTTCGGGTTCCTGGCGGCCGCGGTCCTGCTGACCCTCCGGGTCGTCACGATCTTCGGGCAGCCGGAGAACATCTCTCAGACCTTCGACAACATCTTCCATCTCAACGGTGTCCGCTTCGTGCTCGACACGGGCAACGCGTCCTCGCTGTGGCTCGGTTACATGACGAACCCGCGGGGCGGGCTCCCGTTCTACCCGGCGGGCTGGCACGCGCTGGTGGCGCTCGTCGTCCAGCTGTCGGGTGCGTCCATCCCAGCCGCAATCAACGCCGTGACCGTCGTGGTCTCGGCGGTCGTGTGGCCGCTCGGCGTGCTGCTGCTCTCCCGCACCCTGTTCGGCCGTTCGCCGGTGCTGGCCGTGAGCGCCGGACTGCTCGCCGCATCGCTGCCGGTGTTCCCGATCCTGCTCATGGACTACGGGGTGCTCTACCCGTACCAGCTCGGCCTGGCCCTCCTGCCCGTCGCACTGGCGGGGACGCTCCGTGCGCTCGGCCTGGCAGGCGGACGCCGCGGGGCCGGGCGCGCATGGTGGGCGGTCGCGGTCCTCGGCTGCCTGCCGGGGCTGGCTCTCGCCCACCCCGGCGCCCTCGTCGGATGGCTCGCCCTCACGGCGCCGATGGCGGTGGTCTTCGCCATCCTGCTCCTGCGCGATGCGCGGACCGCTCGCGTGCGCTGGCTGATCGTCGGATCGTTCGCGGTGTATCTGGCCGTGGGCGCGGTCCTGCTGGACACGCTGCGGCCCCCGCTGGAAGCACGTCTCTGGCCGCTCCAGATGAGGATGCGCGACGCAGTCTGGGACGTCCTGACGATCTCCGCGTGGTACGAGGTGCCGGCGATCCTCGCGGCGATCGCCGTGATCGCCGGCATCGTGTGGGCGATCGTCGCACGGACGAGGCGCTCCTGGGTCGCGCTGGGGATGTACGCCGTGATCGCCCTGCTCTACGTCTCGGTCGCAGCGCTGCCGTTCCCGGACCTGCGTGACGCGCTCACCGGCGGCTGGTACAACAACCTGCCCCGGCTGGCCGCGGTGCTTCCGATCGTGCTGGTTCCCCTCGGCGCGTACGGCATCGCGTGCACATGGGCGTGGATCGCGCGGCGCCGGCGGGTGCGCCGAGTCACCGCCACCCTGCCCCGCTGGGCGGCGGCCGGGCTCGCGGTCGTCGTGGCGGTACTGGCAGCACTCGGCTTTCAGGCGCAGTCGATCTCACCGGTGTGGACGGCCGAGCAGTGGGCGAGCAGCCCGTTCGTCCTCGGCCCGGATTCGGCCCTGCTCACCGCCGACGAAGCCGCACTGCTGGCCCGCCTCGACGAGCACGTCCCCGAGGGCGTCGCGGTCGCGGGCAGCCCCTGGACCGGCGCGTCCCTGGCCTATGCGCTCGCGAACCGCCCCGTGCTCATGCCGCACACGCTGATGGACATCGGCGACGAGGTGAGGACCATCAACAACGGTCTCGATGAGGCGACGGGCGACGGCGCCGTGTGCGATGCCGTCGCCGACCTGGGTGTCGGATTCGTCCTGGACTTCGCCGGCCGGGAGGTGCACCCGGGCGAGCACACCTTCGCGGGGCTG
>NZ_DASUNI010000185.1:0-8749 GCF_036277215.1 Microbacterium sp. | reverse complement strand
CGGCTGGTCGCCGGGCTCGACCAGGACGGTCACGCTGACGACCCGTGAGCCGGGCGGAGCGGCGGGATCCGTGGTGAACTCGGCCCTCGCCGGCCCGACCCGCGCACCCGCGTACGAGGCCGACCCGCCAGCGGCGACGGTGATCGGCTTGGTGGCGTGGCCGAGATCCCACTCCGACCACTCGTTCACCGCGATGACACCGGCCGTGAGCGGGGCCAGCACCGCGACGAGGGCCAGCCACAGGGCGTTGCGTCGCCACCACGCGCCGCTCATCGCGTGCTCCACCCCGTCGGGAGCAGGTCGACGGCCGGCTCGACTGCAATTGCATCCAGGTCGATCTCCAGCGCGATGACCGAGTCCAGCCGCGGGTCCGCGTCCAGACCGAACTGCAGTATTCCCCGTGCGGCATCAAGGTTTTCGGGAAGCTCGAACGCCAGGCTGCCGGTCTGCGGGATGCCGACTGAGAGCGAGGCGCGCACAAGCGATTCCGGACGTTCGCTCGCACTGAAGATGCGACCGTCTATCTCGAGGGTGGCGAGTGTGAGCAGCGTGCCGAACTCCGACTCCACCGCTTCCGCCTCCAGATCCACGACGACCCAATTCCCGTCGGCGCTCCAGCTCCCGGCCAGCACCCGTTCGGCGCGGCGCACGTCGAGCACGTTGATCGCAAGGTTTCGTCCGACGGCGACTTCGCCGATCTCAGCCGTCACGCGGAACGGATCCTCGGAGGCATCCTCACCGGGTGTGACGGCAGCAACGCCCCACGCCGCCGCGACCAGGGCCGCGCCGAGCACCCACCCCACCCAGCGCTTCACCTGCCGGCTCCGATGTCTTCAAGCTCGATCGTCGTCGTCGCGGCCGGCACCGGGTCGGTCCACCACTGTCCGTTGACGACGAATGACCCGGTGTGCAGGGTCATGTCGTTCAACGTGATCCGCAGCTCCTGCTCATCCGTGAATGCGTCCACCTCCACGGCCCAGGCGAGAAGCAGCTGCGCGGGCACGCCGGGCTGGAGCGACGGGCTGAGCGTCGCGTCGTCGTATCGGGCAACCGAGTCCGGGGTCGTCTCGGTCAGACCTTCGATCTCCAGCGACTGGGTGAGGCTGCTGTCGGGATACGCCGCCAGAGGCTGATTCCAGGTGTTCTCGACGCGGATCGGCAGCGCGAGGACCCGCTCGCCGTCCTCGACGTAGACGCCGGCACCCTGGAATTCGTCGATCAGCACCGCCCGCTCGACGGTGATGGCGAACTGGTCGTTTCGATGCTCTTCGCCCGCTCCCAGATCGGCGACCGGCGCATCCGCGGCCGTGGCCAGACCGCCGAACGCCGCCGTGGCGCCGAGGAACGCGGCGGTCCCGATGCCCGCGAACCACTTCGTCGGGACGCGGTCGGATGCGGCGCGCACCCACCCGAACCGGCTCGTGGGCCGCGACTCCGGTTCGGCGCGGTCGGGGATCACACTCTTCACACTACGGGCGGGCACTTGCGGGGGAATCCGTCGCCGGGATCTTGCCCCCGGGTGGCCTCCGCCCGATGCCTCGGATCCAGCGCGGCCGGCGGCACTAGCCCACCCCGTGCGCTTCCGCAAGGCGTTGTGGCGCAACCCTCGGTGCGGTTGCCTCGTCACGTGGGGCCGCCACAGCCCCCGGCGGCCCCCCTCAACGAAGGAGTGAGCCTGTGGACACACCGACACTCATCTGGATCATCATCGCCGTCATCGTCGTCGCGATCATCATCGTCGTCGCCGTGATGCTCTCACGCCGCAGCTCGGCGAAGCGGCTCGAAGCACAGCACAAGAAGGCGGAGGGTCTGCGCGAAGACGCCCGTCGCACAGAGATGGCGGCTCGCGAACGCGAAGCCCAGGCCGCACAGGCGCGCGCCGACTCGGCGACGGCCGCGGCCGAGGCGGAGCAGGCCAAAGCTCGGGCTGCCCAGGCGGGCATCGAGGCCGAGCGCGCCGCCGCGACGATCGACGACCACGCCTCCGACGCCGCGAAGCTGCGCGAGGAGCAGGCGGAGAAGCTGCGCAAGGCCGACGAAGTCGACCCGGCCGTGACGACGGCGGGGAACGCGCGGACCACTGACCGCACCGGAACCGACAGGGAAGTCACCGACCGCGACGTCACCGACCGCGATCATGACGGCACCGACCGTCGTATCGTCCGCGACAACCCCGATGCCGTCACTTACGACCGCGACACGCGCGACGTGGACGGCGACGGACGCAGGGACGATCGCCCGACCTCGGTCTGACCCGCTCCGCGAACACCACCGCCTCCGGCCGACAGGTCGGAGGCGGTGTGCGTGGAAGTCCGAAAAGAGTCAGCGCGGCGACCGCCCGCTCGTCGAGCGCGCGGCGAACGCATCGCGCAGGGCCGCGCGCACAGTGCGGATGCCGCTGCGTGACATCGACGACCGACGTGCGGCGGTGAAGATCTCGCGGGCCGGATCGCCGGGAAGATCCAGCAGCCGGACCGGCGGATCCAGATCGGCCCAGACGAGATCCGGCAGGACCCCCACGGCACGGCCCGCCGCGATCAGGCGCACCTGCGCGGTCAGGTCGGCGATCTCGAAACGGATGTCCGGCTCGAAGCCGGCCGCGCGGCACTGCTGCACGGCCCATTGCCGGGCCGCCGTTCCGGCCGGCTCCATCACCCACGGGCGCTCTCTCAGCCCGGCCAGGCCGTCGGCGTCCTCATCCGGCGGGAGCGCCAGTCGGATCGGGTCGCTGCCGAGGGTCTCGCGCTCCAGCCCCGAGCGATGCGCCCGCGTGTGACCCGGGTACTGCTCGGCGATCACGAGATCGAATCCGCGGGCCGACAGCTCGAACAGACCCTCTTCGGGCGGAACCTCGGCGATCTCGACGCGCAGTCCCGCTTCGCGCTCGGCGAGCAGGGTGAGGGCGCTCGGAAGGATCGCCTGCGCGGCCGTCTGAAGCACCGCGACGCGAACCGGGGCGATCCCGGGCTGCAGCGATTCCAGCTCGCCGCGGATCTGCTCCTCCAGCTCGAGGGCACGCGACGCGTGCGCCGCGAGCGCGACGCCGTGCTCGGTCAGGCGGACTCGTCGTCCGTCGGGAATGAGCAGCGGCACTCCCGCGTCCTTCTCGAGCTGGGCCAGCTGCTGCGAGATCGTGGACGGACTGTAGGACAGCGCCTCGGCGACGGCTGCCAGCGTGCCGCGCAGCGCGAGTTCGTGCAGCAGCCGCAGCCGTCGCAGCTCGAACATGTGCCCTCCGTCCCTGACAACATAATCATCGAAGGAACCGAATGGTATCGATCATAGATGGTCGCTTTTGCTGAACGATCGGATGCCGCATGCTGGAGGCATGCCGTCGACACCCGTGCCGCACACCGCGCCCGCCGATACCCTCGCCGACCAGGCCATCGAGCTCACCCGTCGCTGGGTCGCCGAAAGCGCCGAGGTCGACGTCGACGCCGCGGCCGCTCGGCTGGCGGGCGTCCTGAAGGATCCGACCGGTCTGCCGTTCACGATCGGTTTCGTCGACGGCGTGATGCGGCCCGAGAGCCTGTCGGCAGCGGCATCCAATCTCAGTCGCGTCGCCCCGCTCGTTCCGAAGTTCCTGCCCTGGTACCTTCGTGGCGCCGTCCAGGTCGGCGGGGTCGTCGCGCCGATCCTGCCCGCCCCGGTCGTGCCGATCGCGCGCCGCGTGCTGCGTGAGATGGTGGGCCACCTCGTTGTCGACGCCCGTCCAGAGAAGCTCGGCCCCGCAATCGCACGGATCCGCGAGAGCGGCGCGCGGCTCAACCTCAACCTGCTCGGTGAGGCCGTGCTGGGCGAGCAGGAGGCAATGCGCCGTCTCGAGGGCATCCACGAACTCGTCCGTCGCCCGGATGTGGACTACGTGTCGGTGAAGGTCTCGGCCATCGCGAGCCACATCTCGATGTGGGCCTTCGACGAGGTCGTCGAGAAGGTCATCGAGCGCCTGCTGCCGCTTTACGTGACGGCATCCTCGGATGGGACGTTCATCAACCTCGACATGGAGGAGTATCGCGACCTCGATCTCACGATGGCCGTCTTCACGCGGCTGATGGAAGACCCGAGACTGCGATCGCTGGAAGCGGGCATCGTGCTGCAGGCATACCTGCCCGACGCCCTGCCGGCGCTCGAGCAGCTGACCGCCTGGGCTCGGGCGCGCGTCGACGCGGGCGGGGCGCCCATCAAGATCCGACTGGTCAAGGGTGCGAACCTCGCGATGGAGCGGGTGGACGCCGTGATGCACGACTGGACGCTGGCGACATACGACACCAAGCTCGACTCCGACTCGAACTACCTGCGGTGCCTCGACTACGCGCTGCGGCCAGAGCACACCGGCGCCGTACGGATCGGCGTTGCGGGACACAACCTGTTCGACATCGCCTACGCCTGGCTGCTCGCCGGAGAGCGCGATGTGCGGGATCACGTCGAGTTCGAGATGCTCCTGGGGATGGCCCAGGGTCAGGTCGAGGCGGTCGCCCGTGACGTGGGTCACGTGCTGCTCTACGTCCCCGTCGTTCGGCCGGACGAGTTCGACGTGGCGATCAGCTACCTCGTGCGACGGCTCGAGGAGAACGCGTCCAGCGAGAACTTCCTCTCGGCCGCGTTCGAACTCGCCGAGGATCCCTCGATGTTCGACCGCGAACGCGACCGGTTTCTGGCGTCTGTCGACCGGGCACGGGATGCCGCGCTGCGCACGGGTCCGAATCGCACCCAGAACCGCGCCGAACCGCCGCCCGAGCCCGGACCCCGCACGGGCGCGCGGTCTCTGCGCGACACAGGAGCTGAGGCAGCCGATTCCGGTCTGACGCAGGTTGTTCTCGGAATCGCCCGCTCCGCCGCGGCGGAGGGCGACACCGCACCGCTCGAGCCGTCGGCGTCCGAGATGGTCTTCGGCGGGGACCGCTTCGTCGAGACTGCGGTGTTCGCCCCCCGCGAGGGCACGGAGCGCGCCGTCGGTGCCCCGGGGTTCCGCAACGCGGCCGACACCGACCCCTCGCTGCCGGCGAACCGCGAGTGGAGCCGCGGCATCCTCACCCGCATCGAGGGCTCGACGGCCGGCGATGCGACGGTCACCGCTTCCGAGATCACAGACGCCGACGCCATCGAGGCGATCGTCGCACGCGTGCGCAGCGCCGCGGAGGAGTGGGGCGCGCTGCCCGCCGGTGAGCGGTCGGCGGTGCTGCAAGCGGCCGCCCGCGCTCTCGAGGCCCGGCGCGGCGAGCTGATCGAGGTGGCGGCATCCGAGACCGGCAAAGTCTTCGCCGAGGCGGACGTCGAGGTCAGCGAAGCGATCGACTTCGCCAGCTACTACGCCGCCACCGCGCGCGAGCTCGACCGTGTGAGCGGCGCCGTCTTCGTTCCGTCGCGGCTGACGGTCGTGACGCCGCCGTGGAACTTCCCGGTCGCTATCCCGGCCGGGGGAGTGCTGGCCGCACTCGCCGCCGGCTCGGGCGTGATCTTCAAGCCGGCGCCGCAGGCGCGCCGCTGCGCCGCGGTCGTCGCCGAAGCGCTGTGGGAGGCCGGCATCCCCCGGGACGTCCTCGCCCTCGTCGACATCGACGAAGGCTCGCTCGGCCAGCGGCTGGTGTCGCATCCCGAGGTGGACCGCGTCATCCTCACCGGGTCGTGGGAGACGGCGGCGCTGTTCCGTTCGTGGCGGCCCGAGCTGCCGCTGCTGGCGGAGACGAGCGGCAAGAACGCGATGATCGTGATGCCGTCCGCCGACCTCGACCTCGCGGCATCCGACGTCGTCAAGAGCGCGTTCGGGCATGCGGGGCAGAAGTGCTCCGCCGCCTCGCTCGCGATCCTCGTCGGACCGGTCGGCCGCTCCGAGCGCTTCGCCCGACAGCTGGTCGACGCCGCGACCTCGCTGCGAGTCGGCCCTCCGAGCGACCCGACGGCCGAAGTCGGGCCCGTGATCGAGCCGCCCTCGGGCAAGCTCGCATGGGCGCTGACGACCCTCGATGAGGGCGAGCGCTGGCTGGTCGAGCCGACCCTTCGCCACGCGGAGGGACCCGATGCGCTTCCCGAGTTCGCGGGGCGACTGTGGACTCCCGGCATCCGCACCGGCGTGCAGCCGGGTTCGCGCTTCCATCGCGAGGAGTTCTTCGGGCCGGTTCTGGGCGTCATGCACGCGCACTCGCTGACGCACGCCCTGGAACTGCAGAACGCGGTCGCCTACGGCCTGACGGCCGGGTTGTACACGCAGAATCCGGACGACCTCGCCGCCTGGCTCGACGGCGTCCAGGCGGGCAACCTGTACGTCAACCGCGGCATCACCGGCGCGATCGTGCAGCGGCAGCCCTTCGGCGGCTGGAAGCGCTCTTCGGTGGGTGCCGGCACGAAGGCGGGTGGACCGAACTACCTGATCGGTCTCGGCTCCTGGCGGGCATCCAGCGGCGCGGCGGCGTCGGCCACGCTGCATCTGCGCGGTCTGGATTCGCGGATCAGTTCCGTGATCGAGGCGGCACAGCCCTCGCTCGGGTACGACGCGTTCGAGTGGCTGCGACGCAGCGCGCTCTCGGACGCGCTGTCGTGGGATCGGGAGTTCGGTCAGGTGCGCGACGTCTCACGCCTCGGCGTCGAGCGCAACTTGTTCCGCTACCGTCCCGTCGATGTCGCCGTCCGGGCCACCGGCGACGCGTCGTGGGAGGCGCTGCTGCGGGTCGTAGTGGCCGGCATCCGGGCGGGATCGGATTTCACGGTGAGCGCGCCGGTCGGACTGCCGGGTGCCGTACGCCGCTCGCTCAGCGACCAGGGCGTGACCGTCTTCGTCGAGAACGAGGACCAATGGCTGCAGCGCATGACGGCCGAGGGTGATTCCACCGTCGCCCGTCCGTCTCGGGCGCGGCTGGTCGGTCCGCCCGAGTCCGTGGCGCTGCTGCACCGAGCCCTTTCGAATGCGGTCGCGGGTGATCCGGACCTCGCGGTGTACGCCAACGAGGTGACGACGGCCGGGCGGCTCGAGCTGCTGCCGTTCCTGCACGAGCAGTCGATCACGATCACCGCGCACCGATTCGGCAACCCGGACGCGTGGAGCGAATCGGTCATCTGATCCTCTGGATTGACATCCACCGCAGGGCAGACCATCATGACCATCACCGACTCGCTCAGCGGACCCGATGCTTCATCGGCCATCATCCAGGGGGAATGATGACCCGGCGAAGGGCGTGCGCGCGACGTGCGCGCGGCCGAGTCGGCTAGGGGAGAGTTCGAATGTCGACGATGGTGATCCGTGTGTGGCAGGAGTCCACCCACGAGAACGCGTTCCGGGCGCGCCTCACCATGAGCGACGCCGACGGAATCGACACGTCGATCGTCTCGGCCGATGCCGACGAGGTCCTTGCCGCAGTGCGCGATTGGCTGGCAGCGCAGCAGCTGCAGCAGGCGTCGCACAGAACACTGCCGCCGGACGCCCCCAGCGCCCTTCGCGCCTGAGCCGACTCGTCACGAATCGAAGCGCGCGATCACCCGCAGCGGGCGCGAAGCGCACGAATCCCCATCGAGCGGCGCCTGAAGCGCCGTTCGCCCGTCAGGTTACACCTGCACGCAATGGGGCTTGACACGGGAGCCCACAGTTCTACCCTGGGAGGCGCCTACGTCGGGCTCTACATCGACAGTGAGCTGACGACGACGGGGACTCGTTCGGGGGTGATGCGAGTTGGCATCGACAGTCGTGCACGGGTGGAGCCTGCGACTCCTCGGGAGGTGGGAGCTTCGTCGGGGCGCGGAGCTGTTCGATGTGGGCGCGCGGCAGCAGCGACTGCTCGCCGTCCTCGCCCTGTTCGGTCCGCGCCCGCGGGCGTATCTGGCCAACCTGCTGTGGCCGGACAGCTCCGAGGCGCATGCCGCGGGAAGTCTCCGCACGTGCGTGTTCGAGGTCTCGCACCGGCTGCCGGGCGTGATCGTGAACAACACCGGTCCCGTCGCTCTGGACGAGGCGGTTCACGTCGACATCGCCGACCTGCGCCGGCTGATCAGCGAGATCCACCTGAACCACTGTGCGGCGGGATCGGTCGATCCCATCGACGTGCTCGCGGACGCCGACCTTCTGCCCGGCTGGTACGAGGACTGGATCGTCTATGCGCAGGAGGGAATGGCTCAGGATCGGCTCTGCGCGCTGGAGACACTGGCCCATAGGCACCTCGACAACGGCGAGGCGGATCTGGCGATCCGCGCGGCCGGTGCAGCGATCGCGATCGAACCGCTGCGCGAGAGCGCGTATCTCCTTCTGGTCAGAAGCCACCTGCTGGCGGGAAACTACGCGTCTGCGATCAGGGCTCACGAACGCATCCGGGACCTCCTCGAGCGCGAACTGGGGGTCGCGGCCGCGCCCGTCTTCGACGAGCTCCTCACCCATGCGCGCCCGAGCGTGCGCCCGGCTCCACGGTAGCTCTCGATAACGCCCCGATAACGGATCGATAACGTCGCCTCTCTTGACTGGTGCGGCCGATCCGATCGGATCGGTTTTCAGTCGAAGGGAACGGAATCATGCAGCACATCACACTGGCCGAACTCGACGCACAATCCGTCGAACTGCTGCCGTCGAAGGAGACGCTCTTCTTCGACCTCAACTGGGCCAACGTTTACGCGACGAACTCTTCCGTCGCCGCAAACGTCCTGACCTTCGGGTCGCTCGCGAACAGCCAGGCATACCAGGCCGTCATCGTCTCGCAGGGCTAGTCGATCGATCCGACCCGGCGCCGCATCCGCGGCGCCGGGTCCCCAGAAAGGAGAAAGCTCATGACCA